>NZ_JAMXSP010000004.1:0-183227 GCF_025457485.1 Hallella absiana
AACGGTTCGTTTCTTCTACCCAATTCCCATACCCTATATATAATAAGGTGTAGGAATCGCTTCTTGTACTACTCTCTGTTGTATGTAATCTTCTCAAAGAACTCTTTCTCGTTGCTCTCAGTCTTAGGCATTTGCCGCAGTTCTGAAAAGCGAGTGCAAAGGTACAGCTTTTACCAATACCCTCCAAACATTTCCCATGTTTTTTTGAAGAAAATACGCAAGTTTTCGTTTTGTTTGACAAAAAGAGAGGCGGTCACCTTATTAAATATTATAGGGAGGACGGAAAAAAGCAAAGACCAGGTGTCGCTGCAAAGCAGCAACCTACAGAACCCAGCACAACAAAAAAGAGACGCAAAGACTGCGATACACAGAGAATCTGAGACAGTGATACACAGAGAATCGAAGGAGAATAGTGGCAGGAAAGCAAGACGTTTATAAGGGATTTGTTAAGTCTTCGAAATCATTCGAAGTTCTTATCTCACTTGGTGATTTTCCAAATTCTTCTTTGAAGCACACACTAAGATATGAAGGACTTCCAAAACCAGTCTGATAGGCGATCTCAGCTATTGTGAGATTTGTTGTCTGCAATAGTAGCAGTGCACGCTTAATGCGAGCTTTGCGCAGCAGCTCCACTGGCGTAATGCCAATGATAGCTTTTGTCTTTCTATACAGTTGTATATAGCTGATATTCATAATGTCAGCAACCTGTGTCATCTTCAATTTCTGATCTGAGAGATGATCCAATACCGTCTTACGCAACAGTTCGACGAACTGTTTGTCGCAACCTTCGATATTTTTCGTTGCTTGAACCCACTCGGAGTTGTTGTCAAAAATTTCTTTCAACCGCTTATGGTTGCTGAGCAGATTGTTGACGCGTGCAAGCAATACTTCGGCACTAAATGGTTTGGTCATATATTCGTCGGCACCATGTCCAAAGCCCTCGATACGTTGTGCCTCCTGAGCGCGTGCCGTAAGCAAGATGACAGGTATATGACAAGTTATCTTAGTCTGTTTGATGATCTGGCAGCACTCCAAGCCGTTCATCTCTGGCATCATGATGTCACTGATAACCAGATCGGGTAAGTATTTCTGTGTCATACTGACCCCTTCTTTCCCGTTGGCAGCTTCAAAGACATTATATTTCTTTTCAAGTATGCTTCTCAGATAGTTACGTATGTCTGCATTGTCGTCAATGATAAGAATCTGTTGGCGACTGTCATCCTCATTGATGATATCATCAGCCAATGAAGGCTGTACAGTCTTAACATTCTCACTTTCTGTGACATTGGCGTATTCATGCTGAGATTGACACGACGGTACAGTGTTGTCGTCAACAGTAGTGTTATTGCTATCAAAAGACAGCACGCCATCAATAAGCAATGAGAGCTGACGGACATTACGACTCACCATTTTTACCGTCTCGAGGTCTTTTCCTTTCAATGTATTGCTTGCAAGTAGTTGTTCCACGGGTCCACTCACCAGTGTCAGAGGTGTGCGCAACTGATGGCTCGCATTGGTAAAGAAATCGATTTTTTCTTTATCCAATTGTTGTATCTTCTTGTTGATTTGCTCGTGCGTCTTTCGCAGGTATACTTGATAGCCAGCTATGACGATGAGCAACAGCACCACGATGACAGCCATCACGAGTATAATCTTTTGACTTTGATACAAATTGATATATCTGTCGATATTGTTGTATAACTCTGAAATTTTGGCCGTTTGGTTAAGCATCTCGCGGTTTTGCATGTCAACGATAGCCGCATTGTCCTTTGTCACCAAGGCAGAGGTAAGGATATTGATGCGCTGGAACGGCTTGTGCTGCAAGATGTTCATTGCAAGCGGAATGATTTTCTCACCCTTAGTAGGATAGATGTATGAAGCCGTAAGTTTCCCTTCGCGCACCCACTCCACACCTTGGTCAGGTCCGGGTAATCCATCGATACCGACGAATTTCATATTTTTCTCCAGCCCCATATCTTTAGCCCCAAGATAAGCACCAAGGGCTTCGCCATCGTTATGACAGAAAACACATACAGGGCGATGACCTTCTTTAAGAAATTGATACATCAACTTTCGCGGAGTTTTGATTGTCCAATCGCCTTGAAGGGTCGTTACCTTTATGTGTTTATTGCTTTTCGCGATTGTTTCCATAAAGCCGCGATGCCGCTCCTCAACGGGTGTAGAGCCTTCGAGTCCTGTGATCTCCACGACGTCATCTCCATTATTGACTTGCGATATGACAAACTGTGCCATATAGCGGCCTATGGCAACATTGTCAGCACCAATGAAAGCGGTGTACTTCTCAGACTGGGTCATCCGGTCATAAAGAATGACCGGAACGCCTTTATCGTAGGCACGCTCAATAGCCGGGGACACCGTTTTAGTATCGCTTGGGGAGACGACAAGCAGGTCAACACCGTCGGCCACCATAGAATCTATCTGCGCCACCTGCCGTCGGCCGTCGTTCTCAGCAGAGGCAAAGACGACATCAACATTACTATATTGGTATTGTCCGATTTTGATTTCACGGTTGGCTTTCTGTCTCCATCCATCATTGCTGCATTGCGAGACACCAATGCGATAGCGGTGCTGTTGGCATGACAGCAAGAGGCAAAGGGATGACAGCATTACAATGTGTAACACCATCTTGCATGACATTGCTTTCTTCAGAAAAGAGTCTCTGCAAAAGAATAGGTTCAGCAATAGCGGTTTCATAGTTTCTTTCTGATTGTCAGTTGCAAAGATATTGTTTTTCTTTCATATTTGAAAGGCTTTGGCTGAAAAAAGCGAAGCCGAGTTCAAATATTCTATCATTCCCATTTAAATTTCTAACATGCATGGATTTTAAAAACCGCTGATAGAATTTTGTAACACCATATTATAATAATTCCCATAACTTTGCGGCAGAAACCAAAAGTAATTAGAAACTTAAACCAAAGTAACATGAACCAGACTTTTAAGTTTGTATTTGGGGCGATGGCATGTTGGTATGGTCTGACAGCACAAGCCCAGCAGGGAAGCCGCATCACCGGAATGGTGGTAGACGGAACTGGCGAGCCGGTTATCGGTGCTACTGTCATGCAGGAAGGCACAAGCAATGGTGTGGTGACCGACATCGATGGAAAGTTTGTTATTAATGTACCTGCAGGTAGCAAACTCACCATTTCTTATATCGGTTTCAAGACGACTTCCACGTCGGCTTCCGACAATATGAAAGTGGTGTTGCACGATGACAGCAAGCAACTCAATGAAGTTGTAGTCACCGGCTATACCGTACAGCGTAAAGCCGACCTGACAGGCGCCATCTCTGTAGTTAGCGTCGATGATTTGGCCAAGCAAAACGAGAACAACCCCATGAAAGCTTTGCAGGGAAGAGTGCCAGGCATGAATATCACTGCCGACGGCTCACCCTCAGGAGCTGCTACCGTGAGAATCCGCGGTGTGGGAACGCTCAACAACAATGACCCACTTTATATCATCGACGGCGTGCCTACAAAAGCCGGCATGCACGAGCTCAATGCTGCTGATATCGAAAGCATCCAAGTGCTCAAAGATGCGGCTTCTGCATCTATCTATGGCAGCCGCGCTGCCAACGGCGTCATCATCATCACTACAAAGAAAGGTAAGAATGGCAAGGTGAAGGTCGATGTCGACGCTTCTGTGGCAGCCTCCATGTATGCCCATAAGATGGATGTGCTCAACGCCAAGCAATATGGTCAGGTGATGTGGCAAGCCTATGTCAACGACGGTCTGGATCCAAATACCAACGGCTTGGGATATCACTACAACTGGGGCTACAACACAGCCGGTTATCCTGTGCTCAACAGCATCAGCATGTCGAAATATCTCGACGCTGCCGGGACAACACCCGCCGCAGACACCGACTGGTTTGACCAGACAACGCGCACAGGTGTCATTCAGAACTATAATGTGGCGGTGAGCAACGGTTCTGAGCGCGGCTCTTCCTATTTCTCGTTAGGCTACTATAAGAATCTGGGTATCATCAAGACATCTGACTTCGAACGCTTCTCTGCACGTATGAATACGGAATACGATGTCATCAAGAACGTGCTAACCTTAGGCGAGCATTTCACGCTGAACCGCACCTCAGAGGTACAGGCTCCCGGTGGCTTTTTAGAGAATGTCCTGCAGTTCAACCCCTCTCTCCCCGTCTACACCACCGATGGCAGTTATGCCGGTCCCGTGGGCGGCTACCCGGACCGTGAGAACCCAGTGGCACGTCTGCATCGCAACGCCGACAACCGGTATACCTACTGGCGTGCTTTTGGCGACGCCTATGTCAATCTTCATCTCTTCAAGGGTTTCAACCTCCGCTCTACCTTCGGCCTCGACTACGCGCAGAAGCAGCAGCGCTTCTTCACCTATCCCATCACTGAAGGCAATGTGGCAACTTCCACCAATGCCGTGGAAGCAAAACAGGAACATTGGACTAAATGGATGTGGAATGCGGTAGCGACCTATAACTTCGCCAAGGATCAGCACCGTTTTGATGCCATGGCCGGTGTGGAGCTCAACCGAGAGGATGATATCAATTTCTCAGGCTATAAAGAAAGCTACATCATTCTCAATCCTGACTACATGTGGCCCAGTGCCGGCATGGGCTCTGCCCAAGCTTACGGTGGTGGCGAAGGCTATTCCCTGGTATCGTATTTTGGTAAGGCCAACTATACCTATGCTGACAAATACCTGGCCTCTGCCACAGTGCGCTATGACGGTTCAAGCCGTTTCGGCAAGAACAACCGCTATGCAATGTTCCCCAGCTTCTCTCTTGGATGGCGCATCAGCCAAGAGAAGTTTATGAAAGCCAAATGGATTGATGACCTCAAGCTACGTGCCTCATGGGGACAGACCGGTAACCAGGAAATCTCCAATATAGCCCGCTACACCATCTATGAGAGCAACTATGGTGTCAACGAGAGCGGCGGACAGAGTTATGGCACATCCTACGACATCGCCGGCACTAATGGCGGACAAATTCTCTCGTCAGGCTTTAAGCGCAACCAAATTGGCAACGACGACATCAAGTGGGAGACCACGACGCAGACTAACTTAGGTCTCGACTACACGCTCTTCGACAACTCGCTCTACGGCAGCCTTGACTGGTACTATAAGAAAACTACCAATATCCTCGTGCAGATGGCTGGCATCGCTGCCATGGGAGAGGGTAGCTCACAGTGGATCAATGCCGGCGAGATGGAGAACAAGGGTGTGGAGTTCAACTTCGGTTACCGTAAGAACACCCGGTGGGGACTGAAATATGACATCACCGGCAACATCGGCACCTATCGTAATAAGATTACCAAGCTGCCCGCCACTGTCGCTGCCAACGGTACCTTCGGAGGTAATGGCGTGAAGAGTGTCATCGGACATCCTATGGGCGCGCAGGTGGGATATGTCGCTGACGGCATCTTCAAGAGCCAGGACGACATCGACAACCACGCCAAACAGGAAGGGGCTGCCTTGGGACGCATCAGATGGAAGGACCTCAATGGCGACAACGTCATTACGGAAGCCGACCAGGACTGGATATACAATCCCGTACCCGACTTCACTTATGGTCTGAACGTCTATTTGCAATACAAGCAGTTCGACTTCACGATGTTCTGGCAGGGTGTACAGGGCGTAGATGTCATCTCAGACTTGAAGAAAGAGACCGACATCTGGGCCGGACTGAACATCGGCTTCCTCAACAAAGGCACCCGTCTGCTCAATGCCTGGAGCACGACCAATCCGGACAGTAACATCCCGGCACTCTCACTGAGTGACAACAACAACGAGAAGCGGGTCTCGTCCTACTGGGTTGAGAACGGCTCGTATCTGAAGCTGCGCACCATACAGCTGGGATATAACGTGCCCGAGAGTCTGGCAAAGAAACTGTACATGCAGCGGCTGAGATTCTATGTCAGCGCACAGAACCTGCTCACGATACACGCATCAAACTTTACAGGCGTGGACCCGGAGAACCCCAACTATGGCTATCCTATCCCTCTGAACATCACGTTCGGAGTCAACGTTACATTCTAACACTATTATCACTACCATGAAAAAGTCTATATATATAGGAGCCTTGGCTCTCAGCTTGCTGACGGCCAGCTGCTCCGACTTCCTTGACAAACAGACCCCACAGGGTGTTCTGACGGATGAACAGGTGAAGTCGTCCCAATATGTTGATAACCTCGTCATCTCTGCCTATGCCGTTTGGATTTCCGCTGAGGACATCAACTCCTCTTTCTCTATGTGGAACTATGATGTACGCAGCGACGATGCCTACAAGGGCGGCAATGGTACCAGCGACGGTGACGTGTTCCATCAGCTTGAGATATCACAGGGCATTCTGACAACGAACTGGAACATCAGTGACATGTGGCAGCGTCTCTACAACGGCATCTCCCGTGTCAACACCGCCATCGCTCTGCTCGATCAGACCGATGAGACTACCTATCCACTGAAGAACGAGCGCATCGCTGAGATGAAGTTCCTGCGCGCTTACGGTCATTTCCTTCTTAAGCGACTGTATAAGAACATCCCGTTCATTATGGATGAGCATCTCACCACAGCGCAGTATAATGAGCTCTCCAACAGACAGTACAGCAATGACGAGGGCTGGCAGCTCATCATCGATGACTTAGAGGATGCCTACAAGACACTGCCTGTCACGCAGGCTGACAAGGGTCGGCCTACAAAGGCTGCTGCCGCCGCTTTCCTCACAAAGGCCTATCTCTATAAGGCATACCATCAGGATGACCCCAACACCAATGAGGTGACGAGCATCAACAAAGATGACCTCGCCAAAGTGGTGGAATACAGCGACCCTGCCATCTACACCGCCGGTGGCTATGGACTGGAGAGTGATTTCCACAACAACTTTCGCCCTGAAGAGCAGTATGAGAACGGAAAGGAGAGCATCTGGGCCATGCAATACTCAAAGAACGACGGTACGAAATATGGCAACCTCAATTGGAGCTACGGTCTGATCGTACCCAATATCCCCGGCGTCACCGATGGTGGATGCGACTTCTACAAGCCGAGCCAGAATCTTGTCAACGCCTACCGTACCAGTGCCGACGGACTGCCCTTGCTCGACACCTACAATCAGAAAGACTACGACAAAGGCACCGACTATGCCGACCCGCGCCTCTTCCTCACCGTCGGCATGCCCGGACTGCCTTATGAGTTCAATCCCAAATACATCATGGACAACAGTGCCGCCTGGAGCCGCTCCAACGGTCTGTATGGCCATTATGTCACCCTCAAGCAGAATGTAGACCCTGACCTCGTGGGTTCCTATCTCATCAAGGGCTCCTGGTGGGGCACCTCCGAGAACCGCATCGTCTTCCGCTATGCCGATGTGCTCTTGGAACGCGCCGAGGCACTCGTACAGCTCAACGACGGACGCATCCCAGAGGCCATCAGCCTCGTCAACCAGCTGCGGCAGCGCGCCAAGCAGAGTACCAGCGTCATCGCCAACTATCAGCACGACTATGGCGTGAAGATGAATATCGCCACCTACAAAGGCAACTACGACCAGACTCAGGCGCTGAAGATTGTCAAGATGGAGCGTCGCTTGGAGATGGGCATGGAGTGTGAGCGATTCTTCGACCTCGTACGTTGGGGAGAAGCCGACAAAGTCCTCAACAAGTACTATGCTGAGGAGGCCAACGACTGCTCCATATACACAGCTGCTCATTTCACTAAGAACAAAAACGAGTACCTGCCCATTCCATACGCTCAGATAGCAGCTTCCAATGGACATTACACACAAAACATAGGAGAATGGTAACGATGAAGACAAAGATTTTTTCTATTCTATACGCTGTTGTCATGATATTGGCTTTGTCGGCCTGCTCCGACTCCAATGTCTCTGACCTGCTGCTCAACGGCAACTGTGACGTCACGGCACTGAAAGCTGACAACTACGATGGTATCATCGACAAGTCCGCCCGCACCATCACGGTGAGGGTGCCGGAAGGCTACGATGTCCGCAACATGAAAATTTCCGCCCTCAGCCTGAGTGACGGAGCCGAGAGTAATATCAAGGAGGGCGACGCCCTCAATCTTCTCACCCCACAGGTCATGCATGTCACTAACGGCGATGTATACCTTGACTGGACCATCTCGGCACAGCACGATGAGGCTAAGATAACGTCGTTCAAAATTAACGGTACCTATGTGGGTGTCATCAACGAGGAGCAGAAGACCATCTCCGTGTTCGTCCCCAACACCCTCAACCTGGCCAGCCTCACACCGACCATCACGCTCAGTGCCAACGCCACGGTATCTCCTGAAAGCGGGGTGGCTACCGACTTCACGCATCCGGTGGAATACACGGTCACCAACAACACGGCCTCGGCCACTTATACCGTCACCGTGACTGCCATCGGCAAGCCTTCAGCTGTCTATGTCGGACTGGCGCAGTCCGTTGACCAGCTCAATATAGAGGAGCAGACAGCCTGCAACTGGATGCTGGCCAACATCCCCAACTCGCTCTATGCCTCTTTCGATGACATCAAGAACGGAACGGTCGACCTCTCCGAGTGTAAGGTCATCTGGTGGCATTTCCATAAAGACGGCGGTGTCGACGGAAAGGAAGCTTTTGAAAAAGCGGCACCGGAGGCTATCAACGCTGCGGTGGCGCTCCGCGACTATTACAACAATGGCGGGTCGTTCCTCTTCACACGCTATGCCACCAACATGCCGGCAGAGATAGGAGCTGTGACCAACAACGCTTGTCCTAACAACTGTTGGGGACAGAACGAGGCCGATGCCGAGACGGTCAATGGGCCGTGGAGCTTCTCTATCCAGGGACATACCAGCCACCCGCTCTTCCAGAACCTCGTCATGAAGGACGGTGACGCGAATGCTGTCTTTACTTGCGACGCTGGCTACCGCATCACCAACTCTACGGCACAATGGCACATCGGAAGCGACTGGGGCGGATATGCCGACTATGCTACCTGGCGAAGCAAGACAGGCGCCACAGACCTTGCCTATGGAGGCGACGGTGCCATCGTGGCGTGGGAATTCCCGGCTGCCAACGGGCACGGCGACATCCTCTGCATCGGTTCGGGATGCTACGACTGGTACAGCGTGGCCCCACTGTCCGAGGAGGGCTATCACGCCAACGTGGCCCGCATGACGAAGAATGCTTTCAACTATCTTATGAACAAATAACTCAGCACAACATGAAACCAATGATATTTGCTACCTTGATGGCGACTGCCATGGCGATGACTGCCTGCAGCAGCGACAACGAGACCGTGGAGACAAAGGATTGGTCGACAACGACCTACTTTGCTTCTACTGACGCCCAGGAGCAGGAGACGTATTATAAGCCTTCCGTAGGCTATGTGGGTGACCCCATGCCGTTCTATGACCCTAAGGCCGGTGACTTCAAGATCCTCTATCTTCAGGAGTTCCGACCCAACCAGGCGGGAACCTACCATCCCATCTGGGGACTGTCCACAACCGACGGTGCCAGCTATACACCGCTTGGCGAACTCATCCCCTGCGGCGGACTTCAGGAACAGGATGCTGCGTTAGGAACGGGCTCTACGGTGTACAACGATGCCGACGGAATGTATTATACCTTCTATACCGGCAACAAATACCAGCCTACGGCAGATGACTGCGGTGAAGCCGTGATGATGGCAACCTCGCCCGATTTCAAGACCTGGACCAAGAGCCGCACGTTCCTCCTCCGGGGCATCGACTATGGCTACAGCCGTAATGACTTCCGTGATCCCTTCGTCTTCAAAGGTGATGATGGCAAGTGGCACATGATCGTGGCGACGACAGCCAACAACAAAGGAACATTGGCAGAGTTTCTCTCCGACGACCTGAAGAGCTGGACGAGCAACGGACAGTTTATGAACATGATGTGGGACCGCTTCTACGAGTGCCCCGATGTCTTCAAGATGGGCGACTGGTGGTATCTCATCTACAGCGAGAAGCACGCTGCCGTGCGCCGTGTACAGTATTTCAAGGGCAAGACGCTCGATGAGCTCAAAGCATGCACGGCCAAGGATGCCGGGCTATGGCCTGACAGCCACGAAGGATTCCTCGACAGCCGTGGCTTCTATGCCGGCAAGACGGCTTCAGATGGTACCAACAGATACATCTGGGGCTGGTGCCCCACACGCTCGGGAAAGAACAACACGGCAGTGGGCGCTAATCCCGCTGAGCCGGAGTGGGCCGGCAACCTCGTCATGCACCGCCTCATTCAGCATAGCGATGGAACGCTGACCTTGGGTGAGGTGCAAGGAATTAGCAATAAATATAATAAGGTGCAAAACGTCAAGGCGGAATCGCTCAGTGAGGGGGCCGTAGCACAAAGCGACAATAGCTTCCAGCTTACAGGCAATGCCAACGTACTCTTCAACCGCTTAGGAACCTGCAACCGCATTTCCTTCACGGTAAAGACTAACGGCAACACGGATAAATTTGGCATCTCACTTGTCAGAGGCAGTGACTCTAAGAAGTATTACTCGCTTGTCGTCAACCCCGAGAGCGACAACACGCGCAAGGTCAACTTTGAAGAGGAAGGCACCGAGGGTGCTGGATTCATCGGCGGCATCGACGGATACGTCTTCAACCGTCCGGCTGACAACACCTACCACATCACCATCTACACCGACAACAGCGTCTGCGTGATGTACATCAATGATGTGGCCTGCTACACCAACCGCATCTATGGCATCCAGAAAAATTGCTGGAGTATCAACAGCTATGATGGAGCAATAAACGTAAGCAATGTGGAGGTACACCAATATTAAAACCCTTCAGACTTATGAAAATCTCTCTTTTCCTATTCATAGCTTTTCTGATGCTTGCTGGTCCTTTGACGGCACAACCAGAGACCAAGCTTCATGCGCAAGTTCTCGCAGACGATCACGTCATGGTCAAAATTCCCTGCCACGACCGCTATGTCCTGCTGCCCGTAGAAGAGACCCAAAGCTATGACCACATCCGCGTCATCAAGGACAATGCCGTAGTGCAGGAGTTCAATGTACGGCTGGCTGCTAACAAGGCAGACTATTATGTTCCCCTCGACATCAGCCGCTTCACCAAGGACGGAAAGTCGGTACTTCTGGATATCATCGTCAACCGCGGCGATGTCGCCAACTCTGCCAGCAAGGCTGCCACTTCCGACCTTGCCGCTTGGAAGTTACTCAAGACCGCTCAAACCGTAGACATGAAGAACCGGGAGAAGTTTCGCCCAGTCTATCATCATACGCCGGCTTACGGCTGGATGAACGATCCCAATGGCTTGTTCTATAAGGACGGAGTCTGGAATCTCTACTACCAGCACAACCCCTACGGCTCGACGTGGGAGAATATGACGTGGGGACACGCCACCTCCACAGACCTCTGCCACTGGAAGTTTGAGGGCGAGGCTATCGAGCCCGATGCTTTGGGTACTATCTTCAGCGGATCGGCAGTGGTCGATAATGACAATACAGCGGGCTTCGGCCCGGGAGCCGTAGTGGCCTACTACACCTCCGCCGGCAAGGCGCAGACACAGAGTATGGCCGTCAGCACCGACAACGGCATGACCTTCACCAAGTATGCAGACAACCCAGTGCTGACCTCCGACATCCCCGACTTCCGCGACCCACACGTCATCTGGTACCCGCAAGGGCAGAAATGGATTCTCATCGTATCTGAGAAACAGCACATGAAGCTCTTCTCTTCGAAGAACCTCAAGGACTGGACCTTTGAGAGCGACTTCGGTGAGGGCTACGGCTCCCACGCCGGTGTATGGGAGTGTCCCGACCTCCTCGACATGGGCAACGGCAAGTGGATTCTCGTCTGCAACATCAATCCCGGCGGTCCCTTCGGTGGTTCGGCAACCCAGTATTTCACAGGCTCCTTTGACGGCCACAAGTTCATCTGCGACAGCGACCCGTCAGTCACGAAGTGGATGGACTGGGGCAAGGATCACTATGCCACTGTGACGTTCAACAATGCTCCCAATGGCCGCCATGTCGCGCTGCCGTGGATGAGCAATTGGCAGTATGCCGCGCAGGTACCCACCAAGCAGTATCGCTCCGCCAACGGCATCGCCCGTGACTTAGGCTACTTCGAGTATAAAGGCACCGGCTATTGCAGCGTGAAGCCGTCACAGGAAATCCTCGACGCCTTCTCCAAGAAACCCCAGGCTTCGCTGACACCTGCCTGCCGCGTCGACGTGCAACTCCGGGGCAACAGCGTAATCACGCTTTCCAACGGCAAGGGCGAGAGCGTCACCATGACCTATAACGCCAAGGAGGAGAAGTTCTCCATGGACCGCACGAAGAGTGGAATGACCGATTTCAGTACCGACTTCCCCGCGCTGACGACGGCACCTACTTATGGCAAGATAAAAACGCTCCAAATCTTCATCGACAAGAGCAGTATTGAAGCCTTCGATGCTAATGGCAAGATGGCCATGACAAACATCGTATTTCCTTCAGAACCCTACACCAAGCTGACGGTGAAGGGTGGCAAGGCCAAAATATACAATCTGAAAAGATAGCGCACAAAGGCTTCTTTCCTCTATAATAACTGAGGAAAGAAGCCTTTGAACTTTATATATTCCATACGAATACACATGCACGTGGTCATGCTATTGTCATCAAACCATCGTGTCTATCTGCTGATGTCACGCTTCCGGAGTAAGACAACCCTGCCATACCGTTTCAGTTGTTTCATATCGAGCTTGCGCTTGTCTCCCACAATAATATAGCAGGCAGGAGTGTTTTGCACATGATTTTGGTAGAAGCGGATGACATCACCTATACCCAGCTTTGGCAGCAAACGAAGCGTCACTGAGTCCGGATCCAGCGTATAGCCTTTCAGCCGGCACGTGGCGACATAGCTGCCCAACGAGCGAAAAGCGGGATAACCGTTGTTGACGGCGTTGACCAAGCCCTGGCGTGCTGTCCGGACATTTTCCTCACGCACAGGCATCTTGCGGAGTACGGAGTCGAGCACGCCAAGTGCCGCCATCGTCTTGTCGGACTGGCAGCCTAAGCGGGTGACATAGGCGCAAGGCGACTGAGGATGAACGAGCAAGTCTGGCTGGAGCCAGCGGCCATAGGCATAGTAGGCATAAGAGCGAAACTCACGGATGTCCTGGAACAACACCGATGACATGCCACCCCCGAAATAGGTTCCCCACAAATGGAACGGTGCCCGCAGACTATCCGAAGGCAGAGCCCCCACCTGCTGGTAAGAGCCGACGATGGTCTGGCGGGCACGGGAATTGTCATAGACATAGACCGTAGGCACGTCGACAGACTGCAAAGGATGGAGCACCGGACGCCAAGGACGGCACACTTTGTCAAGTGGCAGAGCGGTTGCGGCGAGATGAGCAACACTGTCCACGGGCAGCGTACCCGTGTAGATGATGTCGAGCTGACTGCGCTGCACCTCGCGGAAGAGGTTCACAAGGCCAGAGGCTTTTAGGCGTCTTGCCTCTTTGACTGTCAACCGCGAAAGATAGGGAGAACTGTCACCCAAGGCAACCTTTTGATAGATAGCATCCGCAATGTTGGCATTCTCTTTCAGAAACGACCGCCGGTTAAGTCTGAGTTCCTTACAGCAGACACGCAACTTGGCATTGTCCGTTGCCGCGCTGTCGAGAAACGAGCGCAACAAGCGCAAGGCGGGAACAAACTGGGAATCAAAGCCCATCAGTGTCACCTTGACATTGCCGGCATCGGCCGACACATCGAGCGTAGCCCCCAATTGTTGGAGTTCCCGCCCCATTTGCTGGCGAGACTTCGACGTAGTCCCCACACGATTGAGGTAGTCTCCCAATATTTCTATACGGTGGTCAGTGGCTGAGCCACGGCGATAGCAGAGTTGAAGTGAGAAGATCTCGTTATCGGGATTCTTCACCCCGTAGAGTCGCACCAAGGGGCACAAGGACCGTTCAGCAACATCGCGTTTGAAATCTACGAGTTTCGGAGCCACCGAGTCCACGGGCTGCGCTTCGAGTTGCTTGGCATATTCGCTCTGCTCGCCGGCATGACGGGCCCGCACCGGCTGATAGCCGGGCTGCGCAACCCGCTCTTTGGGATAATGTCCAAAGGTCTTTTTCACCACGAGCGAGTCATCATTGAAATAGGTACGCGCCACCCTGACGACATCATCATGGGTCACGCTGTCGATGCGCGCTGCTTGGGCAAGCACGGTATGCCAGCTAAGTCCATGCGAGAAAGCGTTGATCATTGCTGAGCTGCGTCCGCTGACAGTCTCCAAGCTAAGCAACTTCTGCCGGATGAGCGAGCGTTTCACCGCATGTAACTGAGCATCGTCGAACTGTCCGGTGCGCAAGCGGCCGATGGCCTGCCAGCAACGGCGGCTTGCTTTCTTCTTAGAACCAAAGGGCAGATTGGGCACAAAGCCAAAGCCAAAAGCACCAAAGTCCTTGAAGTAATAGCTTCCGGCCATGACCGCCATCACCTTTCCGGCATTGTCGAGCGAATCGAGCAGTCCTGTGTGTGACGGATTGGACAACATCGTCATCATCACTTGGAAAGGAGCCTCATCGCGACTACCCTCCTGTGGAGCAAGGAAAGCATAGCCCTCGGCCTTGACAACGGGGATCGGTAACTTTAATTTCAACGGTTTCGACCCACGGAAGTCACGCAGCACCGCCTTAGGCGTCTGCGGTGCCTGTCCCATGGGCAACCGCCCGAAAGTACGCTCAAGCAGCGGCATGATGGAGTCGGCACGCAGGTCTCCACAGAGGATAAGCCCCATGTTGCCTGCTACATAATAGCGGTGATAGAAGCGCATCATCTCGCTGAGTCTCGGATTTTTCAGACTGTCAGTAGCCCCGATGATAGGATAGGCATAGGGGGTACCCGCCAGCGCATAGCGTTGGGCAGCCTCGGCGGCCTGCACGAGCATGTTGTCGGAGTACATATTCTTCTCCTCATACACCGTTTCCAATTCGCCCTGGAACAGACGGAAGACAGGGGAGAGGAAACGTTCGGCATAGAGTTCACACCACTGCGACAGATACGGCGGCGAGAACGTATTGTAGAAAACCGTCTCGTCAAACGACGTATAGGCATTAAGTCCTGTCCCGCCGAAGCGGGTGATGAGGTTTTGAAACTCGTTGGGGATAGCATAGTCAGCCGCACGGACCGACAGCGCGTTGATATGTTTTTGGATAGCCAACCTGCGCGAAGGATCGCTCGTTGCGGCCAGCAGATCGTATTGATGCGAGATACTGTCGAGCCACGGCTTCTCTTTTTCATAGTCCACCGTGCCGATTTTGTCCGTACCCTTGAACATCAAGTGCTCGAAATAGTGGGCAATGCCCGTGTTGGGGCAATCCTTGGCACCGGCCTTCACCACCACGGCACCATAGACCTTGGGCTGACTGTGGTCGATATTGAGCCACACCGTAAAGCCATTGTGCAACCTCAGCGTCTGCACATCCCACGCGCCTTGCGCATAGACTACGGTCCAACCCAAGACTGCCAATAGGACACACAACCATCCCTTTGTCATATTATGATATCGTGTCATCTTGTCTCTCTGATAATAAATAGAACACAAAATTACTGAAAAGGCATCAAAAGCCAACAAGCAGCAATACAAAAAACATTAAATCGCACACTGTTCTTGGCATATTTCTTGCTTTTCAGAAGGGAAAGCTATATATTTGCAGACAATAGTAAACGATAAACATAACTAAAGAACAACAACAATGGAAGTACAAGATTTGGAACAGATCGTCCGCCAACGCGAAGGTGCACTCTCCACCGCCTTTCCCGCGCTGATGCGAAAGGTATATGTATGGATGGCACTGGCACTGGTCATCACTGGCATTTGTGCCTTTGGCACGGCCAGCAGTCCTCACCTGATGACGGCCCTCTACAGCAGTCGGGCTGCCATCTGGATATTGTTGATCGCTGAGATCGGACTGGTATTCTACACTACCGCGCGTATCGACAAGCTGTCGCTGTCTACCGCCACCACGCTTTTCATCATCTACTCGGCACTGAACGGCGTGACGTTGTCGAGTATCTTCCTCGTCTACACAATGACGAGTATCACTCAGGTATTCTTCATCACCGCCGGTACTTTCGGTGCCATGGCTTTCTATGGCTATGTGACGAAGACCAATCTGGCCAAAATCGGGAATATCCTGTTTATGGCACTCATCGGCATCATCATTGCCTCGGTGGTGAACATGTTCCTGCGCAGCTCTGGTTTTGACCTCATCCTGAGCTATATTGGCGTACTGCTCTTCGTGGGGCTCACCGCTTGGGACAGCCAACGTATCAAGCAGGCATTGGCCATGCAGCCCGACATGAGCGAGGCTTCACAGAAGATCGCACTGCTCGGTGCCCTGGAGCTTTACCTCGACTTCATCAACCTCTTCCTCTATCTGCTGCGTATCTTCGGGAAGAGCGACAACTAAGAAAAGAATTGCTCTGATAAGCAATAGACTTCAAACTAACTATAAAGGCCTCCGCGGAATACCGTGGAGGCCTTTGTTGTTGATAACTATTAGCTGAACAAAAAACAGATCAAGACACTGCAATGAGGAAAGACTTCCCGTTGCTGTGAAGCAGCAATTAACATAACCAAGCAACACAAAGAGAGAATACACGTTTTCGACAATTTGCGGCTACAAATACTCCGTCCAAAGTCTTATCGGCAAAAAAGCGAAGCAAAAGTCCAATTCACTTGCCAGTATCGGCAAAAAACCGTATATTTGCACTATATCAACCAACAGAACTTGCCGATAACGGAAAATGAACATATTAACATCCTCACAATTCGCATCCCTCAACGGCATCTCAGACAGAACCGTCAGGAACTATTGCAGACAGGGAAAAATACCAGGAGCGTTCCTCTCTGGAAAGACATGGAACATCCCGGCCGATGCTGTGCTGCCCAGCCGTAGCCAAAACAAGAAGCTATCACCACTACTCAAAGCTTTGAAAGAACAGAAAGACGGGAAAATAAAAGGTGGAATCTATCATCGAGTCCAAGTAGACTTAACATACAATTCCAATCACATTGAGGGTAGCAAACTGACCAAAGAACAGACCCGCATGATCTTTGAGACGCACACGATAGCCCCACAAGAAGGCCCGGCCGTAAAAGTGGACGACATCATCGAGACCGTCAACCATTTCCGCTGCGTAGACTATATCATAGATCACGCAACCTCTCCATTGACCGAAAGCCTCATCAAAGAGTTGCACAGGATCCTTAAAACAGGAATGACGGACAGCACAAAAGACTGGTTTGCTGTTGGTAACTATAAACGCCTGCCCAACGAAGTTGGTGGCATCGAGACTACAGCACCCGAAAAAGTCAACGAAGACATGAAAGAACTGCTGAAATGGTATAGAAGTGTGAAAGACAAGAACGAGGAATGTATTATCACTTTCCATCAACAATTCGAGTCTATTCACCCGTTTCAAGACGGAAACGGACGTGTAGGGCGCCTCATCATGTTCAAAGAATGCCTGGCACATAACCTCATACCGTTCATCATCGACGAGGACTTGCGCTTCTTCTATTACCGAGGCTTGCGCGAATATCCCCACATCCGCGGCTATCTGATCGACACCTGCCTGGCCGCGCAAGACAAGTTTAAGATGTTGCTCGACTATTTCAGGATCAAGTATTAACCCCCACTTAAGCAGGATTGATGCATTCTTCTTAAGTGGGGATGATACAATCGCGTCCTCTCTTCTTTGAATTACCTCAGTGGCTCAGGCCCTAACTCTATGACGAGATGTCCACCATTGGTCAGCATGTCGTGAGAAAGAGTGTAGCGGGTGTAAGGTTTTCCGTTCCACGTCATGCGCAGAACATAGCAGTTGCCATTGCCACCACCGCGCGTCTCTATCGTCAGACGTCCGATGCGTGCACGACGGAACGACAGTGTGCCGAAGACATACTCCGCAGAGCCCGGACAGACAGGATAGAAGCCGAGCATGGAGAACACCTGCCACGCACTCATCTGCCCGGCATCGTCATTGCCCGACAAGCCACCGGGGACATCGCGATACTCCGTGCGCAGAATATCGCTGACCACCCGCTGCGTCTTCCACGGCTCACCCGCCAAGGCATAGAGGTAGGCAATGTGGTGACAAGGCTCGTTGCCATGCCAATAATAGCAGACACTGTCGCGGCGCCCATCACGATGGAAGCCAAAGAGGGTGTCGAGCTTCTGGATGAACGCCCGCCGTCCGCCCATCGCCCCGATCAAACCGGGAATGTCGTGCGGGACATAGAAACTATAGTGCATGACAGCCCCCTCTGTGATAAACGGCAGGCGACTCGTCAGGTCGCGGTTCATCAGCCAACTGCCATTGGCATGGCGACCGTCTGCCCAACCCGTACGGGGATTCAGCACGTTCATCCAGTTGTGTGAACGTCGCATCAGCGTTTCATAGTCTTTCTCTTGGTTCAGCGCCTTGGCCACCTGCGCCACACAGTAGTCGTCGTAGGCATATTCCAAGGTTCGCGACACCTGCTCCTGGGTGTGGAAAGCCTCTTTCACACTGTCTTCCAGCGGGATGAAGCCATAGCGCAGCCAGCTCTTCAGCGCGCGCCGACCCATGCCATTGGCATAATCCTGATAGTTTTTCGGACTCTCGAAAGCATTCCTGCGCAGTCCTTCATAGACCGTTTTGAGGTCAAAGGGATGGGTGCGATCGAGTCCCTTTGCCACCGCGTCGGCCACGAGCGAGGCGGCATGGTCACCGATCATCGCACTCGTATAACTGTTCCAGCAAGGGAAGATCGGCATCCAACCGCCCTCGCGGTACATACCTCCGAGACTTTGTATCATGTCGGAAGCCATCTGCGGATGCGTCAAGAGCAGCAAAGGAGACTCTGCACGATAGATATCCCACATCGAGAAGTCCATATAGCGAGTGCGTCCCGCGTCGGTGCTGTCGGGCATCATCGGCTGTCCCGAGGCAAAGGCGGGATAGCGTCCGTCGACGTCACTGATAGCGTGCGGCTCGAAGGCAGTACGGTAGAGCGCGCCATAGAACTCGTTGACCTTCGCCTTGTCGCTGTCTTCCACGTCGATGGTCCGCAGTTCATCCTGCCAGATACGGTCCAACGCCAGCCGCGTACCGAGGAAATCCCAGCCTGGGAGCTCGGCGTGGAGGTTGCGCCACGCACCGTCGATGCCCGTGAAACTCGTGGCAGCCTTGACCAGCACCTGCTCTCCGCCTTTCACGTCGAGCGTAACGAAGGCCACGGAGTCTTTCACCCCACAGCGGCGGAAAGGTCGCTGAAACTGTACGACGAACCAACCGCTGAAGCCTGCCCGTTCGCCCCAGCCCTGATAGATGCGGTGCACGGGGTTGTAGCCCCAGATGCACTGACGGGCGGTGTCTACGGCGACGAAGCCCTCCCGATAGTCGTTGTTTGCTTGGACGACGATATGCATCTCACCACCCTCGTCGGGCATAAAGCGAAAGATGGCACAACGGCTCGTCGCCGTCATCTCGGTCATCAGCTTCTCCTTAGGCAGATATACACCATAATAATAAGGATGGCTCAACTCATCGTTGTGATTGAATGGAGTGGCGCGCACTTCAGACTTCAACCGAAGACGCCCCGTCATCGGCATGAGCGTAAAGGAACCATAGTCCTGGGTACAACCGCCTACGAGCCAGTGACTGGCGCGGAAACCCTGGAACAGCGAGTCTCTATAATAATAAGGCGCGCGGCACTTCTGTTCCGTGTCTTGTGTCTGCGGTGTCCAAAAGTTCATGCCATGGGGCACAAGCACTGCGGGAAGGGTCTGTCCGTGCTCTTCCGATCCTTTGCCGTAGCGTCCGGCAAAGGCTGTCGTGGCGTAGTCGGTACCCACCATCGTGTTGATGGCGCGTGTGCGGTCCATCCATTGCTGGCGGTCGAGGAAATGCTGAAGATGACGCTTCAATGCCGCCCAGGAATAAAACGAGACATGACAAGAGTCCTGTACAAGGGCAGGATGTATACCGTGTAGCGTTATCGGCCGCTCGTTGAGGTAGAAAGCCACCACCACACTGTCCTGCTGGTTACGGTAGAAAAGCATCTGCAGGTTGGCAGCCATCGGCACCAAGTTTTCAAGATTCAGACTGTCGCCTACTACGGGCGAGGCTCCGAGCAGACTCAACAGACGGTAGAGAGCAGTGTCGTGGCCGAAGCGCAGCGTCACACCAGGCTTTCCCGAGGCCAAGACGCTGTCAGCACAAAGTACGATGTTGCCCCACAGATTAGCAGCGCACTGTGCCGGGATGCCGTGATTGGCAGGATCCACCCCATTCTCATAGCGCATCTCACGGCACGATCGCTCATAGCAATAACGCATCTCGTCGGGAGTGAAGAGGTCGTAGAGCGAGATGCCAGGCAGGTCAACATCCTGCAAGTCGGAAGCCACGGCATAGAGTTCAGAGAAGAGACGTGCCGTGTCGGCGATGGCCTCTGGGTGGCGGAAGAGTGAGGCAAGCAGGCGGTGGGTAGGCAGTGTCCAACGCTTGTCGGTCTGTAGTTTCAACAGCATCTCGTCAGGACTCTCGTGGCTCATCCACTGCATGTCGACCGAATCAGTGCGCATATCTATCCGTGCACCAAGACCAAGGGCTTTCATCTCTTCCACAAAGGCTTCCATGCTCTTACGGCAACGGCGCACCACGCTCGACCTTGCGGTTACGTGACTATCCGAACCGAACATCTGCGGAAAACGGGATACCATGCGGGCAGCAAGTCCCTGCTGTTGCCGCACTCCCACGGGCGACAGCTGTCCGCCATTGCCCCGTGCGTTGTCACAGATCTTTTTCAGCCGACTGCGTACGCTACGCCCCCGCCGTGTCAGCAGCTTCTCGTCTTCGAACTGTTGCCACAACCATTCATAGCGCTTGTCACTCGTCATCCAACGTGAGCCATGGCGCCCGTAATGACTGAGGCAGACCAGGCGATAGCCCTCCGGCGCAGGAGCGAAACAGTCGGTGGGTGGTGCGGAATAGGCATAGTAGATGCCTCCCATCTGCTGATAAGTCTTTTGAATATGAGTACTCAACTCTCTACGCTTCTGGGCAGTAAGCGGCAAAGCGTGCAAGAAGATAGTGCATAGTAGTAAAGACGATATTGCTATCCAGCGGCATGGTTGCGGCCAGCGGGCAGCATAGGTTCTTGTTTTCATGTTCAGTCAAATGTTAGATCCCCTACAAAGTTACGATTATTTTCGCTATTTTAAGGCTCAAAGCACGATTATCTGTTGTTACTTTAATGAAATATGCGTATCTTTGCATGACTAAGAATTTAATGATGGAACAAAAGGAAAGACAAGATATTGCATACTTTATTTCGTTTTGTATAGAGCAGTACAAAACAGAAAAAGGCATGGAGGGTGAACAAGTCATGAATTTGTTCAACCGATATGGCGTCTTTGAATACTTGCAAGAGTTCTATGATGTACTTCACACCCAATCTGCCCAATGGATATTAGGTGATATCAATAAGTTCATCAAGAACAGAAAGGAGGCAGCAAATGGCAATCATTAATGTCTATCATGGGAGTCTGGAAGTTGTCACGCAACCAGAAATAAGAGAGCCCAATCGCCGGTTGGACTATGGAACTGGTTTCTACACCACCACTGCATATTGGCAAGCAGAAAGGTGGGTACAACGACGCATGCGGGAAAGTAAGATAGCAAAAGGATATGTAAACGTCTATGATTTCAACGATACAGCCCTTATCCAGCTGAAATCACTTATCTTTGAAAAGCCTACAGAGGAATGGGTGGATTTCGTTATGCAAAACCGCACTTTGCCGGATTTTAGTCATAACTACGACATTGTGTACGGTCCTGTAGCCAATGATCACGTTTATGCCGCATTTGCCCTCTTTGAAGGAAACGTCATAAGTAAGAAAACCTTAATAGAAGAGCTACGTACTTATCAACTCGTAGATCAATATCTTTTTCATACAGAACGCTCACTGGACTATCTTAAATTTAAAGAAATAAAGGAGGTAACATTATGATTGGAGACATTACTCAACAAAATCTCTACTTAATTATTCCATCAAAAGTGAGTAGAATTGCAGATATTCTCACAACTAAAGAGAACATCAGTCTCATAGATGCTATAAAAAAAGTCTATGCTTCTTCCACCTATAAAAAGCTTTCACAGGAGAGCACAAAGATGTGGCATGAAAGTCCGGTGGATCTTTACTATGATATCGTAAAAGAATCAGCAAGACAACACTGAATAAAGATTTGACCAACATAAACCTATCAACATGACTACAACTATCAGAAAAGCAACCCTCAACGACATTCCTATCATCAGGGCGATGGCGGAGAAAGTATTCCCCGACACCTACCAGACCATCATCACACGGGAACAGTGCGAGTATATGATGAACATGATGTACTCCGAAGCATCGATCCGTCGGCAGATGACTGTCAAGCATCATACCTATCTGCTGCTCTTCATCGACGACAAGCCGGCCGGATATGTCTCGGTACAACCGACAGAAGCAGACCGATACGAACTGCAAAAGATATACGTTCTCCCGATCTATCAATGCCAACATCTGGGCACAAAGTTGTTCAATGCCGCCATTGACTTTATCAAGGAGCAGCATCCGGAGCCTTGTACACTCTTTCTGCATGTCAACCGTCACAACCGCGCCAAGCACTTCTATAGCCGTCAAGGCTTGAAAATAAGCAGTGAGGGTGATTTCCCTATTGGGCACGGCTTCTACATGAACGATTATATCATGGAGAAAACGATATAGATGACCGACCGCATCTGTCAGCAGTCATCCATCTGCCAGTCGATGCCTAAACGGTTGCCTTGCATTCTGGTCACCCAAGGAAGCGACCCTATTGTTGAAATCCACATTTCCGTTCCGTCTACATCGGCACGCACATGGATGCGCTGTCCGTTGCCGTCTACGCACCGCCACGTGATGCCGTCGTAGACAAAACTGCCCGCATGTTGCAGGCTGTCAAGGGCATCGCGCGAGATGAAAAGAAACGTTCCCTCAGCATCGTATTTTGCGCCCGCTTTCTGTGGACTCTCCCAACAAAAACCTTTGGCATGGTCGACGACCCGACGCGGCATGCGATACGTGCAGTCGTGGCAGGTCACCACCAGCGTGTCGCCCTGCCAACACATGCTCAACGGCCAGTTGCGATACTGGCGGTTAAGCACAAAGTGCACCGTGGAAGCACCGTTGTCTGTTCTCGCCGTCTTCTCGGGGAAGCGTACCGGATCGATGGTGATGTATTTCCCTTGTCCTGCCACGGGGTAGCGGCCGAGCATCGCCCACAGCAACCACGCCGACATAGCCCCGCTGTCGTCATTGCCCGGCAGACCGTCGGCCTTGTCGGAGAAGCAACGGTGGACGATCTCCGCCACCCGCCGGCTGCTGAGATCGGAGCGGCCGATGTAGCTATATAAATAAGGTGTAAGAAACGACGGTTCGTTGCCTACATTGTAGTGACCCTCATCGAAGAAGGTATCCAGACGGCACCGGAAGGCGGAGTCACCGCCACAAAGTTGGATGAGTGTCGGCACGTCGTGAGGCACACTCAACGAGTATTCGGCCGACAGACCCTCGTAGAAAAACGTGTCCCACCAAGGGATATACCACGGTGCCACCTTCGTGTCGGGCCGATAAGCGATCTTCGGACGGTAGACCCGGGAACGACCCCACTCCACCGAGTCAAGCCAGCGGCCACTGGCATCCCGCGGCAGGACAAATCCCTTCATACCCCGCCATTCATAGTCGCTGCGCCAGAGGTTCTGCCACGAACGCGACCGGCGCATATACCTGTTATAGATAGCATGCTTGCCAAGACCTTTCGCCACCTGCGCTATGCACCAGTCGTCGTAGCTGTACTCCACGGTGCGGGTGCCAGCCCGCGGTATGCCGTAGGGCACATAGCCCAGCCGGATATACTCACGGAGTCCGCCGCGCCCTTCCTTCTCGTCGTCTGCGGGCGGCACATCGCCGTCCTTGAGCACCGCCTGCAACGCCTCGCGATAGTCAATGCCTTTCAGTCCGCGGGCGTAGGCCTCAGCGATGACCACGTCGGCATGCGAGCCTCCCTGCGTGCGCCCGTTGCAATCGCCGCTGCGCGCGTCGGGCATGTAACCCTCATGGCGGTAGATGGCCAAGAGCGCACGGACAATGTCCGTCGCCCGTTCGGGGTAGTACTCCATGAGCAGGGGCATCGACGTGCGGTAGGTATCCCACAGGGCATAGAAGTCATCATAGTAGGGCGTGCCCGACCACCGCGGGCACTCGCCGGTCTTGTCCACCGGCATGAGCAGTGTATGATAGAGTGCTGTATAGAAGATACGGCGCTCCCGGCTGTTCCCTTCATAAGGCACGCGCGCCAAGGTCTCGTCCCACTGCTGACGAAGCTGACGCAACTGCGTGTCGAAATCATGAGCAACGATATTGCGACGCGCCTGTTCCACAGACACGTAAGAGATGCCGACCTTCACCTCCACGACGCTGTCGCCCCACCAGACCGAGGCGGCACGACCGCCAAATAGCCGTGATTTCACAAACGGCGCACTGCTCTGCAAACAGAAAAAGACCGTATAGGGACCGCCGTTGTTCCATCCGCCGCGCACCGTGGTGGAGCCGCTCACTTCCTTCTGCCCGCTGACCCTAATGGAGGAAGCCACATATTGCTGGGTCTCACGCTTGTTGGGAATGGTGTCCATACCCAAGAACGACGCGGCATCCACAAGCAGTCCGTCGGCATGGCGGAAGCGATAGAGGGCACAGCGGGCCGAAGCGGTGATGTCTACACCGATGCCGTCCTCGAAACGACAGCTGTATTTTCCGAGCGTGATTTTCTCGTAGGTGCGGTGATGGAGGAAACAAGGCACCACGCCCACCTTGCCATCGGGCAGCAGCAAGCGTTGCGGCGTCATCGACTCATGGCGGCGGAAAGGCTGTATCAGTACGTTACCATATTTCTGTCCGCCTCCCGTACCACTGACATGGGTCTGAGAGAATCCCTTCACCATTTCAGGTTGTGGCGCCCATCCGGCATTGGGCATCGTCAGACAGTCGGGACCAGGCTTCACCATTCCAAAAGGAGCAGCAGGCCCCACAAACACGCGTCCCTCTCCCTCGCTGCCGATGAGCGGGTCGACACTACGCCACAACTGGGCATGGACTACTGTCGTCAGAGACAGGAAAACGATCAGAAAGAAATTGCGTGACATAGAATGAAGGCTATAAAAGCAAAACATCCCGAAAGTGGGACACCATTTAGGTGCATGATTTAACTAAAATACTACGACGACAAAGATACGCATAATTAATTGATTATCCAAGAGTTTTGAAAAATATTTGGCTATTTGACGCGATTTTACTTGGCTGTTTGACGCAAATCTGCTTGGCAGTTTGACGCGATTTTGCTTGGCAGTTTGACGTAAATTTGTTTGGCTGCTTGACGTGAAATCTTTAGAATTTATCTCACACAGAGCCACAGAGTCACAGAGACTGGGATGTTTTGTCTCTGAGTTGAAGCCATTCTGGCTTAAGAGACCACATAGACGCGCAGCCCCAACTCTCCATTTCCCGATGTCATTCCTTTCTTGCTTCTATTCGACTACCTGCTTCCACCCTACTCATATAGCACACAAGACTCTTATAGCTCTGTGATCTCCATCTGGCGAAACCTGCCCGGTGGCTCTGTGTCTGTGTGTAAGACATACCTCCGCTATTGTTATAGAAACTGACATTTTTCCGCCCACGAGAATCTATTCTTTTGAAGCAAGGCCATCATCAGCTCGATTTTCGCGAATTTCGATACCAACACAAAACCGCTCTCTAAAATGAAAGTTCAGAAAGAGGAGGTTTTGTCAAATTGTTTATAATTTCATGAAAAAAAAGTGGGCTACACCCAAATAGGTGTAGCCCGCTGAAAGATGCTTGCTAAAAATTACTTCTCGTAGCCGGGGTTCTGCTTCCAAGTAGGATTCACGTTGAGGATATCCTTATGAACTGGGAAGATACGGCGCGTTTTGTCGAAGTTAGCCGTCGGGAATCCTGTGTAGTGTGGGAAGAACTGTCCCTCGAAGGTACCGAAGCGAATCATGTCGTTGCGACGCCAGTTCTCACCGAGGAACTCACGTCCGCGCTCATCAAGAATCTCCTTGAGCGAAGGGTTGTGATCGATGGTAGGTGCCTTGACATAACTGCGGATCTGGTTGAAGAGGCTCTGCGGCGTGTCGCCGTTCGTTGCCTTGCCACCACGTGCGATGGCCTCAGCCTTCTCCAGCAGGATGTCGGCATAGCGGAAGATCGGCAGGTCGTTGCTCTGGTTACGTCCGTTCTTATAGTCATCGTCGGTCACGAAGAACTTGACATTGCGGTTGCCCTGATTGTAGCCATTGACATTATCGCCCACGTCGAGATGCTCATCTTGTGTCTTCAATGTGATGGAAGAGGTGAGCACAATAGAATCGCCACTCTTGTCCAGAGCCACCTCCTTGGTAGGCAGCTGCGTCGTGGGATCATAGACATGAACCGTGTCGCGGAGGATGAGCTGGTTGCGCTCGTCACCAGGCAGACTGAAAAGCGCAGCGCACTCAGGCGTCATGGTCATGTATCCGCCTGCCGAGTTGTGGAGCTTCATGCCATAGTAGCTCTTGTCCACATCCTTAGCCTGCTTCCATGTGATGGCACGACCGTACTGCATGCCCGTAGCCGTGTAGGTGTCATAAGGCATGGCATAGATGAAGTCCTCGATCTTGTAGCCGTTGTCATAGGCAAACTTCTTGCGATAAGGTACAGAGCCGAGGTTGAACTTCTTGCTGTTGATGATGTCGTCGCAATACTTGATACACTCGTCGAGTTTCTCGTTCTTGGCCGTAGCAGCGTCATACTGATCCACAGATGCGGCAGTATAGACCGGCCAGTTGATGTAGAGCTTCACGAGCAGTGCCTCAGCCATCCACTTCGTCGGCTTGCCATAGGTGTTGGCACTCACCTCGTCGGTCAGCAGCGGGATGATGTCCTTGAGCTCCGACTCGATGAACTCAGCCACCTTGGCACGTGGGGAGCGCTCAAGAACCTCGTCTTTTGTGACGATGTGATCCATGATCGGTGCGTCGCCCCAGCAGTCCATCATGACAAACTCGAAGAAGGCACGCATGGCACGGGCACGGGCGATATACTTCTCGTCGGCGCCGCTTTCGGTGAGATCACGGATGACCGTGTTGGCCTTGGTGCAACCGCTCATCAGCTCGCCCATCCAGTCGATGGTGGCATCATCCTTGGTGTATGCGTGAAGACTCGGGTGGGCATAAGCGCCATTATCGTACCATCCACCGCCATAGCTGACCGCCGTGTACTCGTCAGACGACAGTTCCTGTGCCTCCATATAGCGGCGGCCGAAACAGCCGCGCAGCTGATAATAGACGTCTGCCATCTTTGCCTCCACGGCGATGTCGTTGTTGGGATATTTAGTGTAGAGCGAGTCTACATCCACATTCAGGTCTGTGCAGCCCGTCAGCAGGAGCAGTCCTCCCGCCAAAGACATAAAAAACTTATTTTTCATTGTGTAGCGTCGTTAATGTTAGAAATTTACTTTCAGGCCCAGCATAACCGTGCGTGTATGGGGATAGTTGCTCCAGCGGTAGTCCACACCCGGTGAGATACCGCCCAAGTCCACCTCTGGATCCAGTCCTTTGTAGCTGGTGATGGTGAATACGTTATTCACTGTGGCGTAGAGCTGAGCGTTTTGCAACCAGCCATTGAACTTTGTGAAGGTATAGCCCAGGGTGAGAGACTGGAGGCGCAGATAGCTTCCATTCTCGATGAAGCGGTCAGAAGGAATGTTGCCGGAGATGTCGGTAGCCGGACGGTCGGTGATAAACTCCTTGAGCACGTTCTTGCCATTGGTGAACATCTCGGGACTGGTGTACTGTGCACGTGAGCCGTTGTAGATCTTGTTGCCGAAGACACCTGTGAAGAAGCAGGAAGCACTCCAGTTCTTGTAGGTCAGCGTGTTGTTCCATCCCAAGTTCAGCTTAGGCTGTGCGCAACCCGTGATCGAGCGGTCGCGCTCGTTGTCGGGTGCTGTTGTGGTCTCACCCGTGCGGTTGCCATTGTCGTCGAGCACATAATAAGTGGCAACTCCCTTGTCGTTGTACCCGGCAAAGGTAAACGTATAGAACGTTCCGAGCGGCTCTCCTTCGATGATCCGCTGGGTATAGCCATTGGCAGACACACCGGCAATCATCGGATCGCCCTGATTGAACTCCTTGGTGAAGTACTTGTCATTGGTCAGCTTGTCAACACGGTTCTTGTTGTGTGCCAGGTTGAGCGTGGTCTGCCAAGTGAAGTTCTTGGTCTTCACAGGCGTTGCGTTGACGGTCAATTCGATACCCTTGTTGGTGATCTCGCCGACGTTGGCATCGATGTAGCCATAAGGATATTCGGTCAGAGACACCGGATAAGACCAGATGAGGTCTTTGGTCTTCTTGCTGTAGAGTTCGAGCGTACCATTGATACGTCCGCCCCAAAGCGCATAGTCAATACCGATATTAAACATGCCTGTGCTCTCCCACTTCAAATCGGGATTGGCATTTTTCGTAGCGGCCAGCGTGCGCCAGTTCTTTCCATTGTAATCGAAGAAGCCGGAAGCGCCATAGGTGGCAATGGCGGTATAGGCGCCAAAGCCGAGGGCGTTACCACTCACGCCATAGCCCATACGCAGTTTCAGGTTGGAGAACACGTTCTGATTCTTCATGAATGGCTCCTCGGTGATATTCCAGGCAGCACTCACAGACGGGAAGGTACCCCAACGATGATCCTTGCCAAACACCGAGCTGCCGTCGCGACGGATGGTAGCCTGAAGCATATAGCGGCTGTTGTAGCTATAGGCAGCACGGCCATAGAAAGAGATGTTGCGCACGGTTGCCTTCGTGCCGCTCTCCACGGCAGGGATGCCGTCGATGCTGCTGGCGTAAGACAGCTGGTTCCACTTCAGATAATCGTCATAGAAATCGTGGACCCACAGTCCGAAGCCGTCGCCACTCTCCTTCTCTTCCCAAGAGTATCCGGCCATCACCGACAACTTGTGGATCTTGCTGATCGTGACGTCGTAGTTGCCATAAGTCTCGAACGTATGGGCATGCCCCATATAAGTGTTACGAGTGGCCTTGCCGTTATAGGCGCTCACGCCCTCGATTTGCGTGTTGTGGGTGTCGTAGGCACTGTAGGTATGCTGGTTGTTGGTGAAAGAGTAGTTGGCATTCCATGTCAAGCCGTCAATGATCTTCAGAGAGGCTTTGGCGATATACTGCATGCGCTTCCAATTGGTCTCAAAGGTATCTTCATGGAGCAGCGACATAGGATTGTAGTTCTTTGAGCCTGTAGCCTTTGACCAGTTGCCGTCTTCACCTCTGACAGGCATACAAGGAGAATAGTAGTTCATGGCATCGAGCACTGAAGCGCCCTCATTCCACATGGGCACGCCATGAGCCGTGCCATACATACCATTCACGCCAAGAGAGATGTCGAGATGGTCCTTGAGCACTTTGGTGGTCATCAGTGAGCGCACGTTCATTCGGTTCATTCCCGATTCCTTGACGACCCCCTCACGGTTTTGATAGTTAAGGCTCACCATGTAGGTAGTCTTCTTACCACCACCGCTGATGGAAAGGTTATGGTTGTGGCTTACGCCCGTGCGCAGCACTTCCTTCTGCCAGTCGACATTTGCGCCCTCGTCATTGCCGAGTGTCAGGCCATTGGCTTTGGCATAGCCGCGCAGGTCATCGGCACTTGCCATGTCGAGCGTCTTGGCCACATGATCAAAGGCAACGTATCCATTATAGGAGACGCTGGTACGTTCCTCACCTTTGCGGCCCTTTTTCGTATTGATGATGATCACGCCGTTGGCCGCCTTCGAACCATAGATGGCGGTGGCGGTAGCGTCGCGCAGCACGTCGATGCTCTCGATATCGTCTGGAGCCACCATCGAGATGTCCACACCGGGAATGCCGTCGATGACGTAGTAAGGCTGCATGGCTTCGCCCGTACGCAAGGAGGAGGCACCACGCAGCGTGATGCTCGGTGTGCCATTCGGGTCGCCGGAGGTGGTCACCACCAGACCCGCCACCTTACCCTGAAGCAGCGAGGCAGCATCGGAATAGACGCCTTTGTTCAGATCCTCGGCATTCACGGTGGTGATCGACGAGGTGACGTCCTTGCGGCGCATGGTGCCGTAGCCCACGACGACGACTTCGTTGAGCATCTTGTTGTCGTCCTTCAGAACTACGCTTTGGCCCGGCGTGATCACACGGTCCTCATAGCCTACGTAGGAAACCTTCAGCTTGGCGCCCGGCTTCTTAGTGGTGATGGTGTAGCGGCCGTTGATGTCGGTCACCGTGCCATTGGTGGTACCTTGCTCCATGACGGTCACGCCAACGAGCGGCTCACCATTGCTGTCGGTGATGACACCAGACTTCTGGCTCTGGGCCATGGCCGCAGTGCCACAAATCAGAAGAGAGGCGGAAAGCACGGCTTTCTGCATGCCCTTCTTTAAATGGGTTTGTCTTTTTCGCATAATAGATATAGAGTTTAATAATTTAAGTGCAAAGATAACACCTGTATGTGTCAGACGCGTTACAATAGATTGACGATTGGTTAAAGTCCAAAGGTCGGACCGCCATAGTCTACGCCTTGGGCTGTGACGGAGAGACCGGTGGTGTGGACTCCCTGAGCCTGGTCGACATAGACACCATACACCTTATTATATATATAGCCCTCGCCGCGGCATGGACGCTTGTCGTAGATGCCACCCTTGTAGTCAGTCATGTGGCAGAGACGCAAACTGACGTTGTCGAGATGAATGTCCTGGACTTTACCCGCTCCTCCACCGATGAAACAGCCGTTCTCCGACGTGGCGACGATGCCACGGAAGTAGATGCGACTTACCTCTCCACAGCGTCCGTGGGTCTCACCCTTGGGGAAACGCCAGTTGGCATCCTTATTGTTGCCGTCGGCACGAGGATAGCTGGTGACGTAAATGGGCTCAGCCTTTCCCCACCACACATCACTCCATAGGTGCAGGTCCATGATGATGTTGGAAAAGACGACGTCGGTCACCGTGCCCTCATCGCGGTTTTGAATGCCCAAGCCACGATTGGAACGTGTGATGATGCAGTTGTCGATGGTGACATTATAGATGGAATCCATGTTCTCCGATCCGATCTTGATGGCACAAGAGCGGGAGCTCATCGTACAGTTGGTCACCACGATGTCGTGACAGGAACCATACTCGGCAAACTCGCGGCGGTTTTTCAGGCAGATGCAGTCGTCGCCGGAAGTGATATGGCAATTGCTAATGCGCACATGACGGCTGTGGTCAATGTCGATGCCGTCGCCGTTGCGTATCTTCAAGTTATTGAGGAGATTGATGCCGTCGACCACTGCGTCGTCGCAACCGACGAGGTGGAGTGTCCAGTAAGCACCTTCGCGAATCGTGATGTCGCGCACTTGTACGTTCTTCACGCCAATGAGCGTAAGGACGTGGGGACGGGGATCGAAGGTGGTCACAGGCTTGAGCTCATAAGAGTCGGACAACTCGCGGCCCATGAAGCGCACGCCGTTGCCGTCGATGGTGCCACGCCCACATACGCGGATATCATGGGCATCTTTGGCCCAGAGCCATAGCATACCCTCGCCCTGATTGCTGCCAAAGGCACTGTGGCGATAGACTTTCTCATCAGGATTGGCCAATAAGGTGGCTCCGGCATCGAGATACAGCTCCACGCCGGACTTCAACTGTAAGGGACCGGAAAGGAAGGTCTTGCCACGAGACAGGAGCACACGCCCGCCACCATCGGCACTGCACGCGTCGATAGCACGCTGGAGAGCAGGTGCGTCGTCGGTTGTTCCGTCACCTTTTGCTCCGTAATCCGTGACTTGATAGTTGGTTTGTGCCCATGCGGGCAAGGCCAGGATAAGGATGTCTATTAGCAGTAATATCAGTCTTCTCATTGAGTATTGGTCAAAGGTGTTATATATTGTAATGCGGTAATTATGTCGCAAATATAAGTAAAAAAAAGCAAACCAACAATAATTAGTTCTTCTTTTTTCAATACGACACCGCATTTTTTGTGCTTTCCGAATGTGGGGAGTCTACAGTCGTCCTTCTTCGCGATAGCTGTAATAACTGCCATCAGTGATGATGACATGGTCGAGAAAATAGATGCGCATCAGTTCGCATGCCTTGCGGATGCGGTCGGTGAGCTGGTCATCTTGACGGCTGGGACGCTTGCTGCCGCTGGGATGGTTGTGGCATACGGCAAGAATCGTAGTGTTGCAGAGCAGCGCGTCCTTGATGATGATACGTATATCGACGGCGGTCTCCGTGATGCCGCCGTGACTGACGCACTCTTCCTTGATGAGTTTAAACGACTGGTTGAGCATCAGAATGTGGAACTCCTCCACGTCGAGATCCTGCAACTTGGGATGCATCAGGTTGTAGATGGCTGTGGCGGAACCGAGATCGGGGCGCTCCTCGGCAACAGAGTCTTTGCGTCGCTTGCCAAGTTCGCAGGCGGCAAGGATGGTGATGGCCTTGGCTGGCCCCATGCCGTGATAGCGGCACAGCTCGTTGACAGTTTTCTTGCCTAACGTGTTGAGGTTGTAGTTGCAGTCGCTGAGCACCGTACGCATCAAGTCCACGGCACTCTGTCGGTCAGATCCTGAGCCAATGAGAATGGCAAGCAGTTCGGCATCGCTGAGTGCTGCCGCACCAAGACGCATCATTTTCTCACGTGGGCGGTCCTGTTCGTCCCAATGATTAATGCTGAGTTTTTCCATCCTTAAACATCTTTATAGCTATCCGTTGGTAATCTTCCATGCCGTCATTGGGTGCCGGGCTGATGCCAAGCAGACGGCAGACCAAAGCGTAGACGGCGGTATTGGAGAATACGCCCATGTCCTCACCACGGCGAATATCGGGTCCCATGGCACAGAAAAGGGCGTGCATGTCGCTGTAGGCTGGGTCGTAGCCATGCACACCACCATTGTGGCAGGTCTCGTCGGTGAAGAGAAAACCTTCATCAGGCAGCACCAGCACATCGCCAATATTCGGGTCGGACTGGTAATGAAGCCACTGGGGAATGTCGTCTTTGCGCCACACACGCAAGTGAGCCACATGACTCAGTGCTGCGACAATGCTGTCTTGCTGCCAACGCGCTGGTGCATAAATGTTGGCAGGGAGATTGCCCTCAATGCTCTGATACCATTCTTTATGAAGATAACTACTGACGGTTATCTGGCGTGAAGGTGTGAACCACGTCATGCCATGGTCGGAGACAATGACAAGATTGACGCTGTTTTGGAGCCCCGCCTTGCCGATGCGTGTCCACAAACTGCCCAACAGCGAGTCTATGCGCTCCACGGCCAATCGTGTCTGCTTGGCTTGTGGGCCATAGTTATGTCCGCTGGCATCAGGTTCTTCAAAATAGGCCATGATGAGGTCGGGACAATTCTTTGCCGTGAGTTGCTGCATGATGCCGTCGACACGCTGGCTGAATGTAAGATGTGGCTTTTCGTCGTAGCTGTGCCAAAGGTCGGGATAATGACCGGCAACAGCCACATCTGACCCAGGCCAATAAAAGACAGCCGTATGCAACCCCTGACGCTGAGCTGTAAGCCAAAGCGGCTCGCCATGGTAGAAACGGGCGTCGCACTTGGTCTTGGGATTGGACAACGAGAAGCGCGCACCGGTGGCACGGTCGAGAAACGAGTTGGCGATGATACCGTGATGCTCGGGACGCAGTCCGGTGGCAAGGGTATAGTGGTTGGGAAATGTCTTCGATGGAAAAGAGGGAACAAGCTCGCCCTTGACGCCCTGACGGGACATCAGGTCGAGAAAAGGCGTATCGTACATCTCGGCATAGTCCCAGCGGAAGCCGTCGCAGGAGATTACCACTGTGGTCGTCTTGGCCAATGCACTCATCATGCCGGACATCCATAAGACGGCAAGGAGCATTGTTGTCTTTGCCATACGGTAAATATTTCGGTTCATAGGCTGTCTTTTATAGGGTTGAAAATAGAAGGAAGCGACAAGACTACTTATAGAAGTTCTTCTCATAAGCGGCAAATTCGTCTTGACCACGCACGCACCGTCGCCACCATGCTTGAAGGAAACCACAGCCGTAGCCCATAAGTTGGGTGAAGGCTGCACGCACGCTGAGCAATCCGATCTTCATGCTGTGGTTCTGACGCGCTGAGTCTGCGAAGATGAGCAGACTGTAGAGTATCAGCGGAGCCAGGGCCAGTTCCATCGCATCAAGTCCCCAACTGCTTGCATCCGATGACGCTGAGAAGAGACAAGTCAAGAGGCCATCGATAAACAATAACGCCAGGAAGATCACGCCAAGCGTGAAGACCATAGGCAAGAGATGGACGAGTTTGAGGCTATCGGGATATTTCTTGTAGAGGTTGATGCGGGCGATGCCACTGTTGAACACTTGCCGCCAGAACTTGCGGAAGTCTGTCCTGCGTTTGTGATAAACCCATGCGCCGGGGAAGAGGCGGCAGTGAAGACCAGCTTTGAAGATGCGAATGGAGAAGTCGATGTCCTCGCCGAAGCGCATCTTGGAGAAGCCGCCAAGTTGCTGGTAGACGTCACGACGGATGCCCATGTTAAAGGAACGGGGATAGAACTTGTCGAGTTTCTTCTTTCCGCCACGAATGCCACCAGTGGTGAAGAAGCTCGTCATGGAATAAGAGATGGCCTTTTGAGTAGGAGTGAACGAGTCGGCAGCACGGTCAGGACCGCCGAAAGCCTCGCAGGACTCTCGCTGCAACTCATCGTCAACGGCTTGAAGATAGCCGGGAGGAACCACTACGTCGGAATCGAGAATGATGACATACTCGCCACGCGCACGCTCCACGCCATAGTTGCGGCTCTGTCCGGGTCCGCTGTTAGGCTTGCTGAAATAGTGAAGATCGAGTTTTCCCACATAGCGCGCACAGACATCATGGCAAGGCACTTGCGAGCCGTCCTCGACAACGACAACTTCAAAAGTGCTTAACGACTGGCGTGTCAAGCTGTCCAACAGCTCGTCGACCTCATCAGGACGGTTGAAGACAGGAATGACAAAAGAATATTTCAAAGGTTTCTCCATAGTAATAGAATTCTCCAAGACGCTGACCGGACTCAGTAGCGAGCGGTCGTTAACAAAAAAAGCCATCCTTCGCAAAAGGAAGGATGGCGTAAGGCTTAGTGCCCAATTATTTCTCGCTCACGCGGCCCACGTAGCTGCCGTCGCGTGTGTCGACCGTGATGGTCTCGCCCTCATTGATGAACAAGGGTACACGGATCTCAGCGCCAGTCTCAAGAGTGGCGGGCTTGGTAGCGTTGGTAGCAGTGTTGCCCTTCACACCCGGCTCGCTGTGAGTGACCTTCAAGTTGGTCTTCACGGGCATCTCAGCAGAGAGAATAGTACCGTCGGAAGTGTCGGTCTGGACGTCAACGACGTCACCTTCCTTCATATACTCCCAACCCGTGATCATGTCCTTGGAGATAGGAATCTGCTCGAAAGTCTCCTGGTTCATGAAGATGTAGCCAGTAGGATCCTCATAGAGATACTGGTAAGGACGATGCTCTACGCGCACATCATCGAGTTTGAAGCCAATCTGGAAAGTACGCTCCAGCACGCGGCCGTCAGCCACGTTCTTCAGCTTGGTGTTCATGACAGTGTTGCCTTTTCCTGGCTTACGATGCTGGAAGTCAACACACTTCCAAATACCACCGTCCATGCGGATGCATGTACCGATCTTAATTTCCTGTGAATTAATCATTGTGTGTATATTATAAGTATATTATCATGCTTTTGCAGGTGCAAAGTTACTATAATTTTAGATAAAAACATCTTTTTAGCACTGAAAAATCACTTAATTCTTTGTCATCTCGAAAATTATGCGTAATTTTGCAAGCCATAAGAAGGGCAAAGGCTCAAAAAGAGAAGGAACAAATAATAAATTAACAATAAATAAAGATGAAAAGAACATTTCAGCCTCACAACCGCCGTCGCGTCAACAAGCACGGCTTCCGCGAGAGAATGGCCACAAAGAATGGCCGTCGCGTGCTGGCTTCCCGTCGTGCTCATGGCCGCAAGAAACTGACCGTCTCTGACGAGAACCACGGCAAGTAACTCCTTAGCGTCTATGCGCAAGGCAGCAAAAAGCAGCAAGGATAACTCTTCCTTGCTGCTTTTGCCGTATCTAAGGTGGCTATCACAACGTAAAGGATGCGGCCACCAAACATTACTGAGACAGTTGCTGATAAACGGTGGCTAATAACAAAAGAGCCACCGTTGACACAACGAAAAAGAAAATATTCACGGGTTTTATTTTGTATTTCGAGCGGTTTGCATTACCTTTGTATTAAATAAAGTACCGATGACAATATCTGAATTCTTAGGCAAGTTCAAAAGTACCTATCTCTGGGGAAACCTCGCGGCAATGGCTCTCGTAGTCGTTGCGCTGGCTTTGGGCTTCCGCTTTGGCATCGACCTGTACACCCACCACGGCGAGTCGATTCCCATCCCCAATATTCTGCACAAGCGATACGCCGATGCTGAGCAGATCGTCAATAGTCTCGGGCTGGAGATAGAGGTAAGCGACACGGGTTATGTACGCTCTCTGCCACCAGGAGCTATCCTGGAGCAGACACCGGGACCTGGTGAGCGCGTCAAGTCGGGACATATTATCTATGTCACCATCAATGCCACACACTCTCCTACCATCACCCTGCCCGATGTCATCGACAACAGCTCGCTGAGAGAGGCTATGGCAAAACTCACAGCCATGGGATTCAAGCTGGGCAAGCCACAATCGGTGCCCGGAGAGAAAGACTGGGTCTATGGTATCACCGTCAACGGACGGCACGTGGTGGCCGGCGACAAGATTCCGGTCGACGCTACGCTGATCATTCAGGTCGGCGACGGGCAACTCGACCAAAGCGATGACATCAACTATGTCGATCCGGAGATGGAAAACGACAATACCGACGACGAAAGCGGTGACATAGACAACTTCCAAGAGATCCCTACACCACCCGACCAGCCCGAAAACAACAATACGGAAGAAAACACCAATACGGGCGAATAAGTCCGCTTGGCACCTTTCTCTTCAACAAAACTTCAACAGACATGGCAGAAGACAACATATTCTCAGACTTGCTGGACGACGAACTGGATCAGACCGAAGACAGCGGATGTGACGATCAGAATTCTTCCAACGGCAACCGCTATGAGCATTGGCGCATCATCGTCGACGCCGGACAAGCACCCGTACGCATCGACAAGTTCCTTGCCGAGCACATGCAGCACTCCAGCCGCAACCGTATTCAGACTGCTGCCGACGCCGGATGCATCTGCGTAGCAGGCAAGGCTGTCAAGAGCAACTACAAAGTACGACCAGGAGATGTCGTCACGCTTATGCTCGACCATCCCAAACACGACACAAGTATCGTGGCGGAGAACATTCCACTCGACATCGTCTATGAAGATGACGACTTGATGGTGGTCAACAAGCCGGCCGGCATGGTGGTGCACCCAGGAGCCGGAAACTTCACGGGTACGCTGATCAATGCTGTGGCATGGCACATGCGCGACGTACCTGCCTTCGACGCTAACAACCCGGAAGTGGGACTGGTGCACCGCATCGACAAGGACACAAGCGGCCTGCTCGTCGTGGCGAAGACGCCGGAAGCTAAAACGGTTTTGGGCAAACAATTCTTCCATAAGACGACTCACCGCTCCTATAATGCACTCGTTTGGGGACACATCGTGGAAGACGAGGGACGCATAGAAGGCAACATCGGACGCGATCCTAAAGACCGACTGCGCATGAAGGTCTTCGACCCGGAATCGGGCATTGGCAAGCCTGCCGTTACTCATTACAAAGTATTGGAGCGTTTTGGCTATACCACCCTTGTGGAATGTATTCTCGAGACGGGACGCACACATCAGATCCGCGCCCACATGAAACACATCGGGCACCCGCTCTTTGGCGACGAGAGATACGGCGGAACAGAGATACTGCGCGGACAGCGCAGTGCTTCCTACAAGGCTTTCATCAACAACTGCTTCAAGATCTGTCCCCGTCAGGCACTGCATGCCAAGACGCTCGGCTTCGTACATCCACGCACTCATCAGCAAATGGACTTCGACTCGCCATGGCCCGAAGACTTCGCTGCACTGATCGACAAGTGGCGTACCTTCATCAAAGGAACGAACAGAACGCTGAATGATCAATAAGAAAGATGAACAGAGCAATGTAGAACAGGTCAGTACTGAATGATGAATTGCTCAGTGTTGGATGATGAATTGCTCAGTACATAATAACAGGACAAAATAAGGAATTAACGAAAAACAAATGATATGAAAGATTTAAAGAGAAACATTGCCATCGTCTGCGGTGGCGATTCATCCGAGCACGACGTATCATTGCGCTCAGCACAAGGTCTTTATTCCTTCTTTGACAAGGAACGTTATAATGTCTACATCGTCGACGTGAAAGGACAGGACTGGCATGTCAACTACGAAGACGGCGACATCGCCAAGATCGACCGCAACGACTTTTCCTTCATCAACAAGGAAGGCAAAGCCGTCGTCTTCGACTATGCTTACATCACCATCCACGGCACTCCGGGCGAGAACGGCATCATGCAGGGCTACTTTGATCTGATCCACCTGCCCTACTCTACCAGCGGTGTGCTCGTAGAGGCAATGACATTCAACAAATATGTGCTCAACAACTACCTTCGCGGCTTCGGCGTCAACGTTGCCGACAGTATTCTGCTTCGCCTTGGCGAGAGCTATGACGCTGCCGCCATTGAGAAGCGTCTGGGCATGCCGGTATTTGTCAAGCCTGCTGCCGACGGTTCGAGCTTCGGTGTCTCGAAGGTGAAGAATGCCGACCAGCTGGCTCCCGCTCTGCGTGTCGCCTTCATGGAGAGCAACGAAGTGATGATAGAAGGCTTCATGAAGGGCACAGAGATCTCCATCGGCTGCTATAAAACCAAAGACAAGACTGTCGTCTTCCCGGCTACTGAGGTGGTGACGAAAAACGAGTTCTTTGACTACGACGCTAAATACAATGGTCAGGTTCAGGAGATCACACCTGCCCGACTCAGTCCAGAGACAGCAAAGAAAGTTGCCGACGAGACCAGTCATATCTACGATATCCTCCATTGCAACGGTATCATCCGCATCGACTATATCATCAGCAAAGATGCCCAAGGCAATGACAAAGTCAATATGCTGGAGATCAACACCACGCCGGGCATGACGCCGACAAGTTTCATACCACAGCAAGTGAAAGCCGCAGGACTGAGCATGAAGGATGTACTCACAGACATTATCGAAAATCAGTTCTAAACAGAAAGGCTACATACACCTTATATATATAATGTGCAAGACACGCATAACATATATATAAGGTGCGTGTGTCTATCTCAAAGCAATGCGACCGCCCATTTCACAAGCAAAGCAGTACCAACCAAAAAGAGGAATGCTCCGTAAAGCATTCCTCTTTTTGTTGGTCGGGATGACCGGACTCGAACTGGCGACCCCTACGTCCCGAACGTAGTGCGCTACCAACTGCGCTACATCCCGATGCAGTCACATTAAAGAAGCAACGAAGCACCTCTTTCTGTTTTGCGGTTGCAAAGGTAGCACTTTTTTTTGAATTAGAGATAATTTTATGAAGAAAAATTTGCGAGGTTGCTAAAAAAGTGCTACCTTTGCACTCGCATTTCAGAAATATCACTCCATAACAAGGAAATGCGTAAGTAGAGGGTGCCTTAGCTCAGGTGGTAGAGCAATGGACTGAAAATCCATGTGTCCTTGGTTCAACTCCAAGAGGCACCACTTCCTCCTTTCATTCAATCCGGTTCTTGTCGTTTGACGGGGCCGGATTTTTTTATATTATCTTATACGCCATTGGTGTTGCTGATATTTCACTTCTGAAAACAATCGCCTAACTTAAGGGAACCACGAGTAAGAGAAGTGTAGTGATGAACCACACCGCGGCAACGCCCCACGGCATACGGTCGTAGCGTTGCAGCAAACGTGACGGACAGGAAGTGATGACGATGCGAGCCACCAAAATGCCGATAGCCGCACCGCAAAGAACGTCACCCAGGTAATGCACGCCGAGATAGATACGTGAATAGCAGATGATAATGGTAAACAGAGCAAGCACGACACGCATGAGCTTGTTGCGATAGATGTAACTTAAAAAGGTGACCAGACAACAGATGTTGGTCGCATGCCCGGAAACAAAGCCATAACGTCCGCCATGGTAGCCGTTGACATAATGAAGCATTGGCGCCAGGGTCAGATTGTGTGAAGGACGGGGACGCGCCACAAGCGGTTTGATGATGCTTGAGGAGAGTTGGTCTGTAAATGCTATCATAGCTGCGATAACCAGTAACAGCAGGAGACGTTCGCGCCATGCCCCCTGATGCCACACTAACGTGTAGCCCACCAGTACGGCAGACAACGGCAACCAAGTTTGTAGATGGCTGTAGCCATAGAAGAAACGGTCGGCAACGGCTCCCCCATTAAAGTTGAGCAACATCATAGCCCGCGCGTCCCCCGTTTGAAGCGTAGCCAACAAAACAGGGTATTCACTAAAGAGAGTATAGAGCAAAGCTCCAGACAGGAAGGCAATTGCCACAATGACCATCAACAGATATGGCCACCTCAAAACAAGACTATGTATGTTGGGAGTAGAATAGGAATATCGCATGTTTAGATTGTTTGCCACAAAGTTACAACATAATTCTGTAGAAATGTCGTATTTGTCTATAAAAATGTTCCAAATAGGCCAATTCTTATGACTTTTCGTATTTATTAAACTTTGCGGCCATAAAAAAAGCCTGGGAGAAGCAAGATGGTACTTTCCCAGACTTGAAAAAATAGTGTGGTGCTCAGTGCTTAGGATCTACAACAGTTCGGGCAGTTGGAAAAGTTTGATGCCGTTGCTGCCCTTGACAAGAATGTAGTAGCCCTGCGGCTGTTCCTTGGCAATGGCGGTCTTAACCTCTTCGACATCCCGGAACTTGCGGAAGTCGCAGTCGGTCTTACCAAATTCCTCACCAACGAGCCAAACCTTCGCAAAGTCGTCTTTCCGAAGCATGTCCACGACCTTTTGGTGTTCTTCCCGGCTCACGCTTCCGAGCTCACGCATGTCGCCGAGGATCACCATCTTGGGTTGCTTGACCGTGATGCGCTGGAAGTTGTCGAGGGCAGCGGCCATACTTGTAGGGTTGGCATTGTAGGCGTCGACGATGAGCCAGTTGTGAGCAGTCTGCTCCAATTGCGAGCGATTGTTGCTGGGTTGATAGCTTTCGAGAGCGTGGCAGATCTGCTGCGGAGCCACGCCAAAGTGCAATCCTACGGCAATGGCGGCCAGCATATTGTCCATATTGTAAGTACCGACAAGATGCGTGTGTACCTCATAGACATTGGGCTGCCCGTCGACATGCCAGCTGAAGGAGAGGAATGGCTCGCACACGCCTACTTCGCCCTGCACCTGTGCGTCGCCGTCGGTGCCGTAGCTGACGATGCGCTCCAACTCACGTTGCTGCGCCATGTCGACAAGATGCTCGTTACTGGTATTGAGGAAGACAAGTCCATCGTGGGCTTTGAGGAAGTCATAGAGCTCGCCCTTGGTTTTCATCACGCCCTCAAACGAGCCGAAGCCCTGCAAGTGAGCGCGGCCCACGTTGGTGATCAGTCCGCATGTCGGCTCAACATATTCGACCAGTTTTTTGATATCTCCTGGATGCGAGGCTCCCATTTCCACCACTGCGATCTCGTCTTCAGCGGTAAGTCTCAACAGCGTCTTGGGCACGCCCACGTCGTTGTTGTAGTTGGCCTCGGTGTGCATCACGCGGTATTTCTCAGCGAGCACGGCCGAGACGAGCTCTTTGGTTGTGGTCTTTCCATTGGTGCCGGTGATACCGATGACAGGAATAGAGAACTGCCGACGGTGCTCCCGTGCCAGCTCCTTATAGGCGGTGAGGCAGTCGTCGACAAGGATGAAGCGTTCGTCGCCCTCCTCGGCGTATTCCTTCTCATCAACAACGGCATAACTGCATCCTTTCTCGAGTGCGCTCTTGGCGAATTTGTTTCCATCGAACGACGCACCTTTCAGCGCGATGAAGATACTTCCCTGAGGGCAGTCGCGGCTGTCGGTGGTCACCTGCGGATGCTGCAGGTAGAGCTGATATAATTCTTTTGCGTTCATAGTCGTGGGAAATGTGTTGATTCGTAGTCTCTATTTTCTTATAAGCACCTTTATGTTACTCTTCTATTTGAGCTTTTGCAAAATCTTCTGGGGAACAGATAATAATTGTGTCACAAGCGGGAAAATCTTTCAAGTTAATGGTAACGATGTAGTCACAATCGTTCTCCAAAGCACAATAATACTGAAAACTATCTTCTATATCTTTGAAATTCTCATCTTTCAATGCTATAGCCGTCTGATCGTGTGATATGTCTACAATCTGAATATATGTCTCTAATTCAATGAGTAAGCGTCTAATCATGTTTCTCTTCTCTGGCTCGTGGATGTTATTCTGCTTCAATCTGAGTCCAAGAAGATATGCTATTGTTGACAGAGAAATTGTAGAGATACAAGCTTCGAGCAAGCCCAATTGGGCGGCTCGCATGATCTTTCTAACTGCAACATAATGCGTCCTCTGTGTAAGGAACTCCATGACTATATTTGTGTCAAGAAAGACTCTCATAGATATTCTTCGTATTTCTGACTCAAATAATGTTCCTTCATTTTCTCGTCGTCACCGGGCATAGTCTGTGAAAAGAGATCCATAAACTTGTCTGTAGGCAATGGACCGTCGTCAACATGGATTTTCTTAGTCGTCATGGCCTTAGCTCCATGTCTCTTCTGCCAAGAAAGCTTTTTCAAGTATTCCAAAGCCTTCCGGAGGTAATCCTCACTATCTGCGAGATAGTTGAGATTACTATGGATTTCTGCATTGAGTTGTAGCGTTGTCATTACAATTCCTTTCTTTGCTGCAAATATACGAAAACAATTTTAAATCTCATGGGATCAGACCGAAAAAACAACACAATTATTTGCATGATAGCGGAGAAATAGGTACATTTGCAAATAGTGTACACGATTTAGAAGTAATTACATTCATGAACTATACTATTAACGTGCGGGGGCGGCTGCTCTCGCTGACCCATCCTCAGGTGATGGGTATCCTCAATGTCACCCCCGACTCCTCCTATTGTGGAAGCCGCAAACAGACTGAGCGCGAGATCGCTGACCGCGCCAACGAGATCATCGCACAGGGAGGAACCATCATCGACGTAGGAGCTTTCTCTACACGACCCGGTGCACAGGAGGTGAGCGAGGAAGAGGAAGCCCGCAGACTGAAGTGGGCGCTGGGCATTGTGCGCCGTGAGCAGCCCGACGCTCCCGTGTCGGTGGATACCTACCGCCCGCTTGTAGCCCGCCAGTGCATTGAGGACTGGGGGGCCGACATCATCAACGACGTGTCGGAAGGTGGTCTTACCGGTATCGTCAACACGCCGATACACGAGACTGGCAGCATGTTTGAGGTGGTGGGACAACTGCGCGTCCCGTACATCCTCATGTCTGTAAAGCCCGATATCACGAGCATGATGCAGGCTTTCAGCCGTGAGGTGCAGCAACTGCGCGATTTAGGTGCACGTGACATCATCCTCGACCCGGGCTATGGCTTCGGCAAGACTTTGGAGCAGAACTATGCTGTCTTGCGCGATGCCGACAAGCTCTTGGCGCTCGACCTGCCTGTACTCACGGGAGTGTCGCGCAAGTCTATGATCTTTAAGCTCGTCGGTGGCGACCCGACGACATCTCTCAACGGCACCACAGCCATCCACGCCATTGCGTTGATGAAGGGCTCTTCCATCCTGCGCGTTCATGATGTGAAGGAAGCCGTAGAGTGCGTGAAGATATACGATGAAATGTTGAGTGTCGAATGGTCTCAATGTTGAGTGTCGAATGGTCTCAATGTTGAGTGTCGAATGGTCTCAATGTTGAGTGTTGAATGATGAATGTTGAATGACCTCCACCCGGAGCACTGATTTATACATTATTATTTCTACACTATACATTATACATTAATCATTTCTACACTATACATTATACATTAATCATTTCTACACTATACTATACATTAATCATTTCTACACTATACATTATACATTACTTATGTTTTTTGAGTTTGGAATCAAGGATGTCATAGACATCTTTCTGGTCGCCCTGATGCTTTACTACATCTACCGGCTGATGAAGGAGAGCCGTTCGCTGAACGTGTTCTATGGCATCATCGTGTTTGTACTCATCTGGCTCTTTGTCTCCCAAGTGTTGGAGATGAAGCTTTTGGGCAGCATCCTCAGCCAGTTGGCCAGCGTGGGAGTCATCGGTCTGATCGTACTGTTCAAGGAAGAGATACGAAAGTTTCTCTATCAGTTGGGGGCCCATCAGCGCGTGAAGAGCGTCATGCGTTTCTTCTCTCAACGCAAGGACAACGGGCAGGACGAAGACAAGGAGACCATCATGCCGATCGTATGGGCTTGCATGGACATGGCAAAGAAAAAAGTCGGTGCCCTCATTGTCATCGAGCGGGCCACACCGCTCGACGACATCGTGCAAACCGGCGAGCAGATCGACGCGCGCGTCAATAAGTTGTTGATAGAGAACATCTTCTTCAAGAACTCTCCGCTCCACGACGGTGCCATGATTGTGTCGAAGAAGCGTATCAAAGCCGCTGGCTGCATTCTGCCCGTGAGCCACAACATGGACATCCCGAAGGAGCTGGGCCTTCGCCACCGTGCCGCCATGGGCATCTCGCAGGACTCCGACGCCATCGCAGTGGTAGTCTCAGAAGAGACCGGACGCATCAGCGTGGCCATCAAAGGGCAGTTCCGCCTGCGTCTCTCCGCTGAGGAGCTCGAGAGCATACTCGCCAGAGAGATGATAGGTTAACAAAGGCTTTTTTATTTATTGATTTGTTGCCGTCTGTTTGGTCACCTCGCAAAGATTCCGTAACTTTGTAACATCGACATACCAAAACTAATATATTACCGACACTATGAGTTTATTAGAGCAAATTGTTGCGCGTGCTAAAGCTAACAAGCAGCGCATCGTGCTCCCCGAAGCTGAAGAGGAGCGCACTCTGAAGGCTGCCGACCGCGTACTGGCCGACGACCTGGCCGACCTGATCTTGATCGGCAATCCCGAAAACATCCGTAAGGAAGCCAAAGAGTGGGGCCTCACCAACATCGACAAGGCTACCATCGTCGACCCGCTGCACTGCGAGAAGACCGAAGAGTATGCTACCCTGCTGGCTGAGCTTCGCAAGAAAAAGGGCATGACCGTCGAGCAGGCCCGCGAGCTGGTAACGAAGAACAACCTCTATCTTGGCTGCATGATCATCAAGACCGGTGACGCCGACGGACAGATCTCCGGCGCACTGAGCACTACGGGCGACACGCTGCGTCCGGCTCTGCAGATCATCAAATGCGCTCCGGGCGTCACTTGCGTCAGCGGTGCTATGCTGCTCATCACCGACCAGAAGCAATATGGCGAGGACGGCATCGTGGTTATGGGCGACGTAGCTGTCACTCCTAATCCTACCGCTGACCAGCTGGCTCAGATTGCTTACTGCACCGCCGATACCGCAAAGAGCGTGGCAGGCATCAAGGATCCGCGTGTGGCCATGCTGAGCTTCTCCACCAAAGGCTCTGCCAAGGATGCCAAGGACAAGACTACAGGCAAGAGCGTCTATATCATCGACAAGGTCGTCGACGCCACAAAGATCGCTCACGAGAAATATCCAGAGTTGAAAGTCGACGGCGAGTTGCAGGCCGACGCCGCACTCGTTCCCTCTGTGGGCGAGTTCAAGGCACCGGGCTCTCCTATCGCCGGACATGCCAATGTGCTCGTAGTGCCTAACCTCGAAGTGGGCAACATCGGCTACAAGCTCGTTCAGCGTCTTGGTGGCGCCATCGCCATCGGTCCTATCCTACAGGGTATTGCCCGTCCGGTCAACGACCTGAGCCGCGGATGCTCTGTCGATGACATCTACTACATGGTCGCCATCACGTCATGCCAGGCAATGGATGCCAAGAAATGATGAATGCTTCCAACATTCAACATTGATATTACTCACCATTCAACACTCAACATTAAGATGAAGATTTTGGTTCTGAACTGCGGTAGCAGTTCCATTAAGTACAAATTATACGACATGACCGACGAGAGCGTTCTCGCACAGGGTGGCGCAGAGCGCATCGGTCTCGACGAGGCTTTTGTCAAAGTGACGCTGAAAGACGGCTCAAAGGAAAAGATCATGCACGACATGCCGTCGCACAAAGAAGGTGTGAAATTCGTGCTTGACCTCCTCGTGGATCCCAAGTACGGCTGCCTGAAGAGCCTCGACGAGATCGACGCTGTGGGACACCGTATCGTGCAGGGCGGCGACCTCTTTGAGAAGAGTTGTATCGTCACTCCCGAGGTGGAGAAAGGCATTGAGAGCCTCATCGACCTTGCGCCGGTGCACAACAAGGGCCACTTGGCAGGCCTCCGCGCTGTTGATGCCCTCATGCCCGGTACACCGCAGGTGACCGTGTTCGACAATGCATTCCACAGCACCATGCCGCCGTATGCTTATCTCTACGCTGTGCCCTACGAGTTCTATACCAAGTGGCACGTACGCCGCTATGGTTTCCACGGCACCTCTCACCGCTATGTCTCTCAGCGCGTGTGCGAGTTCCTCGGCGTGGACATCAAGACACAGAAGATCATCACCTGCCACATCGGCAATGGCGCCAGCGTGGCTGCCGTGAAGTATGGCAAGGTCATCGACACCTCCATGGGTCTGACTCCTTTGGCCGGACTGATGATGGGCAGCCGCTCTGGCGACATCGACCCGTCTGCTGTCACCTATCTGATGCAGAAGACCGGCATGGGACCACAGGAGATGGCCGACTTCCTCAACAAGCAGAGCGGTGTGCTCGGCATCACGGGCATCTCCAGCGATATGCGTGAGATCGAGAATGCCGACAACGAAGGCAACGAGCGCGCTCATCTCGCACTGCAGATGTACAACTACCGCATCAAGAAATACATCGGTGCATACGCTGCTGCCATGAACGGTGTCGACATTATCGTGTGGACTGCCGGCGTGGGCGAGAACCAGGAAGGCGTGCGCTGGGATGCCTGCTCCGGTCTGGAATACCTCGGCGTGAAGATGGACAAGGAGCGCAACCACGTACGCTCAAAGGAGCAGATCCTCTCTGCCGACGATTCCAAGGTGAAGGTGGTGATGATTCCTACCGACGAGGAGATTGTCATTGCCCGCGACACCCGTGACCTCGTAGAGGCACAGAAGAAGTAATATCGCAACCAACTCAAAGGCGGACGCTCACGACGGGCTGTCCGCCTTTTTTAGTTTTATATTATCAAGCAAGTTTTCTGCCAAGTAATAATAAGGAGAGTAAAGGATATGAAGATTGTTACATTCGGAGAAATCATGTTGCGCCTGTCCAAGCATGGTGCCATGAGGCTGACACAGGGTAACTCTTTCGATGCCAACTATGGAGGTTCTGAGGCCAACGTGGCAGTGAGCCTGGCAATGCTCGGCGACGACGTGGAGTATGTCACCCGTGTACCCGACAATGCCATCGGCGAGGCGGCACTCATGCACCTCAGGGAATACGGTGTCGACGTACGCCATTCGGTGAAGGGTGGCAAACGTCTGGGCACCTACTATTTCGAGCCTTCTGCAGCCATGCGATCGTCGAGAGTGGTCTATGACCGCGATGACTCTGCTTTCAACACCTTGTCGTTCGGCGACATCGACTGGGCACCAATATTGAAGGAGGTAGGATTGTTTCATTGTTCGGGAATCACCTGCGCTACGAGTCAGGCTGCTCTCGACACCACGATGGATGCCGTGCGCCGAGCCTTTGAGAGTGGCGTAGAACTCACCTGCGACATCAACTACCGCGCCAACCTGTGGAAATATCCGGGTGCCAACGCCCGCAAAGCCCTCGACGAACTCATGCAGTACAGCTCGTTTATCTTTGGCGATCAGAACGAGTGGTACGTAGCCAGCGGCCTCGATCCCATTCCTTTCACTGCTTTGGATGAGAGCTATCAGTTTGACCTGGACGCTTACCGTCGCTATTTCGACCAGCTTCACAAGATGTTCCCGCGGGCTGAGCGCATGCTCATGGCACACCGCAACCAACTCTCGTTCCAGCATCATGTCAATGCCGGAGTGCTGTGGGCAAACGGTGAAATCTACACTTCGCGCATCTACGACATCCGGCCTATAGTAGACCAGATGGGCGTGGGCGACGCATGGGTAGCCGCGTTTATCCATGCACGCCACCGCTGGCCCGACGACGACCGCCACTGTCTGGAGTTCTCCACAGCTGCCGCGTCGCTGAAAAATACTGTTTCCGGTGATCAGAACTTAGTGAGCGAGCAGGAGATCCTTGCAGCAATGCATGGAGGCAACGGCCGCATCGACCGCTAAGAAAGGCCTTTGAAAACGTCAAAATGCCGGAACAGAATGATCCTCCCAGTATCCTTGCACATATTGATACTGTCTTTGGACAAGAGAGGCTGAACTGTTGCGTCCACTCTTGACTTGGATAATATCTTACAAAAAGTAAAAAGCCTTGTCAATAGAAGCTTTCGAAATAGAAAGCAAAAATGGGGACTACTGACAGAAACCGACGAAAAAAGGCGTTGAAGAACCAACCTGACCGTATCATCTCGGCGAGATGAGTCGCTCATCTCGGCGAGATGATGCGGTCATCTCGGCGAGATTGCTCAGTCATCTCGGCGAGATGACATGGTAAAAGTCCGTTTTTTAAGCGTTAAGGAAAAGTTTTCAAAATAGTATCTTCACAACGCGCTGATTAATAAGCATTTACTATTTTTGCTTAAAATACCGTTCTTTCAGAGCAATTATTGCATTGCTTCCTAAAAATCGATTCTCAGAGAAGGTTAGAGATAAAAAATATTGATATTATACAATAGCTATCTCGTTCACTCCTACAATCATTTATCAATTTGGAAACCGGGAAATCCCGAAAAAGATCGTATACGACGGCCGTCCTACTTTTTTGTTTGGGCATGACGATCATCCCGTTTTCCGTGACGGCTGCTTTTGTCTATTGGTTAAACCGCGACGACAATTCTGCATATCCGTGACGACCGCTCTGCTTGATTGTTCCGGTCTCACGTATCGTTTACGCTGTCATTTTTCTCTGTCAGACAACGTTCATTACGGTCTGCTTTCCCCCTCGACATATTCCTCAAGCAGCAGATGCTCGCCGTCGAAGACTGCATAGGTGAACTGCGAGATCCAATCGCCGAGAATCAGCATTCGTGCCTTGCGGTTGAGCGTCAGCTCCAGTTCTATATGGCGATGACCATAGATGAAATAGTCGATGTCGGGATGCGTCTTCATGTATTCCTTTGTCCACAACACCAGATACTCTTTGTCCTCACCCATATAGGGAGGCTCCTTTCCGTCGGCGCGTTTCAGACGGCTGTGCTTAGCCCAGTTGAGACCCAACTGCATGCCCCACCAGGGATGGAAGAAGTTGAGCAGACGCTGACAACCGCGGTTGTGGAAGATCTTGCGCAGGAGTTTGAACTTGTTGTCAGGGTCACCCAAGCCGTCGCCATGCGCCAGATAGAACTCCTTGCCGTAGATTTCCGTCGTCAGCGGATTGCGGTGAAGGATCACGCCACACTCCTCTTCAAGATAGCCATACGTCCATATATCATGATTGCCGGTGAAGAAATGCACTTCCACGCCCATGTCGGTCAACTCCGAGATCTTGCCTAAGAAACGCGTAAAGCCCTTCGGCACCACATATTTATACTCGTTCCAAAAGTCAAACATGTCGCCGAGCAGATACACGGCAGCCGCCTTGTCCTTGATGCTGTCAAGGAAACGCACCAAGCGTCGCTCTTGGGTACGGCGGTGAGGAATAGCCAGCGACCCCAAGTGCGCGTCGGACAAAAAGTATATGTTCTTTCTCATAGCTGTCAAAAATTTGTTAGACATTCAATTTCCTTCTTCACTCAACATTCAACATTGTGTTCATTCAACACTCAACATTGAACCTTCAGCATAGCCTTAGTCCAGTCCCAACTCCACCTTTGCTTCTTCGCTCATCATGCTCTGATCCCAGACAGGCTCAAAGACCAGGTTGACATTGGCGGCTTTCACACCCTCAACGCTCTCTACTTTTGTGCGGACGTCCTCAAGAATGAAGTCTGCGGCGGGGCAGGATGGAGCCGTGAAAGTCATGTCCATGTCGACAGTGCCGTCGTCTTTCACGTCTATCTTATAAATCATGCCAAGGTTCCAAATGTCTACCGGAATCTCAGGATCGTACACTGTTTTCAGCACATCCACGATGCGCTCCTCTATCTTTGTCTTTTCTTCTTGTTTCATCTTCCAAACGATTATATTATATAATGTGTATAGTTGATGTTGCGAATTTAATAAAAAGTTTCCAATCTGCCAAAGAAAAGCAAGCTTTAGCGCTAAAATCTTAATAGACATCTCAACTCTGTACTATCAAGAAGCCTGCACACTGCCATGCTCCCAAACACTTGGTGAAATGATAATAATGGATAAATATAAGTAAACGTATACATCTTCTACATCAAAATATCATTGTTTTTAATAGAAAAGTAAGATATTATTTGGTCTATACGATTATTTTGCGTATTTTTGCAACCATAAAAGAATAAATATCCAATATATGAAGACAAAAGACCGACGGCTCGAAGCTATCAAGCTGATCATCTCCAGTAAGGAGATAGGCAGCCAGGAAGAATTGCTGGATGAACTAAAGGAAGAAGGCTTTCTGCTCACCCAAGCCACACTGAGCCGTGACCTCAAGCAGCTGAAAGTCGCCAAGGCTGCCAGCATGAACGGACATTACGTCTATGTGCTGCCCAACGAAACGATGTACAAGCGCGTGCACAAACCGCTGCCTGCCAGAGAAATGATGGGAGCCTCCGGCTTTCAATCGATACGCTTCTCACGCAACATTGGTGTCATCCGCACCCGACCGGGATATGCCAGCTCCATTGCATATAACATCGACAACAGCGACATCCCTGAGATACTGGGCACCATCGCCGGTGACGACACCATCATCATCGTCCTCAAAGAGGGTACGGACAGAAAAGCCATTTCAGAATGCCTCAACGACATCATGCTGGAATAAACATTCGGACAAGACAAGATTATAGATAACAACACCATGGAAGAAATCAAAGTGATGGTGGCCGACGAAAGTCATATCAAATATGTCGACACCATACTGAAAACCATCGCCGACGCAGCAAAGGTCCGCGGCACCGGCATCGCCAAGCGCTCGCCGGAGTACGTGGCTACGAAGATGAAAGAGGCAAAGGCGGTCATCGCTTTGCAAGGCGAGAAATTCGCCGGATTCAGTTACATCGAGACCTGGGGCAACAAGCACTATGTCACCACCTCGGGACTGATTGTTCATCCCGACTTCCGAGGAATGGGAGTCGCCAAGCGCATCAAGAACCTCACCTTCACCCTCGCACGCGTCCGATGGCCCCATGCCAAGATCTTCTCGCTGACCAGCGGCTCTGCGGTGATGAAGATGAACACGCAGCTGGGATACCTTCCGGTGACTTTCAACGACCTCACCGATGACGAGAGCTTCTGGCGAGGATGTGAGGGATGCATCAACAGCGACATCCTACACCGCACCAACCGCCGCTACTGCATCTGCACCGCCATGCTCTTCGATCCGGAAGAGCAACTGCCTGCACGTATACCAGAATCTGTGCGCGAGCGCATTCGCCAAATAGACGGAAATAACAATGTTTGATAATTAAATAAGGAGAAAAAGATATGGAACAGAAGAAGGGCGCCAAGTCTGTCGTCGTCGCATTTTCCGGCGGACTGGACACATCATACACAGTCATGAAACTCACCCAAGAGGGATGGGACGTATACGCTGCATGCGCCAACACAGGTGGATTCAGTGCTGAGCAGCTGAAGAAAAACGAGGAGAACGCTTACAAGCTCGGTGCTAAGAAATACGTCACACTCGACGTGACGCATGAGTACTATGAGAAGAGCTTGAAATATATGATCTTCGGCAACGTGCTGCGCAACAACTGCTATCCTATCTCGGTCAGCTCTGAGCGTATCTTCCAGGCCATCGCCATCGCACGATACGCCAAGGAGATCGGTGCTGACGCCATTGCGCACGGTTCTACTGGTGCCGGCAACGACCAGATACGTTTCGACATGACTTTCCTTGTCATGGCACCCGGTGTGAAGATCATCACGCTCACCCGTGACCACGCCCTCTCGCGTAAAGAGGAAGTAGACTACCTCAACGAGCACGGCTTCTTTGCTGACTTCACCAAGCTGAAGTATTCCTATAATGTTGGCATCTGGGGCACGAGTATCTGCGGTGGCGAGCTCCTCGACCCTACACAAGGACTGCCCGAGGAGGCTTATCTCAAGCATGTCACCGCCAAAGAACCGGAAGCCGAACTGCGCATCACGTTCAAGGAGGGCGAGATCGCCGCTGTCAATGGCAAAGAGTATGCCGACAAGGTGGAGGCTATTCAGGCGATCGAGGCCATCGGTGCCAGCTATGCTATCGGCCGCGACTGCAATGTCGGCGATACGATCATCGGCATCAAGGGACGCGTCGGCTTTGAGGCTGCCGCTCCGAAGCTGATCATCGAGGCACACCGCCTGCTCGAAAAGTCTACGCTCTCGAAATGGCAGCAGTACTGGAAAGACCAGATTGGCAACTGGTACGGCATGTTCCTGCACGAAAGCCAGTATCTCGAACCCGTCATGCCCGACATGGAGGCTTTCCTCACCAGCAGCCAGCGTCACGTCAACGGTACGGCTATCCTCAAACTGCGTCCTTACAGCTTTGAAACTGTAGGCGTAGACTCGCCTGACGACCTCACAAAGTCGAAACTCGGTGAGTATGGTGAGATGCAGCACGGCTGGACAGCCGACGATGCCAAAGGCTTCATCAAAGTGCTCTCTACACCGCTGCGCGCCTACTATGGCATGCATCCGGGAGAAAGAGAATAAAAAGAGAGGAAAGATCATGATAAGAATAGGAATACTTGGCGGTGCCGGCTATACGGCAGGAGAACTCATCCGCCTGCTCATCAACCATCCCGAGGCAAAGCTCGTCTTCGTCAACAGTGAGAGCAACGCCGGAAACCTCATCACCGACGTGCACGAGGGACTCTACGGCGATACCGACCTGCGCTTCACCAGCGAGATGCCCTTCGACGATGTCGACGTGCTCTTCTTCTGCTTCGGCCACGGCAAGAGCGAGCGTTTCCTGGCAGAGCACGACGTGCCTGCAAAGGTGAAGATCATCGATCTGGCGCAGGACTTCCGCCTTGCGCCATCCGCCGGACAGCCCGCTGACGAGGTCGCTGCCACAAAGCCCACACCGGCTGTGCACGATTTTGTCTATGGTCTGCCCGAGATCAACCGCGAGCGCATCCGCGCTGCACGCCATGTAGCCAATCCCGGTTGCTTTGCCACGTGCATCCAGCTCGGCTTGCTGCCTGCCGCAAAGATGGGGCTCATCACTTCCGCTGTCAGCGTCAACGCCATCACGGGCAGTACGGGAGCCGGCGTAAAGCCCGGTGCTACCACCCATTTCTCATGGCGCAACAACAACCTGAGCATCTACAAGGCTTTCACTCACCAGCATATCCCAGAGATACGCCAAAGCGTCACCCAGGTGCAGGGACATCTCGAAGCCGACATCGACTTCATCCCCTACCGGGGTGACTTCGCCCGCGGCATCTTTGCCACTGAGGTCATCCGCACCGATAAGGACGCTGAGACGGTCGTTCAGGGATATAAGGATTTCTACGAGGGTGAGCCCTTTACACACTATGTCGACAAGCCGCTCGACCTGAAGCAGGTGGTCAACACCAACAAGGCTCTCGTCCACTGCGACGTCATAGACGGCAAACTCCTCGTCACCTCCTGCATCGACAACCTGCTCAAGGGAGCCGTCGGTCAGGCTGTGGAGAACATGAACCTGATGTTTGGACTCGACGAGACCACAGGACTGAAACTTAAGCCGTCGGCATTCTAACTAAATAAAAACAAAAGTATGAAACTATTCGACGTTTATCCGTTATACGATATCAACATTGTCAAGGGAAAGGGCGTCCATGTGTGGGACGACAAAGGGCAGGAGTATCTCGACCTCTACGGCGGACACGCTGTCATCAGCATCGGTCACTGCCATCCCCACTATGTCGACATGCTCACCAAGCAACTCAACCAGCTTGGATTCTACTCCAACAGTGTCATCAACCTGCTACAGCGACAGCTTGCCGAGCGGCTGGGCAAGATCTGCGGCTACGACGACTATCAGCTCTTCCTGATCAACAGTGGAGCTGAGGCCAACGAGAATGCGCTGAAACTTGCCAGCTTCCACAATGGCCGCACACGTGTGCTCTCTGCCGAGAAGGCTTTCCATGGACGTACCTCACTGGCCGTGGAGGTGACGGGTAATCCGAAGATAGTAGCGCCTATCAACGACAATGGTCATGTGACCTTCCTGCCCTACAACGATTTGGAGGCGTGGGAGCGTGAGCTTGCCAAGGGCGATGTATGCGCCTGCATACTGGAGTGCATCCAAGGAGTGGGCGGCTGCAATGTCGCTACCAAGGAGTTTGCCCAAGGGCTCGCCAAGGCCTGCAAGAAATATGGCGCTGTGCTCATCTGCGACGAGATACAGTGTGGCTACGGACGGTCGGGAAAGTTCTTTGCCCATCAATGGCTCGGCATACGTCCCGACCTCATCACCGTCGCCAAGGGCATCGGCAATGGTTTCCCCATGGCCGCCGTGCTCATCTCGCCGGAGTTCCAGCCCGTCTACGGACAGTTAGGCACTACGTTTGGCGGCAACCACCTGGCTTGTACGGCCGCATTGGCCGTGCTCGACGTCTTCGAGCAGGAACATCTCGTGGACAATGCCCATGAGGTGGGCGAATATTTCATCGACGAGCTGAAGCAACTGCAAAAGACCGAGCCGCATATCAAGGAAGTGCGTGGGCGCGGACTGATGATTGGACTCGTGCTCGACGTACCGCAGAAAGAGGTCCGCAGCAAGCTCATCTACGAGCAACACGTCTTCACGGGTGCTGCCGGCACCGACGTACTGCGCATCCTTCCGCCGCTTTGCCTGACCAAGGCCGATGCCGACGACTTCATCTATCGTCTCAAGCGCGTCTTCGCCGGCATGTAGGAAATCTGTTAGATAGTACTATATATAATAAGGTATACCATTCATATTATGAGAATCGCAGTAATTGGAGCCGGTGAGATGGGCGGAGCCTTTGTCACCGGCTTATTGAAGACCGACTTGTTCAAGCCCGATGACATCACCGTGTCCAATCCTCATGAAGGCAAACTCAAACCGTTTGCCGAGCAGGGCACCAGCGTGACCACCGACAATAAAATGGCGGCCGCCTTGGCTGACATCGTCGTACTCGCCGTGAAGCCTAAGGTGGTGAAAGGCGTCATCGACGAGATCAAAGAGGAACTCGAATATAGCGAGCAGACCATCGTGAATATGGCTGCCAGCATCAAGCTCGATCAGCTGGAGACATGGCTCATCAGCGGTGGAGACGTGCCGCCCATCTGGCAGGCAATCCCTAATATTGGCATCGCCCACCGACAGTCGATGACTTTTCTCTCACCAAACGACAAGGCGGCAGCAAACCCGAAACGTGTAATCGACATCTTCAACGCTTTGGGCAAGACCATGGTCGTCGACGAGGATCTCTTGGGAGCTGGAACGGCAATGGCAGGATGCGGCATTGCCTACGTACTGCGTTTCATCCGGGCAGCTTCCGAGGCCGGCGTGGAACTGGGCTTCAAGGCCGATGATGCCAAGGACATCGTGCTTCAGACCATCAAAGGCGCTGGCTCGCTGCTTGCCGACGGCAGTCATCCCGAAGCTGAGATCGACAAGGTGACCACGCCCGGAGGTATGACCATCAAAGGGCTGAACACGCTGGAGGCCAACGGATTCACCAACGCTGTGATTGAAGGCTTCAAAGGCAGTTTGAAATAACGACCAATGAAAAGAATAGTTGTGAAAGTGGGCAGCAACGTGCTCACACGTGATGACGGCAAACTCGACGTGACGAGGATGTCGGCCATCGTCGACCAGATCGTATGGCTAAGGCACCACGACTACGAGGTCATCCTCGTGTCGTCGGGTGCCATGGCGTGCGGCCGCAACGAGATCGATGTGGAGCACCGGCTCGACAGCGTGGAGCAGCGACAGCTCTTCTCTGCTCTCGGCCAAGTGAAACTCGTGGGACTCTACTACGATCTCTTCCGTGAATACGGTTGCCATGTGGGCCAGGTGCTCACGATGAAGGAGAGCTTCTCCACACGTGGGCAGTATCTCAACCAGCGGGCTTGTATGCAGGTGATGCTTGAAAACGGCGTCATCCCCATTGTCAATGAGAACGACACGGTGAGCGTCACCGAGCTGATGTTCACCGACAACGACGAGCTCTCGGGGCTCATCGCCTCCATGATGGACTGCGACACGCTCGTCATTCTCAGCAATGTCGACGGCATCTACAACGGAGACCCGAAGGAACCCGGCACGCGTGTCATCCCGATGGTCAACTACGACCGCGATTTAGGCGAGTACATCATCAACCAGAAAAGTGGCTTCGGTCGTGGAGGTATGGTCACGAAGGCACATATCGCCGGCAAGGTAGCCGATGAGGGCATCAAGGTGATTATCGCCAATGGAAAGACCGACAACATCCTCGTTGAACTGGCACAGCATCCGCAGCAGACCATGCACACGGAATTCCGGCCCAACCCCAATCCCACGTCTACCGTGAAAAAGTGGATTGCACACAGCGAGAGCTTTGCCAAAGGTGTCGTCTACGTCAACGCCAAGGCTGCTGAAGCACTGCGCGGCAAGCAGGCCGTGAGCCTGTTGCTCGTCGGCGTGACGAAGATTGAGGGTGATTTTGAGGAAGGCGACATCGTGAGCATCGTCGATGAACAGAAGAATCTTGTCGCCGTGGGACGCAGTGCCTACAACGCTGATGAGGCCCGTGCCAATATCGGTAAGCACGAGGTCCGGCCTCTTGTACACTACGATTATATGTACATGGAGTGAAGCCACATATATGTGGAGATTGAAAACACCTATATATAATAAGGAGTAAAACACTATGTTAGAAGATATATTCCGCCGGGTCAAGCGGGCCAGTAAGTCTCTTGCCAACATGGATGATGCCTTGCGCAACCGGCTACTGTGCCTCGTAGCCGATGCCATCGAGAAGGAAACAGAGACTTTGCTGGCGGCCAACCGTGAGGATTTGGCGCTGATGAACAAGAGCAATCCTATGTATGACCGGTTGCAGTTGACGCCAGCCCGGCTGAAGGAGATTGCCGACAACATGCGCCATGTGGCCACGTTGCCCTCGCCCTTGGGCAAAGTGCTCAAGCACAAGACGCTGCCCAATGGCCTGGATCTCCGCCGCGTGAGTGTACCCTTTGGCGTCATCGGCGTGGTCTATGAGGCAAGGCCTAACGTCACCTTCGACGTCTTTGCACTCTGTCTGAAGAGTGGCAATGCCAGCATCCTGAAGTGCGGCAAGGACGCCATCCGCTCATGCCAGACCGGTGTCGATCTCATCCACCGTGTGCTAAAGTCGGTGCATGTCAATCCCGACATCGTTGCGCTTCTCCCTGCCACACATGAGGCGACGGCGGCATTGCTCCAGGCTGTAGGCTATGTCGACCTTTGCATTCCACGTGGCGGCAAGCGCCTCATCAGCTTTGTACGCGACACGGCAAAGGTTCCGGTCATCGAGACGGGGGCTGGCGTCGTGCACTGCTATTTCGACAAGCGGGGCGACGTGGCCATGGGACAACGCATCATTGACAATGCCAAAACGCGCCGCTGCTCGGTATGCAATGCCCTTGACTGTCTGATCATCCATGCTTCACGGCTGAGCGATCTGCCGGAGCTGGTCAAGCCTTTGGCCGATAAGCAGGTGAAGCTCCATGCCGATCCGCGTGCCTACGCAGCACTGCAAGGACACTATCCCGCCGACCTCCTTGTTCCTATTACCAATGATGACGAGTGGAAAACCGAGTGGCTGAGTATGCAGATGGGCATCAAGACTGTCGACTCCATCGACGAGGCGCTTGAGCATATCGACACTTACGGTAGTGGGCACAGCGAGAGCATCGTCACCGACGACCAGGCTGCCGCCCTGCATTTCCAGCAAGCCGTTGATGCCGCCTGCGTCTATGTCAATGCACCCACGAGTTTCACCGACGGTGCGCAGTTTGGCCTTGGTGCCGAGATTGGCATCAGCACGCAGAAGCTGGGGGCCCGCGGACCTATGGCATTGGAGGAGATGACCACCTACAAGTGGCTTATCAATGGCAACGGACAAGTGCGGCCCTAACGGCTAACACTGGCCCGGCCATCCTGTCCCCCGTTCTCCTCTCCTTTATATAATACATCACGCATGTCGTTCTGTAAGCAGCGGCTGCGCCGCTGCGATAGATATAACGTGTGCAGCGGCTGCGCCGTTGCCCATAATTTTTTATTTATGAAAACATTCTTCAACGTACAAGACCTCGGCCCCTTGCAGGCCGCTCTGAAAGAGGCCGAAGAGGTGAAAGCCAACCGCTTCGCCTATCAGCAGTTGGGCAAGAACAAAACCCTGCTGATGATTTTCTTCAATAACTCCTTGCGCACGCGCCTCTCCACACAGAAGGCTGCAATGAACCTCGGCATGAATGTCATCGTACTCGATGTCAATGCCGGTGCGTGGAAACTTGAGACGGAGCGCGGTGTCATCATGGACGGCGACAAGAGCGAGCACCTCTTGGAGGCCATCCCGGTGATGGGCTGCTACTGCGACATCATCGCTGTGCGCTCCTTCGCCGGACTCAGTGACCGCGACTACGACTACGCCGAGACCATTGTCGGCCAGTTCGTGAAATACTCCGGTCGCCCTGTAGTAGCCATGGAAACCGCCACCGTGCATCCGCTTCAAGCCTTTGCCGACCTGATCACCATCCATGAGAAGTGGACAGAGCTCAACGCCAACCCTGCCACAAAGCCTGCACACAAGCGTCCGAAGGTCGTACTCACATGGGCACCGCACTGCCGCGCTCTGCCCCAGGCAGTTCCTAACTCATTTACACAATGGATGAATGCTGCTGACGTAGACTTTGTTGTCACCCAGCCCGAAGGTTATGAGCTCGATCCAAAGTTCGTCGGTGACGCACAGATAGAGTACGATCAGCGCAAAGCCTTGGACGGTGCGGACTTTGTATATGCCAAGAACTGGAGCTGCCCGGGCGTAAAGAACAAAGACGATTACGGCAAGATACTGTCAAAAGACGCCAGTTGGACCATCGACACCGAGCACATGAGCTGGACCAACGACGGTTACTTCATGCACTGTCTGCCCGTACGCCGTGGGCTCATCGTCACCGACGACGTCATCGAGAGTCCTCACAGTCTCGTCATCCCAGAGGCTGCCAACCGTGAGATCTCCGCAGAGGTGGTGCTCAAACGTGTATTGGAAACACTCTAATAATACTATTATATATAAGGAGAGTACACATCGTTGTACTCTCCTTTTTTGCTATCTGTCTACAGAACGCTATGAAACAAGGATTCTATCTTGCTGAACTGTACAACATAGTATCAATGTTGGACAATAAAATACAATAGGTCTATCTTGACTTTTACAACTTATTCACTTTGATAAAAAAGTATCAATAATAGCAAAGATAATATTACGTATTTACATGAGAAAGCCGTATCTTTGCGATTGAAAACCGACGAGAGAACCTAAGGAACACTATAAAACCAACCTGATTGTGTTACCTTTGGTGTCAACTATAACAACAATCGAAGTCAAAATAATTAAGAACCAATTATCCATTATGCAAGAATCACCATGAAAAGAAAGCTTCCTGTTGCAAAACAATAGGACCGAAAAGCGATCGTAGTCAATACTATCGCGCTCAAGAACCCAATCATCATCAAAGAAAAAACCTAGAACGAAGTAGTATGAATTTTAATCTTAACAAAACCATGCTGTTGATGGGTGCCTGCACTGCTTTGGGACTTGCCTATAGTCCCTGTGTACATGCAGCCTCACCAAGCCTAATGGCGCAAGCTGTGCAGCAGGCAAAGAAAGTCACCGGACATGTCGTTGACGTAGATGGCCCTGTCATCGGTGCCAGTGTTGTGGAGAAGGGAAATCCCAAGAACGGCGCAGTCACAGATCTTGATGGTAACTTCACGCTGAACGTCAAGCCTGGAGCTACCCTCGTGGTGTCTTATGTAGGCTATAAGACACAGGAAATCCCCGTCGGAAATCAGTCCGACTTTGCAATCACGCTGAAGACCGACGACAAGACTCTTGAGGATGTTGTCGTCGTCGGTTATGGTGTGCAGAAGAAGAAACTCGTCACCGGTGCCACTGTAGAGGTCAAGGGTGAAGATATCGAAAAGATGAATACCACTCAGGTGCTCGGTGCTTTGCAGAGCAAAACTCCGGGTGTGAACATTACGGCCGTTTCCGGTCAGCCTGGTGATGGTTTCAAAGTAGCAGTGCGTGGTGCTGGTACCAACAGTGATACCAAGCCTATCTATGTTATTGATGGAGTAGCTGGCGGCGACATCAATAACCTCAATCCTGCCGACATCGAACGCATTGATGTGTTGAAGGACGCAGCATCTGCAGCCATCTATGGTGCCAACGGTGCTAATGGCGTGATCCTTATCACTACCAAGCAAGGTAAAGTTGGCAAAATTTCCGTCAGCTATGATGGCAACATCGGCTGGCAGAACATGTATCGCATCCCTAAACTCTTGAACGCTAAGCAGTACATGCAGGTGCAGGACATGGTATCAATGAACAATGGCGGATCAGCTTATGACTGGTCAAAGTATATCGATGCAGACCTGCTGAAAGCTTATCAGGATGGTTCAAATTCTGGTACTGACTGGTTAGACATTCTGCGTAACAAGAATGCTATCACCACCAATCATGACATCAACATCACCGGTGGTTCCGACCGTAGCAGATTCTCTACAGGTGTTGGTTATCAGTATCAGGACGGTATCCTTGGCGGCGACTATGCAAAGTCCGATTTCCGTCGTTTCACCATCCGCTTGAATTCAGAGCATGTCCTCTACCGCAACGACAAAGGACTGGACGTGGTGAAGTTCGGCGAAAACCTCTACTTCCAGCATCGTGAGAAGCAAGGTATCCAGATTGGCAACCAGTACAGCAATGTGCTTTCTACCGCTTTGCGTGCCAATCCTTGCGTACCTGTTTATGACAAGGATGGCAACTATTTTGACTCTGACGACTTGAAGAAATCCGGTACCGAGGGCTGGATGAACTATAACTCCTATACCCTCAACCCAATCTATCAGTTGGTCAACAGTCAGAGCGCCAACAATAAGAGCCGCAACTTCACGCTCAATGCTATCGGCTATATTGAAGTTCAGCCTATCAAGGGACTCACTTATCGTGGGCAGGTCAACTACAGTCAGAACTCCTACTCCTATCGTTACTTCCTACCTATCTACAGTGCTAACACTACCAACAAGGATGGCTTCCGCACAACGGATGAGACCAACCAACAGATGGGTCTTGGCTGGACATGGAGTATGACCCACACGCTGAACTACAAGTTTGCTTTGAACAATCATCATTTCGATGCTCTTGTCGGTACCGAGTACTATCAGACACGTCCGGGTATGGGTGAGAGTCTGACAGGTATGGCTACCAGTAGCATCTATGGTGACTTCAAGCATGGCTATCTCTCGCTGACCAAAGACCGTAACGGTGGTGCTACTGTCACTGGTACTCCTTATACTGACGAGACAGCAAACTCTTACTTCGGCCGTATCAACTACGACTACAACGAGACTTATATGTTCAGTGCCATTCTCCGTGCTGATGGTTCATCCCGTTTCGCCGACGGACACCGATGGGGCTACTTCCCCTCTTTCTCAGCCGGTTGGGTGATCAGCAACGAGAAATTCATGCAACCCACAGCTTCTTGGCTTGACTTCTTGAAGTTCCGTGCCGGCTGGGGTCAGAATGGTAATAAGAATATTGGCGATGCCTTTGGCTATCTGGCTACATTCTCTTATGGAGATTACGGCAACTACTCCTTCGGAAACACCAAGGAGAATTCTACTCAGGGTGCTTATTTGAGCCGTCTTTCCAATGATGATCTTAAATGGGAAACTTCTGAGCAGACCGACCTCGGTTTCGATGCCCGCTTCCTGAATGGTCGCTTGGGCGCTACGATGGACTGGTACTACAAGAAGACGAAGGATCTGCTCGTACAGGTTCAGGTTCCAGGAACCTCTGGCTTCTCTACGCAGTGGCAGAACGCCGGTACCGTACGTAATACCGGTTTTGAAATCGCACTTAACTGGAACGACAAGATTGGCCGCGACTTCAACTATGGTGTGAACTGGAACATGGCCTACAACAGCAACAAGGTTACCAAGATCAACAATGCCAACCATTACAATGAAGGCGGTAATGACTTGCTTGCTCAGAACACAGGTATCATGGCACGTATGGAGGAAGGACACCCAATTGGCTACTTCTATGGCTACAAGACCGAGGGCGTGATGCAGAATGCAGTCGACATTCAGACTTATCTCGACAAGAACTGTGGCGGCAACGCTGCCAACTCATTGCAGGGAACAGACATCAAGCCGGGTGATCTGAAATTTGTGGATGTCAACCACGATGGTAAGATCGATGGCAACGACAAGACTGAGCTTGGCGATCCTAACCCCGATGTGACCATGGGCTTTGGCTTCAACATTGGCTACAAGGGCTTCGACTTGAGTGCTACAGCATATGGTGCTTTCGGACAGCAAGTGATGCGCTCTTGGCGTAAGTTCACCGATGGTCAGTATGAGAACTATACCACAGAGGTATACAAGTACTGGCATGGTGAGGGCACTTCCAACAAATATCCTCGTCTGGCTCCGGGCAACACAGGTCCAAACTGGCAACAAATCTCTGACATCTATTGCGAGAACGCCAGCTACCTGCGTTTGCAGAATCTCACCGTTGGCTATGACTTCAAGAGCATTTGGAAGAGCTGTCCGTTTGAGCAGTTGCGCCTCTACTTCACTGCTCAGAATCTGTTCACCATTACCGGTTACGACGGTATGGATCCTGAGAACGGTATGGCTCTCAACAGCAGCGAGCCTTGGGTGACCGGTGTGGATGTCGGCAATTATCCTTCACCGCGAACATACCTGATTGGTGTCAATATTAAATTCTAAAACCAGAAACAATGAACAAGCTATTATATTTATTGTCAGCAGCCACGGTAAGTCTCACGCTGGCATCCTGCTCTTTGGATGCTGACGACATTACCGAAGCTACCACCGACAAGTTCCCTACAACGGAAGAGGACGCAACAGCCTCGCTTGCCGGCGTATATAATAATCTAAACCAGGTGGCCGCCACACCACAGGAGTCATTCCTCTATGTTTCCATGCTGGCCAGTGACGACAACCTCGGTGGTGGTGGTACCAACGATAAGCTCATGCAGGCTGAGGACTTGCTCTGCAATTATAACCAGAACATGACCGAGCAGTTCTACAAGGATCGCTATCAGGGCATTTCCCGTGCCAACATCTTGATAGAGGCTCTGCCAAAGATCACTTCTCTGTCTGATGATGTGCGCAACACCGATTTGGGCGAAGCTCTCTTCCTTCGTGCTTTCTACCACTACGAGCTTGCCTCCATGTATGGCAACGTGCCCTTGATGACATCGGCAACAGGTAAAGTAGTGAAGCAGGGTGACGTGAAGACCCTCTGGGGACAGATCCTTCAGGACTTTTACCAGGCCACACAGTTGCTGCCCGCAAAGCGCCGCAACGACGGACATGTGGACAAGTACACTGCAGAAGGTATGCTGGCACGCGCCTGGTTGTTCTACACTGGTATGTACTGCAACGGCACAGAATTGAAGGATTTGGTCAGTACCACGTACAACCCTCTTACAGAAGTTGATCTTCCCGATGGCACCAAGCTGACGAAGAAGATGGTTTCTGACCTCGTCGATGACTGTGTCAACAATTCTGGCTACTCTCTTGTTTCTGACTATCGTAACCTCTGGGCCTATACCAACCGCTGTACAGTGGAAGACTATGACTACACCAAAGGTAAGGGCTTGAAATGGGTAGAGAACGACCAGACTCAGGCAAGCGACAGCAATCCGGAGTCTATGTTCGCCATCAAGTTCAACAAACTTGCTTCTTGGAGCACGACCATCGGCTATGCCAATGGTTACGCACTTCACTTCGGTATGCGTGGCGGCCAGGACTACGCTAATACGTTCCCCTTCGGCCAAGGCTGGGGTGCAGGTCCTGTAGCTCCCAATCTTGTAAAGGAGTGGAAAGCTGACGAGCCCAACGATATGCGTCTAGAAGCTTCTATCCAGGATGTCAACAAGCTGCCGGCTTACAAGAAAGGCGGTTGGGCTGACTTTGTTCAGGAGACCGACTATTACGAGAAGAAGATTTCTCCTATTTCTGCCAAGGACGGCAACAAGTATATATGCTGCTTCGAGGATTTGATGTATGGTGACAAGGGCGGACTCAGTGGCGGCTATGGCGGCAACATGCAACTCGATAACATCCACGACCTTGTACTTCTGCGCTTCGCTGACGTGCTGCTCATGCAGAGCGAATTGGAAGAGAACGTAAGTGGTATCAACAAAGTGCGTGCTCGTGCCGGACTGGCTCCTATTGCATCATACTCTCTCAAAGCTCTTCAAAACGAACGTCGTCATGAGCTCGCTTTCGAAGGTGTACGTTGGAATGACATCCGTCGCTGGCATATCGCCGCTCAGGCTTTGGAGGCACAGAACAACCAGCCTGTCTACTATTGTGGCAAGGAGGCCAAGAACACAGCTCACAATGGTGGCTATGCAGCCCGCTACAATGCTACAGCCGGATTCTTCAAGATGCCTGAGAACCAGATTTCCTTGGGTAGCGTAGAACAAAACCCAGGCTGGGACAACAGTTCCGAATACCAGGGCTGGTAAGCGCTTTGTTTCACTTTAAAAGAACATTGACATGAAAAAGATATTTTTTGCAATGCCTCTGCTGGCCTTGGCATTAGCTTCCTGTGATCCTTCTGATATTGAAGGTGGATCTGAGTGGGGAGATGTCGCCGCTGACCAGCTTAAGGTAAGTGCCACACCCGTTCAAGTGGACGGAAAGAACTCCAACCAAATACATGTGGTCTGCAATTCCCCGACCAATGTGGCTTGGCAGGCAGACCAGTTGATAGAGAAAACTACTAACACTGTTTCTGCTGATGCTACCATCTATTTCACCAAGTTGGGACAAAACACAGTAAAGTGCCTGACAACCAATGATGGCGGTACTCCCGAGGAGAAAGACCTTACGGTACAAGTAGATACCATCACTTACCTCACCGATGATCTGAAGAATCGCCTTTGCGTCGGTCAGACGGGTGGTGCCGATCACTTTGGCGTAGGCTTTAACAAAGCCCTTATCAAAGTAGAGCAAGACAAGGATGCTCAAGGCCTACCGGGCAACAAGCTGAATATTGTCAGCAATGTCAACCCTGTGCTCTGCACGTTTAAGTGGGGAACCACAACGCTTGACAAGAACATCGGTTCGCTGACTGTCTATGACATGGGCAAGCCTTTGAAGCTTTCTGTGGATATCATGGATGCAGCAGGCAACACGAAAACTATCGATCTCGGTGAATACACAGCTCAGGCTTACACCGAAGCACCTGCTGAGATTAAGCTGATCACCGGTTGCGATCCTAAGGATCCAACGACAGCCAATGCTACCAAGACATGGGTGCTCGCAGCTGGCAACAACTGGGGTAATGGCGCAAGCACTGATGCTGCCGGGAGCTGGTGGACTACTGATGTCACTGGTCAGGGTGGTTCTTACGGCGAGATGACCTTCTCTTGGAAGGACGGTACGCTGACAACAACCATCTATGATGAGTCCAACCAACGCGGTGACAAGAGTGGAACTGGTACATTTAAGCTTGACTTCTCTGCACGCAACACCAGTACGAATGTTATCTGTAACCTCATCACAAGTGGTTCTGGCAACATTGTCTTTCCATACATTATCAATGAGAATTACAAGGAGAGCCATAACTTCGAGATTACCAAGGTCACAGATGAAGATCTATACATCCGTGCCCAGCATACGACACCAAGTGGAGAGGGTACATTCTGGCACTTCGTTGTTAAGAAATAGGTTTCTTTAAATTGTCTATTCAAGCATGCGCCATGAGTCTGTCCAAACAGGCTCTTGGCGCTGCTTTCTTCATTTATCATTTGTATCAACTACCTTTTTTATGTGGTCGTTCATTCATAAGCATCTGCAAGGCTTCCTTTCCCTGCTCTTCGCCATTGCCATAGCGCTCTTTTGGGCCTTCCCTTACCGATGCGCACTCAGCTACCAAGAGCAGTATCAGCTGTTTCTCTTCACCCCATCCTATTTCACCGAGCGCATCAGCGTTCCGGGTGGACTAGCCGACTATGTGGCCGAGTTCATCACACAGTTCTACTATGTCTATGCGCTGGGTACCATACTCCTTGCCCTTGTATTCTTTTGTCTGCAACGACTCACATGGGTGCTGATGCGGCGCAACGGCGTGTCGCCGTCGTGGTATCCGCTGAGCTTCATCCCCGCCGTTGCCCTTTGGGCGCTCATGGGCAACGAAAACGTGCTGCTCTCCTTTGCCATTGCCTTGCTCGGCATGGAAGAGATGATGCTCCACTATATCATCGTGCGTGACCATAGCCGTGGGTGGGTGGCACCGACCGTCTATCTGCTCATCGCCATCCCCGTGGGTTACTGGCTGGTGGGACCGGTCGCAATCGGATTAGCATTGGCAACCGGGTTCCACAGATCCTCCTCCACTCTCTCAAAGAGAGAGGGAATGAGCAATTCACAAACACGCCCACACGCCTCCTCTACAAGCATTAGCCCGACACAAGTCCAATCCTTTGCCGAGAAGAAGGCGGAGCACAAGCCGTTGGTGACGCCAGTGGGATGGATGCTGCTGAGCGTTCTCTACTTCGTAGCCATTGTCTGGTTGGGCGGACACTTCCTGCAATATCCTTATTACAAGTTGTTTGGTGGCATCAACTATTTCCGCTATCCCGGCATCATCCCCTTGATGCAGTGGGTAGTGGCGGCACTATTTGCCCTGTTGCCCCTCGCAGCTTCCTACCTACCACGTTTGGAGGGCAAGAAAGCCATACGCGGCGAGGTTGTTCAGCTTGTCGTCATCGTGCTTGCCACCGTGCCCCTGCTGCACTCCAGCTTCGACCGTGCCACCTACGAACTCATTGATTACGACTATCTCGTGCGCACCCACCAGTGGCAGCGCATCATAGAGAAAGCCGAGAAGCGGCAGCCCTCTTCACCGATGAGCGTGAGCTGTGTCAACCTTGCCCTTGCCATGCAGGGCCAGCTCTGCGACCGTCTCTTCGAATTCTATCAGAATGGTGCTGAGGGCCTCTTCCCCACATTCACCCGCGACATGACCTCACCGTTGCCCACAGCCGAGGTGTTTTATCAGTTGGGCATGGTCAACGATGCCGAGCGCTACACCTTTGAGGCTCAGGAAGCCATACCCAACTATCGCAAGAGCGGCAGGCTGACGCGCCGCATCGCCCAGTGCGAGATCATCAACGGCAACTATGCCGTAGCCGCCAAATACCTGCGCATGCTTGAGAACAGTCTGTTCTACCGCCAGTGGGCCCGTAGCCAGGAGCGTTTCCTCTACAACAGTGCAGCTGTCAAAGCCGATCCGGAATACGGTCGTCTGTGCGACATCCGCATCAAACATCACGACTATCTCTTCAGCGATCAAGAGATGGACCAGATGCTTGGCCTGTTGCTCGTCGACAACAAGAAGTACGACAACCGCATGGCCTACGAGTATCTCATCGCCTACGAACTGCTCCAGCGTGATGTAAATCGCTTCATGCAGTACTATCCCCTGGGGCGCTTCGTGCAGTTCGACCATATTCCCTACGCTATCCAGCAGGTGCTTATCGGCTCATGGCTGCAACGCCACAACACGCTGCAAGGCATGCCCTACAGTGTAGACCGGCAGAATGTCGACGCCACAGTGGCCTTCATCCGTGCTTATATGACCAACCGCAACGATCCAGCCCTCAACCAGCCGCCACTCGCCTACAACGCTTGGCACTATCTGCTCATGAGCGGCAACACCAAGAAGAAGGGTAAAGAGAAGATGCAGACCATCTATTGATAACCTTTTAGAACAACACAGAAATGAAGAAAATAAGTTTCATTATCGCCTCATCACTTGTAGCGGTCGTCTGTCTTAGCCTCGGACTGCTGACCTCGTGCAGTAGCAAACCCTCCAACGCTACGCCAGTCAACGCTCTGCCAAGGATTTTTCCTGACTATGCCGGTACAACCATCCCCGCAGACATCGCACCCCTCGACTTCAGCGCGGTGGGCCAGGATGCCGAGGCCATGTACGTCGTGGTGAAAGGTTCGAAGCGTGGCAAGATGGAAGCCAGCGGCGACTATGCCGACTTCGACGTTGATGAGTGGCACCGTCTCACCGAAGCCAACAAGGGCGGAAAGCTCGTGTTCTCGGTATACATCAAGCGCGGCGGCGAGTGGAAGCAATATCGCGACTTCACGGTCAATGTCTCCTCTGACCCGCTCGGCGAGTGGGGACTCACCTACCGCCTTATTCCTCCCGGCTACGAAGTCTATGGCAAGATGGGACTCTACCAGCGCAACCTGAGCAACTTCGACGAGCAGGCCATCCTCGTCAACACTGCCGTGCCCGGTGCTTGCCTCAATTGTCATACAAGCAACCAAACATCGCCCGAACAGTTCACCTTCCACATCCGTGGTGCTAACGGCGGCACGCTCATCTCGCAGCACGGACGCGTGGAAATTCTTAAAGCCAAAAACGACTCGCTCAAAGGCTCGATGGTCTATCCCTATTGGCACCCGTCAGGGCAATGGGTTGCCTATAGCACCAACCAGACTCATCAGAGCTTCCATGCCGTCCGCAGCGAGCGCATCGAAGTCTTTGACCAAGCCTCCGACGTGCTCATCTATCATCCCGCCACTCATCAGATCGTGCTCAACCCAGCAGTGATGACGAAAGACCACTACGAGAACTACCCGGTGTTCTCGCCCGACGGACGCACGCTCTACTTTGTCTCCTCTACGGCATGGGGCATCCCGGCACACTATAAAGACATCAAGTACAACATCTGTCGCGTGGGCTTTGACCCAAAGACGGGACACACCGTAGGCAAGGTCGACACCATTTTCAACGCCCGTCTGATGGGAAAAAGCGCCAACCATCCACGCCCGTCCTACGACGGCCGTTTCCTGCTCTTCACCCTAAGCGACTATGGCTGCTTCCCCATCTGGCACAAGGAGGCCGACCAGTGGCTGCTCGACTTGCGCACGATGAGCGCCCACCCACTCACGGAAATCAACAGCGAGAACACCGACTCATGGCACAACTGGAGCCGCAACAGCCATTGGATCGTCTTCACCTCACGACGCATCAACGGCTACTATACCCAGCTCTATCTGGCTCACGTCGACAGCCGCGGACGCATGGGCAAGCCTTTCCTGCTGCCTCAGCGCAATCCCTGGCTCTACTACGACCGCCAACTCAACAGCTACAACACGCCCGACTTCACCCTCCGCCCCGTCCATCTCAACGCCCGTAAGGCTGCCGGGGACATACTTAGCAGCGAACGCGTAGCGACGGAAATCAAGTAATATCCGTTCTTAAAAAGGAGAAAGTTAAAACCTTAAACATCATCAAAACATTTCACAAAAGGCCTTTCTCTGAACCTTGCATTCTAGAGAGAGCAGAAGCGAAAAGAGGTCTCTTTCCATCAAAAAGCAACAAGGAAAGTGTGAAAAAACTGGTCTCTCACCATCAAAACAGTGGTTTCACTTGGTCAAAAAGGCTATTTCACACGATCATCTCGGTTGTTTTACCTTGTCAAAACGCCTTTCTGAGCAAAAATTCTCTAGAGAATTTCTGCTCAGAAAGGCGTTTTCTTCTTTACCCACTTGGCCTTTTCTTTTATCGAAAAGGCAAAGCTATTATAACATACTTATTATCAACAGATTACAAAAACACTCGTAATTTTCGCAAAATTCAGAGCAAAGTGACCTCTCGTGCAAAAGATCGCCAAAATAAGGACCGTTTTTTGTCAGTTTTCTAAACAAGCACAAACGTTATAGCATAGCCAACTCTTCTGCTGCAATTGGTTTTTTGACGATTTAGCCATCGGCTGGCAAAATGATGTGGCGATAATAGTCAGAATATAGAGAAGCCATACTATTCGTGCCGAAAACGTGATAATTGACACTGAAGCTCGTGCCGAAAATGTGAAGGAAAGCGGAAAACTCGTACCGAAAATGTGATGAACTACACTGAAACTCGTGCCGAAAATGTGATAAATATGATTAAAACTCGTGCCGGAAGCTTGAAGGTCTATTGCGAGAAATACCGTCCCAGACTGGCTCTGCGTACAAGTCTTTTACCCTACGAGCGCAACGAAGAGGCACACATCGTCAACATTCCGCTCTATATGCTCTTCGTTCTTTCTGCCGAGCTGGATGGAGAGTAACCTACGGCTCTTTATTGCCTTTTCAGTTGGAAGCCAACGGCTTCTTGCTTCATGGCTCGCTGCACATCGACAGCATCGAAGGGCAGAGGACCACGGCCGAGCTCGGGCACGTTGAAACTCTTGAGGTTCATATCGTAGAACTGCGAGTCCTGTTGCGGCAACACAAAAGGTTTGTGGGCATGCCCCAGACGGTCGACATAGCAGAAATAGGGCTTGCCATAGAGTCCGTCGTCGCGCTTGCTGGCAAAGCCAAACCACCGGCTGTTGCTCGACCAGGAGTGATAGGTGTCGCGTCCATTCGGGAGCGGCCAGCTTGCCCAGTCCGGGTGCGCCGAGGATGTCACCGACGTTCATCATGTAGCAGGACTTCGTCAGCGGCAGCAGCGACAACGGTAAGGCCGTGGCCACAACAGACAACCCAAGCGGTTGATGACGACGGTGAGCGATGCTATATATAATAAGGAGTAGCAGGCAGAGGAAGCCACCGTTGCCAAACAGCCAAAAGGCAAGGGCAGAAGCACACAGCAACAATATGGTCATGAGCACACGACCGCCTCGGGTAGACGACAGATGAGGCAGCAGCAACATCACCAGCCAAGCCAGCGCGCATCCGCCGTCGGCAGCGATGACAGAGGCCAGCCGGTAGCTGTGCTGTAAGGAGAAAAGGGCGAAGAGCGTCATCACCGCGATGGCGATGGCAAAGGCTCCGTGTCGCAGTCCGATCCGTTGCAGACTGCGCCGCGTGAGGTCGCCCACAACGAGCAAAGACGCTGTGAGGATGGCCGCTCCGGCATAGCGATAGTAATAAAACTGTGTCAGGAAGTCGCCAACGAGACTGGCCAGCCATGCGGGACGGCGGAGATAGTCGGCACAATAAGTCCAAGAGAGCAGAAACAACTGATTTTGCTCTTGGTAGAAGAAATGGTAGGCGTAAGTCGTCTGAAAGAAGACATAGCAGGCAATGGCCCAAAGAAAAACACAGAGGTAAGGTAAGAGGTGCTTAATCGAAAGGTGAGGCAAGGCGAGATTCATGGTTGGTTAAGTAAATGATACCGGGTATTCTTGATGAGCGGCGTGCTGAGGTATCCGCGTACGGTATAGTATTCCGGCTGTCCGTTCTGGTTGTGAGTGAGCATGAGATAGATGTCGTCGGGTGCACCGTTGTGGTGTTTGATGATGGTGTCGACGACGAGTCCTACCTGCTGCGCTTTCTGTTTCTCATCGGTCTGTCCGGTCTTCACGTTGAAGGCGACATTGAAGTATCCCCCACCCTCCCATGTGCTCTCCACGGTGATAGCGTCGGTGGAGAGCGTGGCGGCCTTTTGTTTGCTCACCGGCTGCGTCACCAGCACGGAAGTGGCAGAGAACATTTGACGGGTGATGACATCGTAATAGACCAGCGCGCGGTACAGCGAGTCGGCCTTAGAAGCCCAGTTGAGTTTCACCGGTGTGGCGATTTTCACAGTGTCACCGCCGTCAATAAGCAGATAGTCAATGGCTCCCTTGTCCGACGTGTGCATCATGCAGAAGTCGGCACGAAGATAGGAATAGCGGCTGTCGCCCGACTCATAGGAGTCGTTTTTGCACGATAGCAGGAGCAGAACTCCCGCTATCAGCAATAGAACCGCTGCCGGTTTTGGGATTCTCATTGACATGCTGATGGTCTTAGAACTTAAACGTGAGTTTGCTCATCAGCGACTTCAGTCGGCTGGACTCGGCGTCGCGTGCGTTGTAGTAGTTCTTCACGGGGTTGGCATACTGGTTGAGCAGGCACTCGCGGAGGAACTTCTCATCCTTGTTCTCGATATCGATCTTTGCCAACTGGCCGTTGATATACTGCTCGAAGATCGAGCGCTGCTTGGGCGAGTACATGTCGTCGTGCTCCTTGTTGCCCTGAAGCATATCGAGAGCAACGTAGTTGCCGGGGTACAGGCGGTAGTTGTAGTGGATCTGTGTGTCGATATACTTGGCGATGCTGTCGAAGAGCTGGTTCTTGGGCGTGTTGGCGTTTAGTTTGCGCAACCAGTCGTTGATGCAGGGCGCGCAGTGGTACTGGATATGTCCCTTGAAGCCTTTGATACCCACGCTCATGCTCTCGATGTCGTCGCCCGGTGTCTTTTTCCAGAACGGGACGTCGCGCTTGAGCTGGAACTCGCGTGCCTTGAGATAGTCGCAGGGGTCGTACTCATACGAGATCGTCAGCGGCACGATATGCAGAGCGGCCAAGCGGTCGATGATGCTACCTTCGCCGCCCATGACCATCATCTTCAAGATGGCAGGCTGCGTATTGTCGGTAGAGTCCTTGGAACGGCCCTCACGTTGTGCAATCCACACGTTTTCGTTCTTCTCGCTGATGACGAAATGCATATATTCCGACATACGCTTGCTGGCTTTGTACATCTCCACGGCATGCAGCGCACGCTCCACGGTAAACGACTTGTTGATGCGCACAAGGTCCTTCACCCATGGAATGGTGAGCAGGTTGTCGCCAATGGCAATCTCGCACGTCGTGCTGAAGCCCACGTCGAGCAGCAGCTTGTCGAGCAGGGCTGAGTCGAGGACGATGTCGCGGTGGTTGCTCACAAAGGTGTAGCGGTGGTTGATGTTCACGCTCGAAGCGTCCATGCTGCAACCGAAGCTGGCCTTGTGGATGAGGTCTTGCAGTACCGGATAGCAGAAAGCCTTCTGAAACTCCAGGTTGGTCTTGCAGCTTTTCATCTTCTTGCCCAGGTCCTCCAGCGATACGCCGGGGAAGAGAGTGGTGATGACTTGCTGAAACTGTGGGTCGGCCAACAGCCGGTCGTATACTGCGGGAAGCTCCTCTGGGTTGAAGGGGCGGATGGGATCAAATTCTGATGGAATGTTCATATTGCTTAATTTTAGAGGTGTCTATGGTTTCAGATGGTTTATCTCTGACGCAAATCAGTCTTTCATCTCGGCGACAATCAGCTCGATGCCCAACTCCTCGATGCGGTTTTTGTCCGCGGGGCGGATGTTTGAGTCTGTGATGATCGTGTCGACAGTGTCCATATCGCAGATTTTGGCAAAGCCGCGACGGCCGAATTTCGTGGAGTCAGCCAGTACGATGACGTGCTGGGCAGCCTTGATCATTTTCTGATTGAGGTGAGCCTCACGCATGTCGGTCGTGGAGATGCCGAAGTCGAGGTCTATGCCGTCCACACCAATGAAGAGTTTGCTGAACGAGCAGTCATCGAGAATCTTCTCACTGTATTGCCCTACGACTGAGAGACTGCTGTGGCGCAGCATGCCGCCGAGCTGGATGATGTCGACATTCTCGTTCTTGGCCAGCGATATAGAAGCCTGCAACGACGCCGACACGACGGTGAGACGATGGTTGGTGGTGATGCAGTTGGCAAAAGCATGGATGGTCGTTCCCGAAGCGATGATGATGGAGTCGTTGTCTTCTATCAGCTTGGCAGCCTCCATACCGATGCGGTGCTTCTCTTCGGGACAGTAATGCTCTTTCTCATTCACCGAGCGATTGTTGGCAAAAGGATTGATAGCGATGGCCTTGCCATGGCTGCGATAGAGCTTGCCTTCCTTTTCCAGTTCGGTGAGATCCTTGCGTATCGTGACCGACGAGACCCCGAGTTTGTCGGCCAGATCCGACACGAGCACCACGTTCTGCTTGAAGAACTGATCCATGATAGCCTCGTGCCGCTCTTCTTTGGTCATATTGCTTGTCACCATAACGTTACTTTCGACGATTGTTTTACAAATATACGACTTTTTCCTATTACACGTTTTGCTGTAAAGAGGTTTAACAATAAATTAACACAGAAACCAGCGTTAGAACAGCAATAAGAAAACGTGCTGATACCTTGCGCCCATCGTAGAAACGAAAAAAGGGACGCGGCCACAATGACCGGTCCCCAAATTAACTACAATAGAAATTAAGCGAGATTATGAAATACAGTAGTTACGAGAATGTTGTTGTCCGCTTATAAGTCCAGCAAAGTGATGCCTACTCGGAAGTAGCCCTTGTTGGCCTCTGGATTCCAAACGCCCTGTGCAGTGACCGGCATAGGATGCTTGCCCACCTTTAGCTTATAGGTGCAACCCAGACGAACGTCGTTGATGCCGCTGCTCTTGCCGTAGAAATGGTCGTTGGCATTCTCATCATAGTTGTTGAGAGCGAACGCTCCTGCCACGCTACCGTCTACGCGGAACTGCTCATCCTCATAGAACTTATATGAAGCCTGAACCCAGGATGAGTAGATATTCTGCTTGTTGGCAGTGCCACGATCGCGGCCAGCAAGTATCGTAGACCAGTAAAGCGTCAACGGAAAGCCTGCCTTCACGGCGAAATCATAGCTGACGGCAGCGTCGATGAAGTGGCCGGTAGTGCGGCAATTGTAGTTTCCGATCTTATACCAGTCTGAGCCTTCAGGAGCAAGACCGTCTGAGAAGTTGTAGATATCCCATACGGCAAGGTTGAAACCACTGTGATTGAAGTTGACATAGTAGTCAAACTCCTTGTAGTCGCCATTGATCTGCATACCACCCCACAAGCCTACGCGGAAGTGATTGTTGTTGTCTGACAAACTAAACTCGTTGTCAAAGGTCAGTCCCTTGCTGACCTCCAGACCGCGCCAAAGGTGTGTGGTCTCCAAGCCTGCGTTGTAATGCAGTTTCTGAGCCTGCATACCCATTGGAACAAGTGCCAGTAACGAGAATAACAATGATTTGAAAATCTTTTTCATGATGCTTAGGTTAAAAGTGGATGAAAAGGTGTTTGAACAGGCAGTGGAGCCAAATCATGGGATTCCACTGCCCTTTAGTGATAGTCAGAACAGATTAAAGAGACATCAGCCAAATGCCTGCCAAACCTGCTACTGCACCACCCGCGATAGGACCAAGAACAGGTACCCAAGAGTAAGCCCAGTCGGGATCTCTCTTGTCCTTAATCGGACAGATAGCGTAAGCAATACGTGGAGCAAGGTCGCGGGCAGGATTCATAGCATATCCTGTGGTGCCGCCTAATGACATACCCAACGCTACGATAACGTAGGTAATAGGCACTGGACCCAATGCAGACAGACCAAAGGTATGAGACTCTGGGCAATAGCAGTTGCCCTTTGTGCCGAAAGCTACGATCAGGAACACCAGCAGCAAGGTTGCGATGAACTCGCTGATGAAGTTGAGAGGATAGTTGCGGATGGCAGGAGCTGTACAGAATACGCCCAACTTCGTGTCTTTATCGGATGTGGCATCGAAGTGATCCTTGTAGAACAACCATACGATGATACCGCCAATCACGCCACCGATCATCTGACCGGCCACATAGGCAGGAACAGACGCCCAGGGGAACTTACCAGCAACAGCGAGACCGACAGACACGGCAGGGTTGAGATGAGCTCCCGTGTAAGGGCCGGCGATCAATACGCCCATGCACACTGCAAGACCCCAACCAATGGTGATTACGATCCAGCCTGCTCCTTGAGCTTTACTCTTGTTCAAACTTACGGCACAGCAAACGCCGTCTCCGAAAATTACCAGTACCATCGTACCGATCAGCTCCATAAGGAACTGTGTTGTCATTGAATAATCCATAAAATAAGTTTTTAGTTGGTTTTGTTCGTTAAGATTGTTAGTTTTTCCCGCATCAAGCGAGGGGAGGATATTATGCCCAAGACAGACTATGTTCTTTCCCCTCACTCAATGGATGTCAAGAGACTGATTACTTTTCGGTCAGTGTTCTTTGGATAGCGTCAGCCCAACCCTTCTTTGCCTCTTCGATCTCCGGGCTGTCCTTGACAGGCTCAAAGGTACGCTCCACCTGCCACTGCTTCTTCAGCTCGTCGATGTTCTCCCAGAAGCCTACTGCCAAACCAGCGAGATAAGCAGCGCCGAGAGCCGTCGTCTCAGTGATCTTCGGACGCACGACATTAATGCCCAGCAAATTGGCCTGGAACTGCATCAGCAGGTTGTTGCGTGAAGCACCGCCGTCGACCTTCAATTCTGTCAATGGGGCGTTCATGTCCTTGGCCATTGCCTTTGCGATGTCATAGGTTTGGAAGGCTATGCCGTCAAGGGCAGCACGGGCAATATGGGCGCGCGTCGTGCCACGGGTAATGCCACAGATAAGCCCACGAGCGTATGGATCCCAATAAGGAGCGGCAAGACCGGTGAGGGCAGGCACAAAGTAGACACCACCACTGTCCGGTACGGTAGATGCCAATTCCTCTATCTCGCTGCTGCTCTTGATAAAACCGAGACCGTCGCGTATCCACTGCACCACGCTTCCGCCAACGTAGATAGAACCCTCAAGGGCGTAGTTGACCTTATCACCAATCTTCCACGCTACCGTGGTAAGCAGGTTGTTCTTGGAAAGCACAGGCTTCTCGCCGACATTCAGCATGACGAAACAACCAGTGCCATAAGTGTTCTTGATGGAACCAGGCTCGGTACACATCTGACCGAAAAGGGCTGCCTGCTGGTCACCGGCAACACCGGCGATAGGCACTTCGTGGGCAAAGATGGTGGTCTTGGTATGAGCCATAATCTCAGAACTGCTCTTTACCTCAGGCATCATAGAGCGTGGAATATCGAGAAGCTTCAGCAGATCATCGTCCCACTGCAGCGTGTTGATGTTGAAAAGCATGGTACGCGATGCGTTAGTGACATCGGTGACATGGGCTGTGCCACGGGTCAAACGCCAGATCAGCCAGGAGTCCACATTACCAAAGCGCAGCTTACCCATCTCAGCACGCTTGCGTGCACCAGGTACGTTGTCAAGGATCCACTTGATCTTGGTACCGCTGAAGTAAGCATCGATGATCAGTCCGGTCTTCTCACGAACTTTGTCGACGAGGCCCTGAGCCTTCAGCTTGTCGCAGTACTCTGCGGTACGGCGATCCTGCCATACGATAGCATGGTAGATAGGCTCCTCGGTGTCGATGTCCCAGACGATGGTGGTCTCACGCTGATTGGTAATGCCGATGGCGGCGATATCCAAGCCGTTGATATCAATCTGAGTGATAGCCTCGGCAATCACGCTGGCCTCACTGGACCATATCTCGTTGGCGTCATGCTCCACCCATCCCGGTTTGGGGAAATACTGTGTAAACTCCTTCTGTGCTACTGAACAGATCTGTCCATTGTGGTCGAAGACGATAGCTCTCGAGCTCGTCGTGCCCTGGTCAAGTGCCAGGATGTACTTTTTTTCGCTCATAGTGTTATTGGTTTAAGAGATTGTATAACTGTTTTTAATTGTTTCCAATAGGATTGGGCGTATAGCCTTAGCAATTCTGATTCAATGCTTTTGTCGCTTCCACATCGAGTGCGTCGGCAAGGATGGAGATTGGATTCATGACGGGATAGCCCGTCGACATCTCTATCTGCCACTTGCAAGTCTCGCAATCAGTAGAGACATAATCGGGATTAACCTCTTTGATCTGCTGGAAGAGGGGCGCGCCAATCTTTTGCGAACGCTCGTAATTTTCTTTCTTGAAGCCGTAAGTACCGGCGATGCCGCAACAGTGACTGTCGAGCATCATGAAGTCGAGCCCGGGAATCATCTTCAGCAACTGGGTGCTATAGAGCGTCCAGCCCATTCGCTCCATGTGGCAGGCGGTGTGATAAGCCACCTTCTTGTGATAGTCTTTGCGGAAGACCAGCTTGATCTTACCCTCATCAATCTTCTGGCAGAGGAAGCGGGTGGCAAGCATCAGACTGTCGCGAACGCCCTGGTTGTCGACCTTAAGCAGGTCGGGATACTCGTCACGCATGGTAAACGTACATGTGGAACTCGTCGTCAGCACTGCTTCATTGCCCTCTGAGAGTGAGCGGCGCATGGCCTGCATGTTGTTCTCGCCCTGTCGCTTGGCCTGACCGGAGAGTCCGTTGGCTATCAGTGCCACGCCACAGCACTTCTCTTTCTCCAAGAGATGAACGCCATAACCGCAGGCATTCATGATCTTGACAAAGTCCTGACCCAGCTTAGGATAGTTGTAGTTGACATAGCAACCATGGAAATAACCGACAAAATGCTTATAGTTCTGCTGCTCAGCCTCAGCGTGACGATGGAACCAAGTCTCGAATTTTGTGCCACTGTAAGCCGGGAACTGACGATGATGATCGATCTTCATCACCTTGTCCAACACTGTCTTTGCGGGAGAAAGGCCAAGGAAGAAGTTGGTAAGAGGTGCCACCAGTGTAGCCATCGAGCCAACGAAATCGGTATTTGCCAACATGCGGTCACGCAGACTGGGGCTATGCTGACTGTACTGGATACGGGCTTCTTGGATGATGTCGCCGACTTTGACACCATGCGGACAAGCTACTTCACAACGCTTACAGTTGAGGCAGAGCTTCAAGGTCTCGTTGAAGAAGTCGGGATTCTTCATTCGGTAGCGCATCAGATCCGGACCGGCATGCTTAGGTCCGGGGTAATTGGGCTCCACGGCAGAGACGGGACAGTAGACCGTACAGATGCTGCACTTCAGACATTGTTCGAAGTCGTGGGCACTGAGATTATGGAGTTGAATCTTTTCAGACATAATAGATAGCGTTTAAAGAGAATGTGTTGCAATCACAAAACAGCCAAAGCTGTCAGCAAGTCAACGCCCGTAGCATCAGCCAGATGCTGTGGGTCATTGCCACCGAGAATAGAACCAATAGCATAGAGGTTGTCTATCGTCGTGCCATCTTTGCTGACTCGAAACTGGTTATCGGCTTTCACGCCGAAGCTCTCGTAGGGTTGCTTGTCAAAGAGCTTGTCTGTTGTCCAGTCGACATGGCTGGCAGCTCCGTTCAATTCTACGTCCAAGCCAAAGACAGACTCGCGTACACTGTAGTAATCCGAGGAAAGACCTCCGCCGAGGAACGACCCCGTGGCCAGTACAAACTCATTGGCTTCCAGACGTGTATCGGCGAGATTCTCGGTACAGACATACTTCAAGTGGTTGTTCTCAAAGCCTCCTCCCTTGACCGTGTCGTTGGGAAGCAGTGTGCCACCCAACTGCTGGAAGCGGCGACGCAACAGACTTTGGACGCGTGTGCCGGGCACCGAGGGAGGAATTGTAGCCACAAAGCGTAGCGGTGTCTTCACGTTTTCTTTCAACAACTTCACCGCACGGTCGTTGGCAATGCCGAGGATAGCAGGCAAGAGCAACAGGTCGCACTCGCGGGGAGTGATGGAGTTCAGCCGGTCAGCGACCTCTTTCACATGGCTGTCATCATCGAGATATTTGGCAATGTTCGTCGCTCTCATCTCTGAAGGACTGCGGCGTGCGTTCTCCAACAGCGGTGTCGTGAACGAACGGACTGTCAACTCTGCACCCATATCATGCAAGGCATCGGCAAGATATGGCACGGCAAAATCAAGGAATCCCACGATATTGACCAGCCCTATCTTCTTTCCTTTGAGTTCCTCCGCACTGTCGACGGAAAACATGTCTTCCATTGTCAACCAGGTGGGAACCAACTTTCCTATCGGTGAGAGGCGGAAATGGTTGTGATGAGCATCGCCCTGCGTGCGCACACCGGCGTCGGCAAGCAACTGACAGGCTTGGGCAGCCAACTGCTCTACATCGCCAAGACGATGATAAGGATGGCTTTCGGGAAGCGCGGCGATAGCAGCCACGGGATCACTGACCGGTTGTCCCTGCTGGTAACCCAACAGATCGAAAGAGCCGGAATGGAAGTGGAGATTGCTTTGTCCTGCCGCAATGACAGCCACTCGCTTGCCTTTCTGAGCCTGTGCAATGGCGCAGGTCATACCACTCAGGCCACCACCTATTATAATAGTATCGAATTTCATAATCTACAAGAATTAGGTTTTAGTTCATTCCAAACAGTTCCTGATAGATCTTCAGCGTCAGCTGATTCTCTTTCAAAGCATCGCCCCAAGCAATCGGTCTGTCGCCTTTCCAGCGTTCCTGAACAAAGACGCTCAGATCCTCAAGTGCTTTCTTGGCTTCGGTATGACCGAGTTGGCAAAGCACGCTCGACGCACGGCAAGCACAAAGCTCGCCTTGGCAGGTGCCCATACCGATGCGGGTACGGCGACGAAGATTGGTCAGACCATGAACATGAAGCTTGTCAATGGCGAACTTCACCTCGCCGACGCTCACCTCTTCGCACTCACAGACAAGCGCGTGGTCCTCTATCTCGCTGTAAGGAATCTCCTTCGTGAAGGTGCCATGACGCCCGATCTCTGCCATCCGGCTTGTGGAGGCTGTGAGATTTCGGAAGTCGCTTTGCAACTCATTCTTAATTTCTCGCGCACTTTCCTCAGAACCCGGCAACGGTGTGGTGGCGGTCTTACAAGGTTTGTCTACACCTAATTTCTTGCAGGCCAAATTGGTAGCTTGCTCAGCCATCAGGCGATAGGTCATCATCTTTCCGCCCGTGACGGTGATGAAGCCCTTGAGTCCATCGCGCTGCTCGTGGTCAAGAACAATGATGCCACGGCTGATGCTGCGGCCAGAAGGATCGTCGTCAGAGGCTACCAGCGGTCTCACGCCGGCGTAAGCGCGGAGGATGCGTGAGGTGGAAAGACTGGGAGCCAACTGCATGCCTTCCCTGATGAGCAGATCCACTTCCTCCGGTGTCGCCCTCATGTCATCGATCTGATCAAAAGGAACACGGTCGCTGGTCGTACCAATCACGCAGACAGCATCGTCCGGAACCAATATATCTCCATTGGCAGGCTTGCGGCAACGGTTGATCACCATGTGGTTGACACGATGCCCGAAAATCAGCAGCGTACCCTTAGCCGGGAACATGTTGATCTTGATATCAGCAAGCTGAGCCACAAGATGTCCCCAGATGCCTGCTGCATTGATGACTAATTTGCAATGAATATCGGTTTTCTCTCCCGTATGGTTATTGCGCAGATGCACGCCTTTCATCACTCCGTTCTCTATGATGAAGCCTACAACCTCTTCATAGGTCATCACTTCCGCACCATGCCGCTTGGCGTCCAAGATGTTGGCAGTGGTCAGACGGAAGGGATCGACAGAGGCGTCGGGCACACGAACTGCACCTTTCAATGCTGGGTTCACGGCAGGTTCCAACCGACGCGCTTCTTCCGGAGAAAGCACATCCGCGCGGATTCCGGCCTTCTGACACGCTTCTACAAACTTCTGCTGATACGCCAAGTCATCCTCAGGTAAGGTGATAAAAAGACCGTCGGTCTCTTCCACGCAGTGCCGGGCAATGCGACGGAGAATCTGATTCTCCTGTATACACTCCTTGGCAGACTCCTGATCAGTGACAGCATAACGGGCTCCGCTATGCAGAAGACCATGGTTGCGTCCCGTAGCTCCATTGGTGAAATCGCGTTTCTCCACCAACAGCACCTTCAAACCACGCATGGCACAATCTCTTGCAGTACCTGCTCCTGTGATTCCTCCGCCAATGATGACGACATCATATAGATTGTTCTCGTTCATGTCAAAAGACCTTTTTAGGTTGATATTCTTGGTTGTCGATACACGCTCTTTCGTTTTATTTTGTATGCAAAACCGTTATATCTTCAAACCGAAACAAAATTAGAATAAAATCTCTAAAGTTGTTCCTTTTATTAGTACTAATTAACACAAAAGTACTTTTAGTGTATTTTATCCTATCTCAATGTTTCGTTTTACAATACAAAACGAAACATAAACTGTACAAAATCACCAAAAGCACACCTTCAGCAAGCCGTTTTTACCGTTACGAAAAAAGGCGGAGCAACACGCCCTGCCTCATTGTAAAAGCTCGATTTGAATAAGTCGATTGCTTATTCTCACAAAGCTAAAACTCTTTCTCGAAAAGCTGATACCTATTCCTCAGGAAGTTATTTGTTTGTCTTCTCCGTTGTCTTATCCGTAACTTTGCTACCTGACTGGCAGCAGTTGCTCTTTGCTTGCTGGCAATGCTCGCCATCCTTCTGCTGTACATGGCTGTCGCAATGCTGCTTGTTGCTGTCGCAGTGCTGCTGATCAGCGTCGCAATGCTGATTGTTGCCAGTGCACTTTTGCTGCTGATCGCCCGTACACTGCTGCTGCGCACAGTTTTCTCCATGATGACGACCACGCATACCATGGTGCGGGCGCATCTGCTGGTAAGTCTTGTACTGGTCTTCTGAAAGGATGCCTTTCAGTTCCTTTTCATACGCTGCGCGCTGTTCAAAGCGCTGTTTCATCTCAGCTTTCTGCTCATCAGTGAGTTCCGGACGCTGTCCTGCACTCTTGCCTTGGACTGATCCTTGCCCCATCTGAGGACGCGTACCGCCTTTTCCTGGGCGCGGACCGCCGAATCCTGGGCGCAGGACACTTTCGTACTTCTTGTTCAACGCCTCCACCTTCTTCTGCTGATCGGCATTCAGTCCGAGTCTCTGTGTCATCATGGTTGTCACTGTAGCCGCATCCATCTTGCGGGGCTGGCGGCCGTTAGCATTCTGTGCCATGGCCATTGTCATAGACAACAGTGCCACAAGCATCAACATCATCTTTTTCATATTCATGGGTTTTATGTTTCGAAGCATAGCAAATTGCAATTCTCATGCTGCTTCTTGACTACTTTGACGCACACAGTCATCGAGTGTTTAACGACAAAAACGTGAAAATAAGCAAACGAAGCACATGCGTCGCCTATAAGCAACGGAGAGATCACGGTCAGTCGCCCATCATATCCACGATAGCGCCCAGGTCTTCGGGGTTGATGTCTCCCTTGACCAGCACGCCCACACAGTTGTTGTCGCTATACACGCAGGTGATGATCTCATGGATCAACTCATCATCTTTCTTGATCATCACCAGCACATCGCTGTCACCCTGCTTGGTGCGCGCATACTCTTCATAGCCCTCTTTACTCAAGGCGGCGACCTGCTCAGCAAACTTCTTGCGTGTGCGCTTTTTGCAATTACCCAAGCGAAGGACACGTGCAGACTTCACCTCTTTCAACACGGCCGCCACATTGTTATCCTTCACCTTGTCACCAGCCAAAGCCATCAGCACCCCGGGCACGCTGGTGTACTCTGCTTTCTTCTCACTGCGAAAGGCATCAAAGACCTTCTGAGCCTGTTGGGCACATGCAAACTGCGTGGCAAACACCACCAGCAGCATCAATAACATCTTCTTCATCATGATCTGATTTCTACCTTCTAAAATGATTATATAACTGTTGGAAAAACGGGCTCTCCCCCTGCCTTATTGTGTATCAAAGCATTTATGATGCCACTACTACAGAAGGCCGAAGCCATGAGAAAGACAGGAAACGGGAACATAGCAGTTCGACAACATGCTAAAATAATAGGGAGAACCCGAAAGTTCTCCCTATCTATTAATTAGGTATCAGTGTAGTCTCACAAGCCTCTCTATATAATAATAGGTGTTGCTGATGAGACAAAGCTCTGTTCTGATGTTATCATTGCCGGTAAGCCGGATTCTGATAAGCCTGCTTTTCCTCTGTCGTCATATCCAGAGCATCGAGCTGTCCCTGAGGTATTGGGCGCAGATAATACTCTTTCGGGATTGTACGTTTATAGACTTTGCCCGTATGATCGTTGTTGCCTGTACCTGCAATTGTATAGGTTCCGGCACGCTCAGCCCACTTTTGTGTGCGCACAAGATCAAACCAGCGATGTCCTTCACCAAAGTATTCACGGCCCAGTTCGTCAAGCAGGAAGTCAATGGTAATCGTTGCCGGAGTGGCAGCCACCATTTCTTTGCTGTAGTCAACAACCTTCTCCTTGTTCTCTGCATTGCTGTAGCGCCACTTTCCGGCGCGCGCACGGATGACATTGATCATCTTTCGTGCATCGTCGTTCTTGCCTAACTTCACGGCAGCCTCAGCAGCCACAAAGTAGAACTCCGAGAACTTCAAAGCCACAAACGGACGTGTGCTGCCTGCGTTAGGCTGTCCCAGACCATTGCCATTGTCGGTGCGATACGGTCCTATCTTCCAAAGGATAGGATACATAAAGCGGCTGATACCGGCAGGATCTACCACATAATCAGAGCGACCGGGCAGAGTTCCGCCACCGACACCGTCGGCATTCTTGGAGTAATCGATGCTGCTGTTGTTGTCATTGAGGAAGGTCAGTACGGCATCACCGGGCTTGATCTTCATGTCATTAGCGTTGAGAGCCTCCTTGCCATTATACTGTGAGTCTTTGTTCCAATTGGCGCGGAAGCAAGTGGTAAAGGTACCATCGTAGCGTGAGTCCTGTGTCTTGTTGGCAAAGGTATGGGTGAATACTTCCTGAGGAGGTGCCATACGTGTCCAAGGACGACCAAGGGCCTGCACACACTCACGGCGTACGGGATTGAACACCTTACCGTCTGTTGTCTTAGCAAGCATATTGGGATAGTTCCAGCAGACCATCCAAGAAGCGAAGTTATCAGGTGCGCCGCCACTGCCATAAGTCAGCGATCCACCATTATACTCCTCGCTCTTCTCGGTATGGTCAGCCCAGAGCATACACTCAGCATTGCGGTCATTCTGTGCGAGGTTAACGTCGTAGTAAGTATCCATCAGCTTATACGGGCCAGGATTGTTGATACCTTCCACTGCCAGGTCATAAGCCTTTTGGAAATACTGCTGTGCGGAGAGCCCGTCAGGATCCTTTCGCTCACATTCGGGATAAGTAGGAATGCCATTCGGATTCTCCAGCCACCAGCCATAAGTCAAATAGGCTTGCGCCAGAACCAGGCGTGCAACGTCTTTTGTCACGCCACCGCTGACGCGTGGCTTCTCGGGCAGAGACGCTATAGCTTTGGTCAGATCGGGGAAGATCGCCTTGGTATAAACCTCCGGCACCGTGTTGCGCTTGGAGACACGCGTAGCGTTGGAGTTAAACTTCAGCTCTCCTGCTCCTAAGTCAAGCGGCACGCCACCAAAGGTCTGCACCAGTCTGAAATAGTCAAAAGCGCGGAAAAAGCGCGCCTCGGAAAGCAGACTCTCGCTGATACCGGCAGCTTCGCCATTCTCGATGGTGCCGCTTGCCGTGTTGATATAGGTGAAGGCATTGCCCCACAAAGCGTCGGAGCGACTCGTAGAAGCATTGAGCGAGCCTACACCGGAGAGGTCGGCATCCTTGAAGTTGCCGTCTGCCGACTGTGCCCAAGTGTACTCATCAGTACCTGTCTCACATATATTATAATAGTAAGCGTTGCCATACGTATCGCGCAAATGGGCGTACAGCGCAGTGATGCCACCCTCGACACCGGACTGCGTCTTAAAGAACGACGGGTCGTAGATGGAGCGGGGCTGTTCATCGAGCACGTCGTTGCAGGAAGCCAACGAGAAGAGCCCCAAGGATAGAATTCCTATGTTGATTAAAAGATTCTTTTTCATGATGATAGCAGATTTAGAAGGACAAGTTGAGACCAAAGAGGAAGTTACGTGTTGAAGGCGTGTTGTAGCCAACCACCGGCATGACATGTGCACCAGTATAACCCTCCATCGTGACTGCCATTGTGCCTCCATTGTTACTCAAGGTATTGGTTTCGGGATCGAGACCACACTCATTCTTAAACGGTGAGAAGAAGACAAACGGATTCTGAACCGACACGTAAGCACGCAGCTTGCTGATTCCTAACTTCTTCACAGCAGCCATTGCACCGAAGTCGTAGCCCAAGGTGATGGAACGGATCTTCAAATAACCTGCATTGAAGTAACCGAGTGTAGTGCCATACTTTGGGTTATCGCTCGTGGTGATGCCGCCCGGTTTCGGATACTTGGCATTGGTATTGTCCTCTGTCCAGTAGTCTACGTCGATATTGTTGCGGCGTCCGGAGAGCATGTTCAGATAACCATTGGCGGAGTGGAGCGCGCTGATGAGCTTACCGCCGATCTGGAATGAACCGATGACACTCAGGTCGAAGTGCTTATAGCCTACGCTGGTATTGAAGCCACCCATCAAGTCTGGCTGCATGTCCATCACCTGACGGTCGTCAGAGTTGATCTGTCGTTTCGGTGAGCCATCCTCGTTGTATTCACCCGTGTATTCCACTTTAATCATACCAACATTACCACCAGGCTCGAGGATATCCATGTATTTGTCGTCTTTCTGCCAAAGTCCGATCTTCTTATAGTCGTAGATGACATCGATCGGATGGCCGACAAACCATCTGTTGGCCACATCTTGCTGAGCACCGGAAGCCAAAGCGACGAGTTTATTCTTATTGAAATAGAAGTTCACACCAGCGTCCCATGTCCATCCATGATGGTCCTGAAGAATCGTACCGTTAATGGTGAACTCCATACCAGTATTGCGGGTCTTACCGATGTTGGCAGTATAGCTGTTCACACCGGAAGTAGACGGCAGGGCAACACCTAACAGCAGGTCATGGGTGTTCTGCAAGTAATACTCCACAGTACCGTACAGTCTTCCACCGAGCACCGACCAGTCTACACCGACATTCCAAGTGGAGGAATACTCCCAGCTCAGTTCACTGTTGGGCAGTGTAGAGACATAATAGCCACGTGTAAACTGATCGCCGAAGTTGTAAGTACGGGAGCTCAGCGCACCAAGTGTGGAATAAGGAGAGATACTCTGGTTAGATGTCTCGCCATAACCTACACGCAGCTTGAGGTTGTCCAGCCAGGTGACACTCTTCATGAACTGTTCCTTTGCGATATTCCAACCGAGAGACACAGCCGGATAAGTGTGCCACTGATGCCCTTTGGCCAAACGTGAGGAAGCGTCAGCACGGAAAGCAACACTAAGCATATAGCGGTTGTCATAGTCATACATCACACGTCCCATCCACGAAACGAGGCCGCTCTGCCAATAACCTTGGTTGCCGGGATTGACAGCAAGGTTCTGTGTAGCTGCACCTATATTATAATATTGGAAGTACTCTGCCGGAATAGCCTGACCGGACATGTAGGTACGCTCGAAGCGTGTCTGCTCAGCAGAGTAGAGTCCCGTGAAGTTGATATGATGTTTCTCGGCGAAGATACGGTCGTAGGTAAGTATATTCTCTACAGCCCAGTTCTTTGTGATGTCTTGCTGCACGGAAGCAGAGTTGGGTGTCGTTGCTGTTGCACTGCCCACTCCAGTGCCGGTGAAGGCACCCTGCTTAGCCGAGCGATAGTTCAAGCCGATGTTGATGCGGTATGAAAGACCTTCTACCCACGGACATTTCACCTCGGCGAAGAGCGTGTTATAAGATCCGAAGCCCTTGTTCTCATTGAGCCAGTCGTCCTCCAAACCCTCGGCCACACTGCGCGTGAGCACCCATTGGTTGTCCTGTGGCATGTTGATGGTACGTTTGAGTTTACCGTCGGCATCGTAAGGCGAAGCCAGCGGACTCATCGTCAGGACGTTGTACAGTCCTACCTGCGTACCGGTCACTTCACGATAACTGTTGTTGCTGGTCAGACCAAAACGGAAGTAGTCACCCACACGCTGGTCGAAGTTGGCACGCACAGAGTAGCGGTCAAAGCCTTGGGTAGGCACCACGCCATCGTTGTGATAGTAACCTGCACCGAAGCTATAGCTGCCGCCGTTGGTACCGCCCGACACGCCGACATCATGACTGGTAAGGAATCCTGTCTTGAAAAAGAGATCCTGCCAGTCGGTGTTGACGTCATCAGACTCGTCAACAGTGTTTTCAAACTTCCCGGCATACTTGCGGAGCTTGGCAAACTGCGGGCCGTTCATCATCGGATACTTATGGAAGAGCTTCGAGAAACCGACGTAGGCGTTGTAGCTGACCTTTGCCGGAGTACCCATAGCTCCCTTGACGGTGGTGATCATGATCACGCCGTTGGCACCACGCGAACCGTAGATGGCCGTAGCAGAAGCATCCTTGAGGATGTCCATGCTCTTGATGTCTGCCGGATTGATGTCTGAGAGATTACCCATAAAAGGAATACCGTCCAAAACGATCAACGGGTCATTGCTGGCATTGAGCGAGCGCTGACCACGGATACGAATCTGCATCTCGGCACCCGGCTGCGACGATGTCTGCGTCATCAGCACACCGGCCACACGCCCCTGCAATGCTTTGGCAGCATCCTGGGCCACGATCTTGTTCAGGTCCTCACCGCCGACATTGGCGACAGAACCCGTCACTGCCTCACGGCGCTGCGTACCATAACCGATGACGACAACCTCATTGAGGCTGCGTCCGTGCTCCTTAAGGGTGATGTTGAGATTGGAGTTACTGCCCACCGGCACTTCCTGCTCATCATATCCTACGTAAGATACAATGAGTGTAGCACCTGGTTTGACATTGAGCGTGAAGTGACCGTCGAGATCGGTCACCGTTCCATTCTTTGTACCTTTTTCCATGATGGTGGCACCGATGAGCGTCCCCATCTTGTCACTAACAGTACCAGTAATCCGCTTGGATTGCTGTACAGCTTGTGTCATACCGACATTAGCAGCCACAGCCGTCTGCGGTAGAGACAGAGCGGCAGAGGACAATAAGCCTAACACAAGAGTAGTCTTTCCTAGATTGATGTTCATAGACTTGATAAATAGATAGGTTTAGATTAAATACATCGCAAAGTTAGGTCAAAAAGTCTAAAATCACTTTTTCTATTGTATCATATTCTTTTGCTCATGTTTCAAATCCTACAATATCTAAATAATGGTACAAAAGGAGAATACCGTCCGTCTACCAATACTATGACATTAAAAAAGGGAAAAGCACTGCCTTTCCCTCTTATCTTATAGTATATTTGTCTCTTACAAGCTTTACAGTATTCCCAACTGATGCAGGAATACGGCAAGGATGCACACGGGCGAGACGAAGCGGATGATAAAGAGCCAGACAGCATAGAAGCGGCCCCGCACCGTGCCCCAATTGGTAAACTCGTCACGCACAATGCGCTTCGGCACCACCCAGCCAATGAGGATACAGGTGAAGAAAGAACCTAAAGGCAAAAGAATATTGGAGGTCAGATAATCGCAGCACTCCAAGAAGGTCTTTCCGAAAAGACTGATGTCTGCCGCACCACAAGACAGAGAGCAGAGCACTCCGATGGTCACACACACCAACGTCTCCATGATGGCTCCCTTCTTGCGCGAGATATGCAACTCCTCATAAAACATTGCTGTGCCGATCTCGTGCATGGAAATGGTCGAAGTCAGTGCCGCCAAGGCCAGAAGCGCATAGAACAGCACGCTGATGATATAACCGAGCGCGGGGCTGAACGCTTGCTGAAAGACATTGGGCAAGGTGATGAAGATGAGTGAGGGACCGCTGTCGGGACGCACACCCACCGAGAAAGCTGCAGGGAAGATCATCAGTCCGGCCAACACAGCGATGAATGTGTCGATACCGGCAATCTGCAAGGCAGACTTTGACAGATTAGTTTGCCGGCTGAAATAAGAGGCGTAGGTACACAGACAAGCTGTGCCGAGTGACAGCGAGAAAAAGCTCTGTCCCAAGGCATCAAGGAGGACATTGCTGTCGATCTTACTGAAGTCGGGCTTGAACAAGAAAGCGATACCCTTACCGGCACCGGGCAACAGACAGGAGGCCACCACAATGATAAGCAACAATATAAATAAGGTGGGCATGAGCATATTACTAAACTTCTCAATACCCTTCCTCACTCCGCGGATGACAACCAAATGGGTCAGCACGATGAAAGCGACGGTCCACAGCAATGGCTTCACGGGGTCGGAAGAGAAGTTTTTGAAATAGGCTGCCACATAAGCGGGATCGCCATGGATGCCACCCAGCACGGAGACCACAAGATATTGCAGACACCATCCTGCCACCACGGCATAGAAACCTAAGATGATCATGGACGTGACGGCTCCCATATAGCCGATCAGCGACCACCATCGCCCTCCCAACTGGTAATAAGCACGGGCTGCGTTGGAGGCTCCATGCCGCCCTACGATAAACTCGGCGACCATTCCGGGGATGCCGAGAATAAGTATACTCACCAGATAGACAAGCAAGAAGGCGGCACCGCCGTCCTGTCCTGTCAGATAAGGGAAGCGCCAGATATTTCCCAGTCCTACAGCAGATCCTGCCGTAGCAAGAATGACGCCTATCTTAGTTCCAAAGCTACCACGTTCAGACATAAGCAATGATGAATGATGAATGATCAATTATAAGTGATGAATTGCAAAGGAGGATGGTGCACAGCACCGTCGTACAGAACCAAGCTAACCACAAAGGGTTGCTCATTCCCTCTCTCCTCACTCTTGAAGCATGCTACGCACCTCTCCTTGGGAAAGAGGACAGGGGCAAGGCCATCGGAGAGCGAGCCCTTCTATATCACATTGAACTGGTGCAGGAAAATGCCCAAGATAGCCAGCGGACAGACGAAACGTACCAAGAAAAGGAAGACACCGAAGAAGCGGCCCCGCAACGTGCCCCAGTTGGTAAACTCATCCTTGACAACCGTCTTGGGAATAAACCATCCCAGGAAGATGCAGGTCAGGAAGCCACCGACCGGCAGGAAGATCTGTCCCGTGACGAAATCAAACACATCAAACAGGGTCTTGTCGCCCACATACAGCCAGTTGACAGCTCCCAAAGACAAAGAACAGAAAGCACCGATGATGGTGGTGGCGACTGTCACAATCGTTGCTCCCGTCTTGCGCGACAGGTGCAGCTCTTCACTGAAAAACGACGTGCTCACTTCGTGCAAAGAGATCAGAGAGGTCAACGCTGCCAGACTGAGCAGAGAATAGAACATCAGTGACACGATCCAACCGATGACGGGCATACCCGAAAAAGCCTCATTGAAGACATTTGGCAAGGTGATGAACACCAGCGAAGGACCACTGCCTGGGTTTACGCCCACCGAGAACGCGGCAGGAAAGATCACCAGTCCGGCAAGGATAGCCACGAAGGTATCGACCAATGCCACCTGAATGGCAGAGTTGGCGAGATTGGTCTGTCGGGTGTAATAGGAGGCATAGGTGCAGATACAGCCCATGGCGATACTCAGCGAATAGAAGCTTTGTCCCAGCGCATTGAGGAAAGTCTGATGCGTCACCTTAGAGAAGTCGGGCTTCAGCAGGAAGCTGATGCCTTTCTCTGCGCCGGGGAGCAGACAAGCGGCCACCACGATGACAAGCAACAAAACGAAGAGTGTGGGCATCAACAGCTTCGAAGCTTTCTCTATTCCTCCGCGGATGCCGTGGATAATCACGAAGTGGGTGACCCACAGGATGACGACCGTCCAGAAGATCGGCCGCACAGGGCTTGCGGCAAACGTGTCGAAATAGGTTTTCACCGCCGTGGGATCACCATGCAGTTCACCCATGACCGACGCATAGATATATTGCAGGCACCATCCCGAGACGACAGCATAGTAGCCCGTGATCAGGAATCCCGTGAGCACACCCAGCAGTCCCACATACTTCCACGCCTTTCCTCCGGACATCTTGGAATAGGCGCGAAAGGTGTTTGACGCACCGTGGCGACCGATGATAAATTCCGATATCATACACGGAATGCCCAACAGCAACACACATCCTATATATATAAGGATAAAGGCAGCACCACCGTTCTGCCCTGTCATATAGGGGAAACGCCATACATTTCCCAAGCCTACGGCACCACCGGCCGTGGCCAATATCATGCCTAACTTACTTCCGAAGCTTGCTCTTTCTTCTGCCATAACATACAATTCATTTCTATTTGAATGCAAAATTATAAAATAATATTGTAATTTTGCAGAAAAGAGCAATAAAAGATAACAGATATGTACAACATCCTAAAGTCGTACCCCTTGTCAGTGCTCAGTGTTGTGGTAATATGGGTGCTCTGTTTGATTCCTATTCCTGAGACGCCCTTAAGCGACATCCGCATGATCGACAAATGGACACACTTCGTCTTCTACGGTGGTCTGTGCACCGTCGTATGGGCAGAATACGGCCGTCAGCATGCCCGTCCGCTCAACAGACGAGCATGGATCTACACGCTTTTGCTACCCGTGATCATGGGCGGCTTGATAGAAATCGTTCAAGCCACATGCACAGGCGGCAACCGTAGCGGCGACATCATGGACTGGGCTGCCGACAACATCGGCGTGGTGCTTGGCCAGCTTATCGGTATTCCTCTGGCACTAACTCTTTCCAAGTGGAGAAGGGGTGGGCAAGCATGTGGGAATTGTAGAAGTGAGGATCCCCAGTGACCTCCGGTCCGATGAAGTCAGGCTTCACAAAGTCTTCCGTCTCACTGCCGAGTTCCACCTCTGCCATTACGAGTCCGTCGTTGTCACCATGAAACTCATCCACCTCGAAGGTATGGCTTCCGCTCTTGACCAGATAGCGATGCTTGTCGATAACGCCGCCCTGACAGAGTTGCATCAGATGGGCCGCCTCGTCGAGCGTAATCTCTTTTTCAAACTCATAGCGTGTCATCCCACCGTCACGGCTCTTGCCCTTGATGGTGAGGTAAGCTTTGTCGTCACGCACACGGACACGCACCGTGGCCCCCTCAGCAGGGATATATCCTTGCTGGATATGGGAAGAAGAAAAGGCGGCACGCTTGTACGCATCGCCTTTCTTCACGAGGAATTTTCGTTCTATCTCCAGTCCACTCATCGCACAAAATGATTTTATTGGGTTTACATCCTTCCGCAGGCCGCGCCCCACAGCTTACTGCACGATGAAGAAGGACCAGATGATGTAGATGACAGCGAGCACAATCAGCGCGCCAAAGATGATCTTCACGATCTTGTCGCCCTGATCTTTCTGCTTGCTCTCGTGATTCACTCTTTTCACCTGCGGCGCCACATTGTTCACAGCCTCAGCCGGAATGTGGCTGTTGTTTTTCCTCTTGTTACTCATAATTTTTATTTTTTAGGTAAGGTAAGTATTGACATGAGTTCACAGCCCACCATGCTTACAGGTGAGCCTGCTCCTCTTCAGGGAACTCCATCAGGTAGGCTTTGATGAAACCGTCGATCTTTCCGTCCATCACACCGTCTACGTCAGAGGTCTGATAGCCTGTACGGTGATCCTTCACACGGCGGTCATCAAAGACATAACTTCTGATCTGACTTCCCCACTCTATCTTTTTCTTTCCTGCTTCGATCTTGGCCTGAGCCTCCATGCGTTTCTTCATGGCCCGGTCATAGAGCTGACTTTTCAACAGCAACATGGCCTTGGCACGGTTCTTTGGCTGGTCGCGCGTCTCTGTGTTTTCGATGAGGATCTCCTCTTTCTCGCCCGTGTCGGGGTCTTCATACTGGTAGCGCAGGCGCACGCCCGACTCCACCTTGTTGACATTCTGACCGCCGGCACCACTGGAGCGGAACGTATCCCAGCTCACACGTGCCGGATCTACATACACCTCGATGGTGTCGTCAACGAGCGGCGTGACGAAGACGCTGGCAAAACTCGTCATGCGCTTACCCTGAGCGTTGTAGGGCGAGACACGCACCAGGCGGTGTACGCCATTCTCGCTCTTAAGGAAGCCATAGGCATACTCGCCGCCCTCGATGGTCATCGTCACGCTCTTGATGCCGACCTCCTCGCCTTCCTGCATATTGGTGATCGTCACCTTATAGCCGTGAGCATCGCACCAGCGCATATACATACGCATGAGCATCGAGGCCCAGTCCTGGCTCTCGGTACCGCCGGCACCGGAGTTGATCTTCATCACAGCGTCCATCGAGTCCTCTTCCTGGCGCAGCATGTTGCGCAACTCCAGATCTTCGATGGACTTGATGACCTTGGCATAGTCGTCATCGACTTCCTGTTCGGTCACCATCTCCTCCTTGTAGAAGTCGAAGGCGAGCTGTAGCTCATCGGCCTGTTGCTTGACAGTCTTATAGCCGTCGAGCCATTTCTGTATGCCCTTGACTTTCTTCATCTGTGCCTCGGCACGTTTCGGGTCATCCCAGAAATCGGGAGCCTGCGTGCGAAGCTGCTCTTCTTCAAACTCTACTTTCTTTTGGTCGATATTGAGATAATGATGGAGTTTCTCTGTGCGGTCCATCACATCTTTCAATTGATCTGCTGTGATCATTGTACTTAATTTACAATCAAAAGCCTCACCCCCAGCCCCTCTCCCAAAGAGAGGGGAGTAAAATGCTGCAAGGGAAGACGTTATTTCCTATATATATGACTTATTGTTGATAACTGAATGCAAACTTACATCTAACATTCATACATTTTGTCGATGACTGCCGCATAGTTCTTGTAGATGACAGGGCGACGCATTTTCAGCGTATTGGTCAATTCGCCCGATTCCATCGAGAAATGGTGAGGCAGGAGCGTGAAGCGCTTGATCTTCTCGTAGTTGGCCAAGCCTTGCTGCAGCGTCTCGATGCGCTCCATCATCATGTCGTGGATTTCCTTGTTTTCACAAAGGTCTTCACGGCGCTCAAACTTGATATTGTGTGCACGTGCGTAGTCCTCCAACAGGCGGAACTCCGGCACGATCAGCGCGGAAACGAACTTTCGCTGGTCGGCGATGACTGCTACCTGATCGATGAACTTATCCACGAGCAGCAGCGACTCGACCATCTGCGGTGCGATATATTTGCCGTTGCTGGTCTTGAAGAGATCCTTGATGCGCTCCTTGAGGAAGAGCTCTCCATCCTTGAGATAGCCAGCGTCACCGGTATGGAAGAAGCCCTGCTCATCGAAAGCCTGTTTGTTGAGCTCGTCACGATGGTAGTATCCCTTGGTAATTGTCGGGCCTTTGAGTAGAATCTCGCTGTTCTCGCCGATTTTCACCTCTACGCCCTGTATGGGCCGTCCCACCGAGCCAATAGTGATCTTCTCACCGATATGGTCGCAAGAAACAGTAGCCAGACTCTCTGTCAGACCGTAGCCCACGATCATGTTGATGCCGATGGAATGGATGAAATTCTCCACTTCGGGCGACACGTACGCGCCTGCTGTCGGGAAGATATTGGGATGTTCCAGTCCCATCACCTTGCGCACGAGGCTGAGCACCGACTTGTCGAGTACCTTATATTCCAAAGCCAGGTGCAAGGGCGGACGCTTGCCGTTGCAGATATAGTCCACATTATATTTCTTACCGACGCTCAGGGCATGATAGAAAAGTTTCTTCTGCCATGCGCTCGAGCGGTCCATCTTGTCCTTGACGGCCTGATAGACCTTTTCCCAAAAACGCGGTACACTCGACATAGACGTAGGATGAGTCTCACGCATGCTTTCCTGAATCTCTTTGGGATAAGTGTTGACGATGAGCTGTGCACCCTCGGTCAAGGCCAGATAAGCCCATCCGCGCTCAAAGATATGGGTGAAGGGCAGGAAATCGATGACGCGGTCGTTCTCCGTGACCGGCACACAGGCGTCGTTGGCTTTCAAGGCTGCCGCATACTGCCCGTAGCTGAGCATCACACCTTTGCTGTCGCCCGTGGTGCCACTGGTGTAGAGGATATTGCAGAGATCATCGTCGTTGGCCTGCTTGTAGAGTGCTTCCACTTCGGTCTGGCGGGGCAGATCCTCGCCAAGCTTCAGGAAATCTTCGAAGTAAAGGGCGTTGGGGTCATGCGAACTGATACGGACACTGTCGTCGTAGATGATGATACGCTCCAGCGAAGGACACAGGGCAAACACGCGGTGTGCCTTGTTGTATTGCTCCTGCTCACCGACGAAGAGAAAACGCACCTGAGCATCGTTGATGATGAACTGTATCTGCTGTTCCGAGCTGGTGGCATAGATAGGGATAGAGCATGCCCGGATGCCGTACGCGCCAAAGTCGGTGTAGAGATACTGCACACAGTTTTGCGAGAACACAGCAATATTTTCCTGGGGCTTGATGCTCAAGTTCAGCATGGCATTGCTCACTTGCTTGACACGCAAAGAGAACTGTTTCCAGGAAACAGTCTTCCATTTCAAGCTTCCAAACGTACGGAACGTCAGGGCACCCCGCGACCCGTACTTCTTTGCCTGTTCATGTATCAGCACAGACAGATGACTTCTATTCTGCATAGTACTACGTATTTTTTGTTGTTGCAAAGATAAAGAATTCTTATTAAAAAGTGAAATGTTTAGGCAGTTTTTATTAATTTTGCCTACATAACCATTTCTATTTCCGCAACATGAGACACCAAGACTATATCAACGACGCCGTGGAGCTGCTCTCCCGCCTCATCGCCACGCCATCGGTCAGCCGCGACGAGAAAGAGGCCGCAGACGTGATGCAACAGCAGATGAGCACCTACGGGCTCGCCACACACCGCGAGGCCAACAACGTCTGGGCGATATGCCCGGACTATGACAGTGCCAAGCCTACAATTCTGCTCAACGCACATATCGACACGGTGAAACCGGCCATTTCGTGGGTTCGCGACCCTTTCAAGCCTACACGCGAGGGCGATCTGCTCTACGGCTTAGGCAGCAATGACTGTGGCGGCGGCTTAGTCACGCTATTGCAGGTGTTTCGCTATATGACGCTGCGCACGCAGCCTTACAACCTCGTCTACTTGGCTTCTGCCGAGGAAGAGGTGTCGGGAAAGGACGGCATCAGCCGTGTCTTGCCGCTGCTGCCCCATATCGACGTGGCCATCGTGGGTGAGCCGACGGGCATGCAACCGGCCATTGCGGAGAAAGGACTGATGGTGCTCGACGTCGTCAGCCACGGCAAGAGTGGTCATGCGGCACGCAACGAGGGCATCAACGCGATCTATGAGACACTCGACGACATGCGATGGATTCGCGATTTTCGGTTCAAGAAGGTGAGTCCTTTCCTCGGTCCCACAAAGATGACGTTGACGGTGGTCCATGCGGGCACGCAGCACAACGTCATCCCCGACGAATGTCGGATGCTCGTCGACGTGCGCACCAACGAATACTACACCAATGAGGAGGTTTACGACATAGTGCGCTCGCATGTCAAGAGTGATGTCCACGCGCATTCGTTCCGCTTGCATTCTTCGCGCATCGACCCGGAACATCCGCTCGTCAAGCGTTGTGTGTCGCTTGGCCTGCAGCCTTTCGGCTCGCCGACGCTCAGTGATCAGGCACTGATGTCCTTCCCCTCGCTGAAGCTCGGCCCCGGCGAGTCGTCGCGCTCCCACAGTGCCGATGAATTCATCAAGATCAGCGAAGTCGACCATGCCTTCACGACCTACCTGCAAGTGCTCGAAGGACTGGAGGAGAGCGTACCGAGATGGGAGGGAAAATAAAGCGGTGTCGTTGGTGACCAAACTCAACCAACAAGCACCGCCCCAACGACATCAAACAGGCATCGTCTCTTCCTTTCCCACGACCTTTAGGATAGGAGAGCCAAGAGCATGCTCGATTGATATGAGCGTATCTATGGTGAAATTGTGAGTTCCACGCATCCATCTACTGATCTCGGCCTCAGATTTGCCAAGCATCGAAGCAAGGTCTTTTTGCTTAAGGCCTTTTGCCAACAGAATCTCATGAATACGATCTACGATCTGAAAGGACAGATCTACTGAACGCCGAGCCTCCATGCAGACATGCTTGCGTCTTTCCTCTATAATACTACTTCGTTTCATTTCTAATAAAATTTAAGTCACCGACAATCTCCTTGTCAACCAATAACACCTTGCCGTCATTTATCCTTGACCGAACAAATCGGCTTGTGTCAATCAGAAGCTTAACATATGGAGCAAGAGTTCTACTGTTTTGCCAAGTATCTGCATCCTTTACCCCACCATTACCAAATATTAGAATCTTGTCTGAGAGCCGTAAACAATACAATCGGACTTTGTTGCCAACATCAATAGGAATGACACCTACACCATCACCATAATGTCCTTCTGGCCGAAAATAGCGTTCAAGAGCACCTCTTTCAGCAATTTTGTCTAACCAAGCAACAATAACGTCTAATTCTTCATCATATTCACAACCTAATGGAAATTTCACAAAGAACCTTTCAAACTCCGTCAATTCTTGTCCTTCCAAGTGAATACTATAGAAGTTAGCTTTATCATGCTCTTCGACAAGTTCTATACGATATCTTTCCTTCATAGACTTTTGGGTTATCTATCCGCAAATATAAGTAAAACAATTGAAAACGCCAAATAATTAACTTATAAATTAAGTTTTATTGTAAACCACCGTGTGAAGATACAAGTAAGAAGCGTCTATCAAAATCCAAATAAGTCACTTTAGATGGACAAAATAATGCTAATAATTGCAGAAATGAACGACACAGCGGCCCTTCATACAAAAGTATCAAATAAGCATCTTTTGATTACGTGTCTGAAAAAACTGGCATTTTATCCGACAAAAACACGTCCGCAAGAAGTTGCAATCTAGGGAAGCAAAAAACGGAGAAAGAAGGATGAAAGTGCAGTTTCACCGATTTTTCATGGTCAAAACGCCGAGATGATGCTAAGAAAACGGTACTTTGATGGAAAATTCTCTAGAGAATTTTCCATCAAACAGCCGTTTTCACATGGTCAAAGTACCTTTTTGATCACTAAAAACGGGCGTTTTGGCGAAGTAAGCAGCTAATTTTGACAAGTAAAAAAGTGGATTATCGAAGCAAAGTCACATAAATCACTAATATACAAGCAATTATGAAAAGCTCTCCATTTTGGGCTTCTTTTCGGCCAACACCCATGTTGCTTCAGAAAATCGCCTGGAAAACGGCCGAAAAATGTCAGTTTACACAACAAAACGAAACAAGGGGGACAAGAATACAAAAATAGGCAGATGTAGCAACGAACGCTCCTTAAAGGATGCTCCATTACCACGTCTGCCTATTCTGTTACTATGTTTGTTTACTATGTCACTCTGTCTTATAACAAGACGTCGCTCTGTCTGTTTACTATGTTACTATGTCTAAAACAAAGCGTTACTTTGTCCGTTTACTCTGTCATCTTCCGAGCCATGCCTCGGGATTGAGCTTTGCTCTCTCCTTGCGCAGCTGGAACTGCAGGATATGATCAGGGCCGACAGTACCGAGGATCTGCCGTGTGCGTACCTTCTGTCCACGGCTGACGCTCACCGATCTGAGGTTGCAGTAGACTGAGATATAGGCACCGTGGCGCACCATCACCACCATGCTGCCGCCATAACCGATGACAGCGCTGACCTCACCATCGTAGACGCAACGTGCCTGCGCGCCGGGGCCGCCCATGATATTGATACCCTTGTTGTCGAGTGTCACGCCTTTCAATCCGTCAACATTGTACTGTCCGAAGTGGCTCACGATGCGATAGTTGCCCGTGATCGGCATTGGCAGTCGTCCGCGGTTGGCTTCGAAGCCATTATTCATCATGCGGTCGACGGTAGAGAACTGCTGCGCCTCCTGGTTCTGCTGTTGCACGTGCTTGATCTCCTGCTGAGCGCGTTGTGCATCGACCCGCTGTTTCAACTCAGCAGCCCGTCGCATAGACTCCGCCTCACGGGCAGCCTGCTCCGCAGCCGCCTTCCGAGCCTCAGCCTCACGCTCCGCTGCCTCGCGTGCTGCCAGCTCCCGTGCCGCGGCCTGCTGAGCCGCACGCTCACTGGCAAGCGCCTTTGCGGCAGCTTCCTGACGGGCCTTGGCCGCGGCCGCCTCACGGGCACGCTGAGCAGCAGCCTCTGCCAAGGCAGCCTGGCGGGCTTGCTCCTTGAGCTGAGCCTCACGCTGGCGTGCCTCAGCAATACGACGAGCGTTCTCGCGGGCAGCGGCCTCCGCAGCCGCCTTTTTCTGTGCCAGCAGAGCGGCACGCTGCTTGGCGGCAGCAGCAGCGGCGGCTTTGCGTTTCGCCTCGGCGGCAGCACGGGCGCGCACCTTCTGCACTTCTATCTCCACAAGCTGGTCGATCTTGGCATTGAGTGCGGCGTCTTTCTTATGCTGTTCAGCGATGATGGTCTGTATCGTCTTCTGCTGTTGCTGCAAGCTCGCCACCACCTGCTGCTGCTCAGCCTTGTTGCCTTCGAGTTTATGCTTCTCCTGCTGTCCCTTATATAATAAGGTGTTTTTCTGTCCTTTGACGTGCTGTAGCTGACGGTGCTTGTCATTGACCTGTCCCTGCTTGGCTCTGACAGCCTCGCCCTGCGCCCTTTGGTACTGAGCATACTCACGTACGAAGCGCAGGCGTCGGTACATCTGATAGAAGTTCTTCGCTGAGAAAATAAACATCAGCCGGTCCTGCACCGAGCGGTGGCGCGCCATATAGCGCATCGATTTGATGTATTTCTGCTGCCGGTCGCGCAATTGCTGCTGCAAGGTCTTCAGCTGCGAGTTGAGGATGCCAATGTTTCCCTCGATATGATGGATGTCTTTTTGTATACCTTCGATATTGTGCTGTCGCTGATCGATTTCGCCATTGATAACCATCAGGTGCTGCAGCCGCTCAGCGACATCAGCCTTGTTTTTCTTCAAAGCGGCTTCCTGCTCCCGTATCTTCTTCTGTATGGCCGCCCGCTGGTTTTGCAGTCCACGGATAGAAGCATTGGTGTAGACCTTGGCATTGCTGGATTTTGTCGCAGACCGAGCGTTTTTTCGTCCATTTCTCCGGCTGTTGCTGCTCTTTGCCTTTGTGTGTGTAGAAGCAGTTGTCGCCGTCTTCCGACGCGACGTCTGCTCTGTGCGGCTGTTTTTCCGCACCGTTGCAGTCTTGCGTCGGTTTTGCGCGTTCAGAGTGAGCACGAGGCTCACGGTAATCATTAAAGTGACTATTCGTCTCATTTACATGCTGAGTATTTTACCAAAAACATCCTTTACGTCCATCTGCTTATAGCGGTCCGACACCGTTGACTGTTCCTCCCAGTCGCTGTCGGTCTTGAACTTTCCCAACTCCAGTCTGACGGTGCACTTCTGCGTTTTCTTCGTTGCCGTCGTGGTGAAAGAGAAAGACTGCGTGGCAGGGAACATCTTATTGCCAAGTGCCTTGAAGTCGGAGTAGAGCCACACCAGTGAAGAATTGCCGTGAGCCGCGCTCTTATAGTTGACGTCAGTCTGCAAGATACGTGCACTGGCCGTGTCGGCTTTCCACGTAAAGGTCATGTTGCCGTTTTGCAGCGTGATGGGTCTGAGAGTGCCCATTTCACCGGTTTTCACCGTATATCTCGACAGATCGCCCTCACCCACCTTCTGTGTTCCCGGGAGGAAGAGCTGATTCCAGAACAGTGCCTGAAGGGAATAGAAGTTCAGACCATTGTCGCGGAGGAAGTCCAACTGGTTGTAGTCGCCTTTGAGATACTCTTTGTGCATCCGGTCGATGACCAGCACGTAGTCGGGCGTAAACTCCAGACGTCCCACCTCACTGCCCAAGAGCGGGATGAAGAGCTGCAAGCGGATCACCTTGTCGCGGCGCATGTGCAAGGACCCGGGCACGGTGATCTCCTTATCACCCATTGTCGCGGTGAAAGTCATAGAGCTGACAATGTTCTGGGCATACACCTTTTGGTCGCTGACGCGCTGCACAAAAGCCAGACTCTGAAGATGGTCGGCTTTAGCAGTTTTGGGAGTTGCCTTGGAGGCAGAGGGCAAGGTCACCGTGTCCTTGACGGCAGCCTTTTGTGCACCACAGGACGTAAACGCCATCAGTCCGGCGAAGAGCGTGAGAAAGATATGAGTTTTCTTCATGATTTTATCTTCTGTTTTTTCGTTTACCGTTTTGTTTTTCTGCCATTCCACCGACAATCTTTTGTCGCAGTACGGCGGCGTTACTACTGCCGGCCTTCACTGCCTGCGTCCAATATTTCAGTGCTTGCTCACGCAGTCCAGCTGCCCAATAGATGTCTCCGGCGTGCTCCAGCAGATCAGCGCGCATGGCAGAGTCAGAGAGATTGGCCAAAGCCTGGTCGATATAAAGTTTGGCTTCGGTATAGCGGTCTTCCATATATAATATCCAGGCATAGGTGTCGAGATAGGTCGAATTTTTCGGCTCGGCCTTGATGGTCTTGGCACTCATCTCCTCGGCCTTTTTGAGATCTTTGCCATCAACGCTCAAGAAGTAAGCATAGTTGTTGAGCGTCATCACCTGGTCGGGCTTCCACTGCAGGCAACTGTCAAACGCGGCGTAAGCTTTGTCGTTCTGTCCTTTGTTGTGATAGATCTCTCCCATGATGGCATAGAAGTCGCTTACGATGTCGGGATTGCTCTTGGAGTTGATCACGGAAGTACCGCGTTGGAAGGCATCCAAGGCACCGTCATCGTCCTTCTGATAGTAGCGCGCGAGCCCCGTGAAGTAATAAAACGCCATCTCATCGGGATTATAGAGCATACCCGGCTCGCTGAGCGCGGCAATCTCCTTCCAGTTTTGCTTTGACCAATTGTTTTGGATGAGCTGGAAACGGGCACTGCCGTTGTCGGGCGCAAGCTTCAAGAGGTAGACGAGCGCGCTGTCGAGCATCGCCGTCGGCATCTTCTTGACCGTGTAGTAAGCCACGCGCATCTCTGCCACGTCAGTGTCGCGGGGCATCGCCTCCTGCATGCGGTCGAGCAGCTTCACCACGCTGAGGGAGTCACCCTTGGCGTCGCACTCCTGCACGGCCTGCTTGAGAAACATGGCGCGCGTCTGTGCCGGTGTGTTCTTGCCCAAGAGTACTTCGGTCATCATCCGGCGGGCAAGAGAATCCTGACCCGTGGCACGGTAATAGTCATACATGGAACTCTGGGCATAGACATTGGTGGGATCGGCTTTCAACACCTGTGTGAGAAGTTTATAAGCCTCGCCGCCGCGTTTGTTCTGCATGAGCCAGTTGCCCAACATCACGGTGAAACTGGGATCATTGGGATGGCTGTCGGCAAGTCCTCTCAGTGTTTTATATGCCATCTTTTTATCTCCCATCATCTCGTAGACACTCATCTTGCCCAGCGTGAAAGAGTCGTTGGGTCCCTCGATCTGTTCGAGTCGTCCGATGGTATTGAGCATCATCGGATAGTTCTGCTGCTGTTTGTAGAGCTGGACGAGGATGTTCAGCACATCGCTGCGGTCGCGGTTGGCGGCAAAGAATCGCTCGTAGGACTGTATAGCCTGGGCGTAGTTGCCGGTGCCGATATAGAACTGGGCGAGCCGCTCTTGATAGGTGTCGTTCTCCGGACTGAGCATTGTGGCCTTTTCGAGACATTTCATCGCCAATGTGTCTTGCTTGAGTTGGGAGAGATACATGGCTTTGAAATACCACGCGTCAGCCGCGTTGGGATTGATGTCAAGACAATGGTTGAGCAAGTCAAAGGCTGCATCATAGTGTCCTGCCTCTTGCTGGCGGATCGCCTCCAGGAAGAAGAAGTCATACCGGCGGCTGTCGTTATAGCTCAACGGCGGCAGGGTGACAGTCGTCCTGACCGTTGCTTTCTTGACTGCGGGCCGCTTGCGGTCCTTGGCGGCAAGCAAGCCCGGCACGAGCAACAGACTGAGCAGACTGAAAAGAAAGATGCGAAGTTGCTTCATGTTATCTTTGTTATTTTACACCGGTATGTCCATATCCTCCCTCGCCACGCTCGGTTTCATCGAGCACTTCCACGCTTTCAAACGCGGCTTTGGCATATTGGGCGATGACCATCTGGGCAATGCGCTCCCCATCTTTCACCACGAAGTCCTCGTTGGAGAAGTTGACGAGCAGCACCATGATCTCGCCGCGATAGTCAGCGTCTACGGTGCCCGGCGTGTTGAGCACGGTGATGCCATGCTTCAAGGCTAAACCGCTGCGTGGACGCACCTGTGCCTCGTAGCCGTCAGGCAAGGCGATGTGAAGGCCCGTAGGCACTAAGCGACGCTCCAAAGGATGCAGCGTGATCGGCGCCTCGATGTTGGCGCGCAAGTCCAGACCGGCGCTCTGAGGGGTAGCGTAGGCTGGTAAGGGCTGATGACCCGTGTTGACTACTTTGATTTTAACCATATTAGATGCAAAATTAAGCAATTATCCCCACATTGCTTTATTTTTTTGATTAAAAAGACGAAAATCGTTGGATAGAAGACAAAGAAAGAGTAACTTTGCGAGAAAACACTCAGCAGCAACGATATGAACTGGCAACAACTGATCTCTAACAAGCGTCTCGGGCAGGAACTGCGCCATCCGCTCAGACACGACGCGCGCTCGGAGTTTAAGCGCGACGGCGACCGCCTGATCTACTCCGCGCCTTTCCGAAGACTACAAAACAAGACGCAGGTGTTCCCGCTTCCGGGAAGTATCTTTGTGCACAACCGTCTCACCCACTCTCTGGAGGTGAGCTCGCTCGGAAAATCCTTAGGCGATGACGTGGCGCGACAACTCATTGAGAAGCATCCTGAACTCAGAGGTACGCTCTTTGAGGAAATCGGCACCATCGTGCAAACGGCCGGACTGGCTCACGACATGGGCAATCCGCCCTTCGGACACTCAGGCGAGAAGGCTATACAGACTTACTTCTCCGAGGGTGAGGGAAGCTATTTGAAGGAGAAGGTAAGCCCCGGTTTCTGGGACGATCTGACACACTTCGAGGGCAACGCCAACGCTTTCCGACTGCTGACTCACCGCTTTGTGGGACGACGACCGGGAGGATACGCGATGACCTACTCCACGCTGGCCTCGATCGTGAAGTATCCTTTTGCCAGCAGCATGGCGGGAGAGCATGGCAAGTTTGGATTTTTCCAAAGCGAGGCAGAGGTGTTTCGCCGGATAGCCACTGAGCTCGGCATGATATGCAACAACGAAAACAGGTCGCAGCTAAGCTACTGCCGCTACCCACTCGTCTACTTGATGGAGGCGGCCGACGACATCTGCTATGAGATCATGGACATTGAGGACTCTCACAAACTGAAGATTCTGACCTTTGCGGAAACCTCTGACCTGCTGCTCGGATTCTTTAACGAGGACGGGCGAAAACACATCCTGCAGCGGCTGAAAGACGAGGATGTGACAGACCGCAACGAGCAGATCGTGTATATGCGCGCCTGCGTGGTGGGACTGTTGGAGCACGAATGCGTGAGGACTTTTGTGGAGCATGAGGAGCAGATACTCAACGGCGAGTTCAAGGGCAGCCTCATCAGCAACATGAGCGAGCCGCTGCGACAGGCCTATCAACGTTGTGTCAAGACGTCCTACGCCAAGATCTATCAGAGCAAACCGGTGCTCGACGTGGAGCTGAGCGGTTACAAGATCATGGAAACACTCATGCAGACGCTTGTCGACGCGGCTGTTCATCCCGAAAAATTCCACAGTCAGCAACTCATCAAGCGCTTCAGCAGCCAGTACGACATCCATAGTGATGACCTCGAAACGCGGCTGATGGCTGTCGTGGACTATATCAGCGGCATGACGGATGTCTACGCCCTCGACGTCTATCAAAAGATCAATGGCATCGCACTGCCGATAGTGTAACGATTGCAGAAGCATTGAATCGTATACTCTATTCATTGCCGAATACATACAATAAAGGCTCTTACATTCATTCATCATAGCCGATACTTATTTTAAAGTTAAAAACAAGTTTAATATAAAACTTTAACGTTACATTTTTGCTTATTCAAGTTATAATGACTATCTTTGCAAAAGAGAAAATGAGCAATGAACAATCATCTTATCAAGAATAAAGAAGAAGTCGATGCTTTTCTCCATCAATTTTTACCCAAAATGGATATATGGGGAATCATCTTTGTAGACAGAAAGAAAAACCAAGAAGCCATGAAAGCTCTCGGCATAACCTACACTGCAAGTAAGGAAATCATCAGGGATATACGTACTATCGATTATGTAGAAACTATCATAGATGCTTTTTCTTATGGTGACATGTGGGTCTTTGGAAAAGACTTTGATGAACAAGAACTATATGTAAAGGTTGCATTAGGTCAGCCAAGCACGAATACGATCTGCATCTCTTTCCATTTGGCCGAAAAGCCCTTACGATATGCATTTAAAGGTAATAAGGAGGACAACGTATGAAAAAGGCATTAGCAAAAGATATTAAAAGCCCGTTCACCGGCGGACGTGTATTTCTTGTGGAAGACGTGGAGACACAAGAGTTCCGAAAAGAACGCTATCAAGTACACGTACGGTACTATGTTTGTGATGACACCGGGGAAGAGTTCAATAATGTTGAGCAAGGCGACATGAGCTGCAATGAGCTTTACAATCAATATCGCGTTAAACATGGAATACCTTTCCCCGATGAAATAAAGGCGATAAGAGAGAAATATGGCCTTTCCTACGCACAAATAACTAAGATTGTAGGCTTCGGTCAAAACCAGTGGAGACAATATGAAAATGGGCAGGTACCATCAGAATCAAACGGCAAAAGCATCATCGCTGCTTCAAACAAATCGGGAATGATTAGCATGCTAATGGCAAGCCGTGAAGAATTCAGCAAAGCAGAATTCTCCAAAATATGGGCTCAAGTCATGGCTGCTCCTGACAAAGAGGAGAAGGATCTACAAACTCTGCTTTTCTATGGAAACGCAAATCGCAGCATTTACAATGGTTTCTCACCTATGGTTCCCAACAAACTTGAAGCCATGGTAAGGATGTTCGTTCACAACGAAAAGAGCGGAGTAGTAAAGGCAAAGCTAAATAAGGAAATGTTTTATGCTGACTTTCTCCATTACCGTCGGCATGGTCGATCCATCAGTGGACTGCAATACAAGGCCATACAACTCGGCCCGGTCCCTGTACATTACGATACAATTTACGACAATGTTGAAGGTCTGCAAAAGGAAATCGTTGAAACCAACAACTTTGAATATACTCTTCTCAAATGCGACAATCCCAATATTAGCGCATTAGATGATGAAGAAAAGAAGACAATCACAGAAGTTTCAAAAATTCTGTCTCCAATGACGAGACAACAAGTTGTGGAATTAAGCCACGCAGAGGACGCATGGAAACTGTATAAGGACAGTCACAACCTGATTCCCTACGTAGAAGCTTTTTCACTAAAAGAATTCGAGTAATGAAATAAAAACAGAAATGCGGTGAGCACAGACAAATAGTCTTGCTCACCGCATTTCGCTATTATGAATGGAGAGAAGCGACAGGCTCCTTCCTTAACTCTTCTTTGGCATCGGCATCTTCAGTGCCTCAGGATGCTCCTTAACAAAGCTGTTGATGTGGCGGATGCGCTTTTCCTCAAAGATCTCGTCGACGGCAATCAAGATACCGCTCTCCTCGACATCACCAAACTCGTAGTTAACGGCTGTGCCAAAGAACTTCATCGTGGGACTCAGATTCATGTAGGCGTTAACCAAAGGTGGAATATTATAACCCAGCTCACGCACTTGATGATTGAGAATACGATAGTCGGCTTTGAAGTCATCTTCGCAGAAGATCTGGCGCAACTCGTCCTCCGGCGTGTCGATTATCACCGGTTTCATCGGCACAACGAGCTTGTCGGCATCACCGAAATGCTTGCGCAGGAAGTAGAGAATCATATCGCGGCCACGACGCACAAACGACGGGTACATCGTCATCTTGCCCAGGAAGTATTTGCATCGCGGGTTGATGACCGTCAGCGCACCCAGTCCATCCCACAGATTATCCAAAGCGAAGATGCTCTTGGTGTTCTTCCTGACATTCTGATATTCCAAAGAGACAAACGAGCGACCGAGCTCCACAGTATATGGAGCATAGTCACGCATGAACTCGTCAGAGAAGTGAAACATGTGGCTCATGGCCAGATTAGGCTGTCCTTCAGCGTTGATCTGCCAGTCCTCGCCAAAGAGATAGCGGTAGCCACCAATGATCTCCTCGGCTTCGGGATTCCATACGATCAACTGCTTGCAGCCGTTTGGCATCGTGTCGAACTCATCGATGTCGACCGACTTGCCCGTACCGCCACCCGACGTGCGGAAGGCGATCTCACGCAGACGCCCTATCTCCTGCATCACGTGCGGTGCTTCCGTGGCACGGATGACATAAATTTCGTTGTGGCTCTTGTTGGTTGTACGCAGACAGCGCTCAGGAGTCAATTCACTTTTCAGCAGTTCCTTGCTGATGGGTTGGATAATCTCTTCTTCCATTTCTGCTAATATTGGTTGCGTTCACTCCCCGCGTAGGCTTGCGGGGCCTGCCTGTTCGTAAACCTTGTTCTCTACAAAAAGTGCCCATTCCTTCGGTGTTTTGCTCTTGTCGAACGTCTGCCATGGAATCGGCTTGCCGATGACGATACGGAACTTCTTATGGACGTTGCGGTACATCTCGTCGACAAGAAACAGCATCGCAATGTTCACCTTCAGCCCCAAACGCTTCTGCCAACGGGCGATACGATAGAAGCGGTTGGAATTGCGACCGCTGAAGTAGATGGGGACTACGTCGCGATGATACTCCACACTCTTGGAGATGAATGTCTTCTTCCACGGCAGGTCATGGATACGACCATTGATCATACGGGAGTTGAGACCCGCGGGGAACATGAGCATGTGGTTGTCGCTCTGGAAGCCGGCCTCCACCATAGCGGGGAAGTTACGGCTTTGCTTACCCGTCTTGTTGATGCCGATACACACCGGACGAAGGCCGGGAAGGAACAGCAACAGGTCGTTGACGAGATAACGGAAACGTCCGTCGTAATGGTCACCGATGATCGCACCGAGACAAACACCGTCCTCGCCACCCAAAGGATGGTTGCTCACGAAAGTATAGAGCTTGCCGTCGTTCTTGTCGGGCAGGTTTTCCTTGCCCTCAATCGTCACCTGCATATCGAGGTACTTCACGCATTCCTTGAGCCACTCGGTACCGAACTGATGACGATGCTTCCACAAGAAGTCATTGACTTCATCCTCATGAACGATGCGACGAAGCCATGACACAAGGAAAGCCGGCACGTATTTTGCGCGCCGTCCCAGTTTGCTTTCGAGAACCTTCTTCACGTCTATTGTCTTCTGAAAAGACTCTTCAACGCTTTCTCCTTGGGTGTTGTTTGTGCTAACGTCCATGTTATTCCATAAGATACTAATCAAATGCAAAAATAACACTTCTTTTTCATATTTCTTCATTTTTGCCACTAAAATTATAAGAAAAGCACAAAAAAGGGTAAACTACAAAGCTCAGACATCTACATCTCTGACAAGACACCGTGCAACAACGCCAACAAAAGGATGGAAGAGAATCGAAAAAATATAGCCCTAACATGGAGATAAGTGGGGATTTTTATGTAACTTTGAACCCAAATACGCTATATAAAGATGTGTAGCCACGCCAAAAGCACGGCTCAAAGCAACGTAAAGATGGAAAAGACAGAAGAATATCACATTCCAGTGCTGCTGAAGCAGAGCGTCGACGGACTGAATATTCAGCCCGGAGGCATCTACGTCGATGTCACATTCGGCGGTGGCGGACATTCGAGAGAGATTCTCTCACGAATGGACAGCACGGCGCATCTCTACAGCTTTGACCAGGACGCCGACGCTGAGCAAAACATTCTCACTACAGAAGGTGAGGGAAAACGCTTCGTCGACGACCCGCGCTTTACGTTCGTACGCTCCAACTTCAGATACCTGAAAAACTGGATGCGATACTACGGCGTAGACCATATCGACGGACTGCTCGGCGACCTCGGCGTGTCAAGTCACCACTTCGACGACGAGAGCCGTGGCTTCTCGTTCCGCTTCGACGCTCCGCTGGACATGCGTATGAACAAGCGGGCAGGAACCACAGCGGCCGACATTGTCAACACGGCCACAGAGTCGCAACTGGCTGACATCTTCTATCTCTATGGTGAACTGAGGTCGGCACGGCGCATCGCCGCCACGATCGTCAAGGCCCGGACCGACAAGCCCATCCTCACCACAAGCGATTTCCTCAACACTGTGGAACCGCTCTTTCGACGAGAAAGGGAGAAAAAAGACATGGCAAAACTGTTCCAGGCTCTGCGCATTGAGGTGAATCACGAGATGAGCGCACTCAAAGAGATGCTTGCCGCGGCCACCGAGCTGCTCCGACCGGGCGGACGGCTGAGCGTCATCACCTACCACTCGCTCGAAGACCGCATCGTCAAGAACATGATGAAAACGGGAAATGCAGAGGGCAAGACCGTGCAGGACTTCTACGGAAGAATAGAAAGTCCCTTCGCTCTGGTCAACAATAAGGTTATCACGCCTGACAATGAGGAGCAGGCACGCAACCCGAGAAGCCGTAGCGCTAAACTGAGAATCGCTGAGAAAAAATGAAGAAACAAGAGCAAATAAACAACAATATAACCGACAACAAGGATGGCACCAGATCCCTAAAGGACATTCTGGGGACTCCGGCGGACGACAAGGCGAATAATACAACTGCCACTGCTGACGAGGAAAAGCCAAACGGACAGACCACCGAAAACGCCGACAAAAGTGAGAACAAACCGGCAGAAAGCCTCCCCTCGCTGAAAGAGGTCATCGAAGAGCAGGCCACTGAGGACGAGGCACCGCAATCGCGCCTCTTCTCCCTGAAGAAGATCTTGGGTGGAGACATTCTCTACACCTCGTTCGTCAGAAGGCAGATATGGCTCTTCATGCTCATCGGCGCGTTTCTGATCGTGTATATCGGCAGCAGATACAGCTGTCAGCAAGACCTCATACAGATCGACAAGTTGCAGGTGAAACTAAAGGACGCCAAATACAAGGCTCTTTCCAGCACCAGCCAGCTCACGGAGATCAGCCGCGAAAGCAATGTCATCGAACTGTTGAAAAACAATAAGGACAGTGTGCTGAAGATTCCCAGTGCTCCTCCTTATAAAATAGAAGTACCCGAGGAGGGCAAATAACGACATGAGCAAATTCAACAACCAGAAAATCATGCCACGCTACAGTGTCATCTGTATGCTGATGACCATCATCTCCCTCGGCGTGCTTATCAAGGCTGGATATATCATGACTGCCAAACGGGACTACTGGATGAAGGTGGCAGACCGCGTAAAACGGGACAACGTAGTCATCCAGCCCGTCAGAGGAAACATCCTCAGCTGCGATGGACAACTGCTGGCCTCGTCGCTGCCGGAGTTCAAAATCTTTATGGACTTTCAGCAACTTCACGATGCGGGTAACGACTCCTTATGGGACGCTAAGGAAAAGCTGATCTGCAAAGGCCTGCACGAGATCTTCCCGGAACAAAGTTCCGCAGACTTCAAAGCCAACCTCGACAAAGGACGGAAGAAGATGAGCCGCCATTGGCCGGTGTGGCCCTACCGCATCAACTACAACACTTACTCAGAGGTGCTGAAGTTGCCGGTATTCAACCTCACGAAGTTCCAAAGCGGTTTCCACTGCGAGGAACTCAACGCACGCGAGAATCCTTTCGGCACGCTCGCTGAGCGCACGGTAGGTGATATGTATGCACTGAAAGACGGCGGACGCCTGCCGCGCTGTGGCCTGGAGCTGTCGTTTGACAAACTGCTCCGTGGTACCAATGGCGTCGGACACCGCCGCAAGGTACTCAACAAGTATCTCGACATCATCGACAAAGAGCCTGTCAACGGTTGCGACATCATCACGACCATCGACGTAGGCATTCAGGACTTGGCCGAAAGAGCCGTCATCGAAGAACTCAAACAGCCGGAAGTCAACGGCGACGTGGGCGTAGCGATCGTCATGGAGGTAAAGACGGGCGACATCAAAGCCATCGTCAACATCGACAAATGCTACGGACCCAACGGACAGATCATCTATAAGGAGATCAAGAACCACGCCGTCAGCGACCTCATGGAGCCGGGATCGGTCTTCAAGCCCGTCAGTGTCATGACAGCTTTGCAGGACGGCATGTGCGACACAAGCAAGATCGTGGACACAGGCAACGGCGTCTGGCCAATGTATGGACGGGAGATGAAAGACCACAACTGGCGGCGCGGTGGATATGGTGTCATGAACATGGCCACCACACTGCGCGTGAGCTCTAACATCGGCGTGAGCCGAATCATCGACGAGTACTACCACAATGATCCGGAAAAATTCGTGCGCGGTGTCTATCGCTCCGGCATTGCCTCGGATCTGCACATCCCTATTGTGGGTGCCAGTCCGGCTAAGATTCGTATGCCAAAGAAGAACAAGCGCGGCGAGTGGCTCAACTGGAGCAACACTGCCCTGCCGTGGATGAGCATAGGATATGAGTCGCAGGTGCCGCCGATCTCCACGCTGGCATTTTACAACGCCATCGCCAACAATGGGTGTATGATGCAGCCGCGGTTCGTCAAAGCATCCATTCAAAACGGCGAAGTCACCGAATATCCGCCGCAAGTGGTCAAAGGGCATACACAAATCGCTTCGCCCGCTGTCATCAAAAAGATGCAGGTGATGCTGGAACATGTGGTCAGCGAGGGACTCGGGAAAAAAGCCGGATCGACATCTTTTAAGGTTGCCGGCAAGACCGGTACCGCTCAGATCTCAAAAGGATCAGTAGGCTACAAGAGCGGAATGACACACTACTTGCTGTCGTTTGCCGGTTATTTCCCCGCCGACAACCCGAAATACAGCTGTATCGTCTGCATACAGAAAGGTGGACTGCCTGCTTCAGGTGGCGGCATGAGCGGTGTGGTCTTCCATCATATCGCCGAGGGTATCATGGCACAGAGCGAGGGACGCGATGTCAGACAGGCACGCGACTCGGCTTCTGTCTTCGTCCCGCAGGTGAAAAACGGCAATATTCTCTCTGCCGACTTCGTGCTCTCGCAGTTGGGAATCAAGACCAAGCGCAACTATATCGCCAACATCGCCAACACCAGCGCACTGTGGGGACAGGCCAAGAGCGGCACCCACTACGTGGATCTTGTCCATCAGGGTGTGCCAAGTACCAAACATGTACCCAACGTCATGGGCATGGGAGCACGCGACGCTGTCTATCTCATGGAGCAACGGGGCGTGAAATGCCGCATCATCGGGCGTGGAAAGGTCGTCAAGCAAAGCCTCCCGCCAGGAAAATATATCCACCGACGCGAGACGTGTACGCTGACCTTGGAGTAGAAAAGAACAAGGCACAACACAGTCGTCGACACGTTTGACTCAGATTTGACCGGCTGCTTATCTCTGAATTGACCGGGAAAATATATAGACAAGAACAAAACTGATAGAAATAAAATATAAAAAAATAATATAGAAAGAAATGAAACTACAAGAGCTTCTCAAGGGCATCAAGCCCACCTCTATCGTTGGGGGCGTGGATGCCGACATCACCGGCGTAGACATAGACTCGCGCCAAGTCAAGGATGGTCATCTGTTCGTTGCCATGAAAGGCACCCAGGTAGACGGTCACCGTTTCATCCCAAAGGCCATTGAGCAAGGTGCCAGTGCCGTGCTCTGCGAAGACCTGCCGGAAGAGAAAGCCGAAGGTGTCACCTACATTCAGGTGCCTTCTACCGAAGATGCTGTCGGTCATGTGGCTACGCTCTTCTATGGAGACCCGTCGAAGAAGCTCAAACTCGTCGGCGTGACCGGTACGAACGGAAAGACAACGATCGCCACATTATTATATAATATGTTCCGCAAGATGGGATATAAGTGCGGTCTGCTCTCTACTGTCGTCAACTATATCGACGGCGAAGCCATTCCCGCTGACCACACCACACCGGATCCCATCGAACTGAACATGCTCTTGGGCAAGATGGTAGAGGCAGGATGTGAGTATGCCTTCATGGAGTGCTCCAGCCACGCCATCGCTCAGAAACGTATTGGCGGACTGAAATTCACAGGCGGTATCTTCACCAACCTCACTCGCGACCACCTCGATTATCACAAGACCTTTGAGAACTATCGCAATGCCAAGAAAGCTTTCTTCGACGGACTGCCCAAGTCTGCCTTCGCCATCACCAATGCCGATGACAAGAACGGCATGATCATGGTGCAGAACACAAAGGCTACGGTGAAGACCTACTCCATTCGCCAGATGGCTGACTTCCGCGCCCGCATCATCGAGATGCACTTCGCTGGAATGTATCTCGATATTGACGGACACGAGGTCGGCGTGCAATTCATTGGTAAATTCAACGTCAGCAATCTGTTGGCTGTATATGCTGCCGCACGTATGTTGGGCAAGGAGCCTGAGGAGATCCTCGTGATCTTGAGCACGCTCCACAGCGTCAGCGGACGTCTGGAACCCATCCAGTCGCCCAAAGGCTTTACGGCCATCGTCGACTATGCCCACACTCCTGACGCTCTGCAAAACGTGTTGGGTGCCATCCACGAGGTACTCAACGGCAAAGGACACGTCATCACTGTATGCGGCGCAGGCGGTAACCGTGATCATGGCAAGCGCCCGCTCATGGCTCAGGAAGCCGTCAAGCAGAGCGACAAAGTGATTATCACCAGCGACAATCCACGTTTCGAGGATCCCCAGGCTATCATCGACGACATGCTCGCCGGACTGAATGCGCAACAGATGCAAAAGGTCATCAGTATCGTCGACCGCAAAGAGGCTATCAAGACTGCATGTATGATGGCACAAAAAGGCGATGTGATTCTCGTCGCAGGTAAGGGACATGAGAACTATCAAGAGATTAAAGGTGTCAAGCATCACTTCGACGATCATGAAGTATTGCGCGAGATCTTCGGTCTCAATAGCTCTTCACAGGACACCGCCACCGGTTGTGATAAATGACAGATGCTAAGACTATAAATAATAAGAGCTAAGACTATAAACATAAAGAGCTAAGACATGCTATATTATCTCTTTCGTTTTCTGGAGCAGTTCGGTATTTCCGGCGCACGCATCTGGGGATATATCTCCTTCCGTGCGTTGCTGGCTCTGATTCTCTCACTGGTCATCTCGGCATGGTTTGGTGAGAAGTTCATCAAATACTTAAAGAGTAAACAGATCACCGAGACGCAGCGCGATGCCAAGATCGACCCCTTTGGTGTCAAAAAGATAGGAGTGCCCTCAATGGGTGGCGTGATCATCATCGTCAGCATTCTCATTCCAGTACTGCTGTTAGGCCGTCTGCGTAATATCTATCTGATTTTGATGCTCATCACCACTGTGTGGCTGGGCTTCCTCGGCGGCATGGACGACTACATCAAGATCTTCCATCGCAACAAGGAAGGACTGAAAGGTAAGTACAAGATCGTAGGACAAGTGGGCATAGGACTGATTGTGGGACTCGTGCTCTGGGCTTCGCCCGACGTGAAATCCAATGAGAACATCGTGCTCCAGCACCAAGGTCAGGAGGTCGTCGTCAAGCACCGCACCGAAGCACGCAAGACACTGAAGACGACAATACCGTTTGTCAAAGGCCACAACCTCGACTACTCATCGGTGATGTCTTTCTGTGGTAAGTATAAGACAGCGGCCGGTTGGATTCTCTTCGTAGTTATGACGATCTTAGTCGTCACCGCCGTAAGCAACGGAGCCAACCTCAATGATGGTATGGACGGCATGTGCGCCGGCAACTCAGCCATCATTGGCGTGGCGTTAGGCATCTTGGCTTATGTAAGCTCGCATATCCAATTTGCCGCATACCTCAACATCATGTATATCCCAGGCTCGCAAGAGCTGGTGGTCTTCATGTGTGCGTTTGTCGGAGCGCTCATCGGTTTTCTATGGTACAACGCCTACCCTGCCCAGGTGTTCATGGGCGACACAGGCTCACTGACCATTGGCGGCATCATCGGCGTGTGCGCTGTCATCATCCACAAAGAACTGTTGTTGCCGATCCTCTGCGGCATCTTCTTCGTCGAAAGCCTCAGCGTCATCTGCCAGGTATGGTACTATAAGCTTGGCAAGCGGCGTGGCGTGAAGCAGCGTATCTTCAAGCGCACACCTATCCACGACAACTTCCGTGTGACAGACGAGCAGCTTGACCCCGACTGCAAATACCTGATCACGAGTCCCCACTCGCCCAAGCATGAGTCAAAGATCACGATCCGCTTCTGGATCATCACCATCATCTTGGCGGCTCTGACCATTATCACGCTTAAGATAAGATAAGGAAGACTGCTCAAAAAAGGCGAGCCGAAACTATGATATAAGCGGTCCGGCACTTCTATATATATAATAAGGTGTAGCCCCAAAAGAGCAGTCTGACCTGTAAAAAACAAAAAGCACTGCTGTCAAACACTGACAGCAGTGCTGCAAACAAATAAGATAAAAACCTCGAAAGAGTAAAAACGTAGTTCAGCAATGAAAAGAATCGTTATATTAGGAGCCGGCGAGAGCGGTGCAGGAGCTGCCGTGCTGGCAAAGAAAGAAGGTTTCGACGTTTTCGTATCTGACACTTCTTCCATCAAGGACAAGTACAAGAAACTGCTTGACGACCATCAGATCGAATGGGAAGAAGGTCATCACACCGAGGAGAAAATCCTGAATGCCGACGAGGTCATCAAGAGCCCGGGCATCCCAAAAGAGGCTCCTATGGTGCAGAAACTGATGGCTCAGCACACACATATCATCAGCGAGATTGAGTTCGCAGGACGATATACTCATGCCAAGATGATCTGTATTACAGGCAGCAACGGCAAGACGACAACCACCTCGCTTATCTATCACATCTTCAAGAGTGCCGGATACGACGTGGGACTGGCCGGAAATATCGGTAAGAGCCTTGCTCTGCAGGTGGCAGAGGAACCGCATGAGTACTATATCATCGAACTGAGTTCTTTCCAGCTCGACAACATGTACGACTTCCGTGCCAACATCGCCATTCTGCTCAACATCACGCCCGATCACCTCGACCGCTACGACTTCAAGTTCCAAAACTATGTCGATGCCAAGATGCGCATCATCCAAAACCAGACAGAGGAAGACCACTTCATCTATTGGAATGACGATCCTGTCATCAAGAAGCAACTCGACAAATACGACATCAAGGCCGTGCAGTGTCCATTCTCAGAACTGAAAGAGAAGGGGAGTATCGCCTATATCGAGGAAGGACAATACAAACTTGAGTACCCCACTCCATTCAATATGGAGCAGGAGGAACTCTCGCTGACCGGTAAGCACAACATCTATAACTCTCTCGCTGCTGGTTTGGCATCCAACATCAGCGGCATCAAGAAAGAGATCATCCGCAAGAGTCTGAGCGACTTCCCGGGTGTGGAGCACCGCCTGGAAAAGGTTTGCGACGTGGCTGGCGTGCACTATGTCAACGACTCCAAGGCCACCAATGTCGATGCTTGCTGGTATGCGTTGGAGAGCATGCGCACACCTGTCATCCTCATCCTTGGCGGTAAGGACAAAGGCAACGACTACAACGCCATCAAAGAGTTGGTTCAGCAGAAGTGCGTGGGACTGGTTTATCTCGGTGCCGACAATACGAAGCTCCACAACTTCTTCGATCCGCTGGGCATTCCCGTGCGCGACACACATAACATGAAGGATTGCGTGAAGGCCTGTTACGACATGGCGCGCCCCGGCGACACGGTTTTGCTTTCACCCTGCTGCGCCAGTTTCGACCTCTTCCATAACATGGAGGACCGCGGCGAACAGTTCAAGCAACAAGTCAGAAGCCTGTAAAGCAAATGGGCCGGAGGAATATTCACCCGGCCCTTCAATAAAGATAACAAGTGGACAACAAAAAATTTGGAAACATATTCAAGGGTGACAAAGTCATCTGGATGGTGTTTTTCTTCCTTTGTCTCATCAGCATCGTAGAGGTCTTCTCGGCCTCTTCCGAGCTGACCTACAAAGGAGGCAGCTATGTCGCGCCTATCATCAAGCACATAGGGCTGCTTGGGCTCGGTGTGTTCCTGGCTCTCGTCACCCTTAACATCAAGTGCAAGTACTTCAAGATTGCCACGCCGATCCTGCTGTTCATCTCGTTTGTGACCCTCATCTGGGTAGATTTCGCCGGTCACTCCACCAATGACGCACAGCGATGGCTCTCGATTTTCGGCTTGCAGTTTCAACCCTCTGAGATTGCCAAAGGCACATTGGTACTCGCAACGGCCCAAGTGTTAAGTGCCATGCAGACCGAGCGTGGCGCTGACCGCCATGCCATGCCCTACATCTTGGTGGTTTGTGCCTTCATCATCCCATTCATCATGGTGGAGAATCTCTCCACTGCAGCCCTATTGTGTTCCGTCATCTTTTTCATGATGATCATTGGTCGTGTACCTGCCCAACAGCTTGGAAAGCTCATCGGAAGTGTTGTACTGGTTATCGTTTTAGTGTTTTCTATGGTCATGATCTTTGGGCACGACAACGAAGAAAACTCCCCTGAGGGGCAGCTCACGGAACAAGTAGATGGCAAAAAGCCGGTAAAGACCAAGAATGGAGGCATGCTTCACCGATTCGACACATGGAAATCGCGCATCGACAAGTTCAGTGACCATGAAGAAATACCGCCAGAGAAAGTCGATCTCGACAAAGACGCTCAGACTGCCCACGCCAATATCGCCATTGCTTCCAGTAACGTTATTGGCAAAGGACCGGGTAATTCTGTGGAGCGCGACTTCCTTTCCCAAGCCTTCTCCGACTTCATCTATGCCATCATCATCGAAGAGTTAGGCATAGAGGGCGCCGCGTTTGTGGCGATGCTCTATATCATCCTGCTCTTCCGAACAGGCCGTATCGCCAGTCGATGCGAGAACAATTTCCCTGCCTTCCTTGCCATGGGGCTCGCTCTGCTACTGGTCACGCAGGCACTGTTCAACATGTGTGTTGCCGTGGGACTCGTTCCTGTGACAGGTCAGCCGCTGCCGCTCATCAGTAAAGGTGGTACGTCCACGATCATCAACTGCATCTACTTAGGTGCCATCCTCAGTGTCAGCCGCTCTGCAAAAAAGAAGCCTGAACTTCAAAAAAGCACCATCGGGCCAGACAATGCAGCGACCGAAGATAAGGAAACAAATGTATAATAAATAGTCATTTGGTACAGAAGAAACAAAATAAAGTAGAACAAAAATGATCAAAAGACATTTTTTTTGATTACTTTTGCGGAAAATAAGAAATAGGCGACATGGAGAAAGAATTAAGAGTCATCATCAGCGGCGGAGGCACAGGAGGCCATATCTTCCCTGCAGTCTCTATCGCCAACGCCATCAAAGCCAAATATCCCAGTGCCAAAATCCAGTTCGTGGGTGCTTTGGGACGTATGGAGATGCAGCGAGTACCTGCGGCAGGCTACAACATCAAAGGCTTGCCCATCTGCGGTTTCGACCGTAAGCATCTTCTGAAAAACATCGCCGTGCTCTTCAAAATCTGGAAGAGTGAGCGGATGGCAAAGAAGATTGTCAAAGACTTCAAGCCGATGGTGGCTGTCGGAGTAGGTGGATATGCCAGCGGGCCTACGCTGAACGTATGCGCCAGCATGGGCATACCATGCCTCATTCAAGAGCAGAATAGCTATGCCGGCGTCACAAACAAACTGTTGGCAAAGAAGGCCAGCAAGATCTGCGTGGCGTACGAGGGCATGGAGCGTTTCTTCCCGGCTGATAAAATCATCATGACAGGAAATCCAGTCCGACAGAATGTCGTGGACGCAACCATTTCCAAAGAGGACGCAAGAGTCAAGTTCGGACTCGATCCCAACAAGAAGACGATTCTCCTCGTGGGCGGAAGCTTAGGAGCACGCACCATCAACGAGAGCATGCGACAGCATCTCGACAAAGTGAAAAGCGCCGACGTGCAGTTCATCTGGCAGACCGGTAAGTACTACAACACCGAGATGAACCAGGCCGTAAAGGACTTTGGCGACATCTCCAACCTGAAAGTTCTCGACTTCATCAGCGACATGGGTGCCGCCTATCGCGCCGCCGACCTTGTCATCAGCCGTGCCGGTGCAAGCTCCATCAGTGAGTTCTGCCTCATCGGCAAAGCCGTCATCCTGGTGCCCAGCCCCAACGTTGCCGAAGATCACCAGACCAAGAATGCCATGGCACTCGTAGATAAAGACGCCGCCATCTATGTCAAAGATGCAGAAGCTCCTGACTTGTTGCTCGACAAAGCCTTGGAAATCGTTCACAACGATGCCAAGCTTGCATCACTGACAGAAAACATCAAAAAACTCGGCTTGAAAGACTCCGCCGACGTCATTGCCGACGAAGTCATTAAACTCGCCTGGAGAAAACAATAAAACGCTTCGGAAGAGACAGTGCTCCTCTTAAGATGAGACTGCCATCTTTCCAAGATATGCAAATAACACTTTAAATATCATGGAACTCAAAGATATAAAAGCTGTATATTTCATTGGTGCCGGCGGCATTGGTATGAGTGCGCTGGCCCGCTACTTCATACATAAAGGTCTTGTTGTGGCCGGTTATGACAAGACACCTTCTACGTTGACTCAACAACTCGAAAAGGAAGGCATGGTCATCCACTACAGAGAGAACGTAGATGAGATTCCCCACGCTTGCCGCGACAACAAGTCATGTCTCGTCGTCTATACCCCTGCCATTCCAGCAGAGCATCAGGAACTGCAATACTTCCGCAACAATGGTTTCGAAGTGCAGAAACGCGCTCAAGTACTTGGCATGCTGACACGTTCTCACAAAGGACTCTGTGTTGCAGGCACACACGGCAAGACGACTACATCGACCATGTGCGCCCACATCATGCATCAGAGCCATGTTGACTGCAACGCTTTCTTGGGCGGCATCTCCAAGAACTACGGTACCAACTATATCCTTTCCAAGACCAGTGACTATGTCGTCATCGAGGCCGATGAGTTCGACCGTTCTTTCCACTGGCTGCGTCCATGGATGAGTGTCATCACCGCCACAGATCCCGACCACCTCGACATCTACGGTACCAAAGAGGCATATCTTGAGAGTTTTCGTCACTACACCGAGCTCATTCAGCCCGGTGGCGCCCTCATCATCCACAAGAATCTGGAGATGAAACCCAACGTGCAGGAAGGGGTAAAGACCTATACCTATAGCCGCGACGAGGGAGACTTCCATGCTGAGAACATCAAGATAGAGAACGGCAACATCACATTCGACTTCATCTCACCCGTGGAAAACGTCACGAATGTGAAGCTCGGACAGCCTGTACCTATTAATATAGAGAATGGTGTGGCTGCCATGGCACTTGCCCAACTCAATGGTTGCACCGCAGAGGAACTGCGCTACGGCATGAGCACATACCACGGCGTAGAGCGTCGCTTCGATTTCAAGATCAACGACGACCGTCACGTACTGCTTTCCGACTATGCTCATCACCCCAAGGAGATCCTGCAAAGCGCCAAGAGTCTGCGCGAGCTCTACCAGGGCCGTAAGCTGACCGCTATCTTCCAGCCGCATCTCTACACCCGCACCCGCGACTTCTACAAGGACTTCGCTGATGCGCTGAGCCATTTCGACGAGGTCATCCTCACCGAGATCTATCCGGCCCGCGAGGCTCCGATCCCCGGTGTCACATCGCAGCTGATTTACGACAACCTCAAGTCTGGCGTGGAGAAGAGCATGATCCAGAAGGCCGACGTGCTCAATCTGGTCAAGAGTCGCGACTTCGATGTGCTGATCATCTTAGGAGCCGGTGATCTCGACAACATGGTTCCACAGATCACACGTATACTGGAAGACAAAAAGAAATAAGGCATCCGGTGCGGTATAGTCCGCGCCGCGTGTCATCCTATACAGTTATCTGAACCATGCGGATGAACCGAGGAAAAATCATTCTGGGCACTATCGACTTCATGCTCGCTGCCTATCTTGCCATCGCCTTCGTTGTCTTTGACAAGCCCGATCAAGAGAAGCAGATATGTACCCAAGTGAATATCAACATTGCCGACGAGGCCACCAATGGCTTCATCACGGCTAAGGAGATCAAAGATCGCCTGAAAGACAGTGGTCTCTACCCTTTGGGCAAGCCCTTGTATACCGTCGACACACGCACCATCGAGGAAATGTTGAAGAGAAGTCCTTTTGTGCAGTCGGCACAATGCTATAAGACACAGGACGGACATGTATGTGTCACACTCACACAGCGCATGCCGACTCTGCGCATCAAGTCCATTAATGGTGACGATTATTACTTGGACGACAACAACAGCATCATGCCCAACTCGCACTACACGAGCGACCTGATCATCGCCACAGGCCATATCAACAAGTGGTTCGCCCGCAATTATGTGGCCTATGTGGGAGAGGCTTTGATGGCCAACGACTTTTGGAAGAACCAGATCGAGCAAATCAACATACTGCCTGACAAAGGCATTGAGCTCGTGCCGCGCGTCGGTGACCAGATCATCTATATCGGTCAACTGCCTGAGACCAACAGGCCCGACAAGCGCAGGCAACTGGTCACTGACTACATCGACCGCAAAATGGACCGGTTGGAGAAGTTCTATAAGTATGGACTCTCACAGGCCGGATGGAACAAATACTCCTACATCAACGTAGAGTTTGACAACCAAATCATTTGCAAAAAGAGACAATACGAAAAAACGGAAGAACTGAATTGATAATTACTATTTACGTATGGCAGATTTTATAGTAGCAATAGAGCTGGGATCTTCAAAAATCACCGGCATTGCGGGGAAGAAGAACCTCGACGGCAGCATTAGGGTATTGGCTGTCGTAAAGGAAGACGCTACTTCATGCATTCGCAAAGGCGTGGTCAACAATATCGACAAGACAGTGCAGGCTTTGGGCAATGTGATCAAGAAACTCGAGAACACGCTCAAGACCAAGATTGCACGCGTCTACGTCGGTGTCAACGGTCAATCGATACGCAGTGAGAAAAATATCATTGTCAAGCAATTGCCCGCCGACACCAAGGTGACCGTTGACATGGTCAACGGCCTGATGGATGCCAACCGCAGCATGCAATATCCCGACCAGGAGATCCTCGACGCTGTCACACAAGAATACAAGGTCGACAACCAGCTTCAAGTCGACCCGGCAGGTTTTATCTGCTCCAGACTGGAGGGCAACTTCCTCAACATCCTCTGGCGCAAGTCCTTCTATCGCAATCTCAACCGCTGTTTTGAAAATGCTGGCATTGCCATCGCCGAGATGTATCTTTCTCCCCTTGCCCTCGCCGATGTCGTACTCACCGACGCCGAGCGCCGCGGTGGCTGCGTCCTCGTGGACTTAGGAGCCGAGACAACAACCGTTGCGGTCTACTTTCGCGATATTCTTCGTCACCTGGCCGTCATTCCCCTTGGCAGCAACAACATCACCAAGGACCTCACATCCTTGCAGATGGAAGACAAGACAGCAGAGGAGATGAAACTTAAATATGCCGCTGCCTACACCGACTCCAGCGAGATCGACATGGAAAAGACCTATCCCATCGACCACGACCGCAGCATCGACATGCCGAAGTTTGTGGAGATTGTCGAGGCTCGCCTGCAGGAGATCATTGAGAACGCATGGCATCAAGTGCCCGACGAATTTATGGGCAAACTCCTTGGCGGCATCGTCCTCACCGGTGGTGGCTCCAATATGAAAGACATTGAAAAAGCCTTCAAGATCCTCACCCATACTGATAAGGTGAGAATAGCAGGTTCTGTTACGACAACCATCATTTCCAAGAGCCCCGCCATCACGGCCAAGGACGGCACTATGTGTACGGCTCTTGGACTGTTGGCCAAAGGCAACATGAACTGCGCAGGCAGTGAGATCAGCGATTCTCTCTTCCAAAACGAACAACCCGTCAACGAAGCACCTGTTCAGCCCATCACACACTCTACGACAGAAAACGGCAAGGGCATCATCAAAACCGAGGCTGAAAAAGCTGCCGAAGAGGCTGCCAAGCGCAAGCAGGAGGAGGAAGAGGAGCGTCGCAGACAGCAGGAAGCCGAAGAGGAAGAAGAGCGCCGGCGCAAGAAACGCGAGAACTCATGGTTCCACAAAGCCGTCAACGGACTCAAGACCTTTGGCCGTAAGATGGTAGAGGAAGAGGAAGACGAGAAATAAGACTCAACATTTTTACTTTAAAGACAGACCACTATGCCAGATAACAACAACAATATGGAAGGCCAGAAACCTTCCCCACTCACGGAAAGCGCCAAGCCTTCCATTCTCGATTTCGGTCAGCCTGACAAAGAGCAGAGCATCATCAAGGTCATCGGTGTCGGTGGTGGCGGTGGCAATGCCGTGAACCACATGTACCGCGAAGGCATCCACGACGTGTCGTTTGTACTTTGCAACACTGACGCGCAGGCCTTGAACGACTCTCCCGTTCCCGAGCACCTGCAGTTGGGTGCCGAAGGTCTTGGAGCTGGCAACCGTCCCGAGCGTGCCCGTCAGGCCGCTATGGAGAGCATCGACCAAATCAGGGCTATGCTCAACGACGGCACGAAGATGGCATTCATCACGGCCGGTATGGGTGGTGGAACAGGCACCGGTGCCGCTCCTGTCATCGCGCAGGTAAGCAAAGAGATGGGCATTCTCACCGTGGGCATCGTCACCATTCCCTTCCGTTTCGAAGGTCCCAAGAAGATCGACCAGGCTCTCGACGGTGTCGAAGAGATGGCTAAGCATGTCGACGCCCTGCTCGTGATCAACAACGAGCGCCTGCGTGAGATCTATCCCGAGCTGACAGTCCTCGACGCTTTCGGCAAAGCCGACGACACACTGAGCGTTGCCGCTAAGAGCATCGCTGAGATCATCACCATTCACGGACTCATCAACCTCGACTTCAACGACGTGAAGACAGTTCTCAAGGACGGTGGCGTCGCCATCATGAGTACCGGCTACGGCGAGGGCGACGGACGTGTGAAGAAGGCTATCGACGACGCGCTCAACTCACCGTTGCTCAACGATAACGATGTCTTCAACTCCAAGAAGATCCTGCTCTCCATCGCTTTCTCCAACGAGAAAAACGACAACCAGGGTCTGATGATGGAGGAGATGAACGATGTCAACGACTTCATGGCAAAGTTCGGCGACGACTTCGAGATCAAATGGGGACTGGCCACAGACCCCGAGCTCGGCAAGAAGGTCAAGGTCACCATCCTCGCTACCGGTTTCGGTGTGGAGGACGTGGAGCCCAAGGACCGCCGCGAGCGCCGCACACAAGAGGAAGCCAACCGCATCGCACAGGAAGAGGAAATCGCAGCCGAAAAGGCCGACCGCCGCAACCGCTACTATGGCAAGGACGGCAAGAACCCGATGATGAAGCACCGTCCTCACGTCTACATCTTCACACCCGACACGCTCGACAACGAGGATGTCATTCTCGCTGTGGAGAACACGCCTACCTACAAGCGTACACGACAGATGCTCGAAGACATCCGCAACACTGGTTCCGGCCATAAGGACGACAAGCCCAATACCGACGAACAGGCCGATACCGTGCCCGGCATCATCAGCTTCGCATAACACAGCGGCGGCCTATGCCGTCAAAGACAAGGATTTTAAAACAACAAAGAGATATGGCAAATCTATTTGATCAGGTCAGCAGTGACATCCGCACAGCCATGAAGGCGCGCGACAAGGTGCGTCTGGAAGCACTGCGTAACATTAAGAAATACTTCATCGAGGCAAAGACGGCTCCCGGTGCCAACGACACTTTGGAGGACGCAGCTGCTTTGAAGATTCTGCAAAAGCTCGCCAAGCAGGGCGAGGAAAGTGCCGACACCTATGCAAAAGCCAAGCGTCAGGATCTTGCCGACGCTGAGTTGGCGCAGGTCGCCGTCATTAAGGAATACCTGCCCAAACCTCTCACTGAGGAGGAAATCACCGCCCAGGTCAAGGACATCATCGCCCAGACTGGTGCACAAGGCATGAAGGACATGGGCAAGGTGATGGGACAGGCCACCAAGCAGATGGCCGGCAAGGCCGACGGCAAGGTCATCTCCACCATCGTCCGCCAACTCTTAGCATAACCTCCCGGCCTTCTGACCGGCAGACATAGCAAACTTTAAACATTGAAGTCTCCCATGTGGCTCGTGCCGTATGGGAGACTTCTTTTTATCTATACGCAATACTGCTTCGTCAAAGGCCTTGGGAAACGACAAAAGTCAGAATAGCTCCCTGAGCACTGGCAGCGATTTCATCTCCGGGAAGCCTGGGATATGCAGCCGATAGTAGGTCAGTATCGTGTCGACGCACTCATTTCGTTCGGCACTGCTCATGCGGAAAAACCTCATATTGTCGTAGTTCATCCTCATCAGCGTACCGATCTTTGCCGCCTCGTCAGGCCGCAGGAAGTCAGGGTGCAAGGGTCTTATGGACGTGAACACACCGTTGCGCAGATCAAACCAGTCGCCCTCAGCCATCTCTTCCAAGTTAGGGAAGAAGCCGATGAACCGCGACAGGCGTAGCATAAACACGAGATGGAAGTTGGCAAACTGCCCCACCACATTGTCGAGCCACGTCACACTACTCTCCACATAGTCATACAGCGGCACATTGCATTGCTCGTCGCGCAGCGCATAAGACAGGAATTCCGCGATGAAAAGGCCTATCGCCAGTTTCTCGGACTGAAACGGTATCGAGAAGAACGGCTGTGCCAGACGTATGTCGCGGAAGTGTTGCAGGCTGCGCGTGGGTCTGTCGTCATAGACAACCTCCAAGATAGTCAGCGGCTGAAACAGCTGTTGCTTGATCTTTCCCCGTCCGTTTTTCGAGACATGACAGATAAACGACGCCCTCCCCTTCTCTCGTGAGAACACGTCGACAATGATCTGAGAATCACCATATCGCACAGATCTGAGCACGATAGCGCGCGTTTTTGTTTCCATACAACCGCAAAAATACGAAAAATCAAGCATTTAGAAAAAATTAATGAGAGAAAATTTGGTGACTCAAAGAAAAAGCAGTAACTTTGCACCCACGAAAATAATATGGTCCCTTCGTCTATCGGTTAGGACGAGAGATTTTCATTCTCTAAAGAGCAGTTCGACTCTGCTAGGGACTACAAACAGAAATAAAAAGTAGAAATTTAAAGATGGCAAATCACAAATCATCAGTAAAGAGAATTCGCCAGACCAAGGTGAAGACTTTGCATAACAAGTACTATGCAAAGACGATGCGTAACGCTGTTCGCAAGCTCCGCGCTACCACTGACAAGGACGAGGCTGCTAAGCAGTTCCCCGTGGTACAGAAGATGCTGGACAAGTTGGCAAAGACCAACATCATCCACGCTAACAAAGCTGCCAACTTGAAGTCTGGTTTGGCACAGCATATCAACAAGCTCGGCTAATCCGTGCTTCAGACATTGTTGATGTAAGATATTCAGCCGCTCCGAAAGAGCGGCTTTTTTTGTATCCCTACGTCACCGATTTACCTCCTTTCACCCGTCTTTTCACTTATTCGTCGTCTTCTTCACCATCGTAATAGCCGCCCGTGCGCTTTCCTTGCAGATAGGGCTCTGCCACCTGATAGCGGATGCGGTAGGCCGCGCCCGTGTAGCCTCGTGCAGGGCCAATGACCACCACCCAGCCGTCGATGTATCCGGCATCACCGACTACAAGTTCGTCGGGACCCGACACGCCCACGGGCAGATCACCACGGAACTGCCACATCAGTTGCTTGATCTTTCTTTCCGGACACTTGAAAATCTCCCGGATACTCAGACGATGCCCGTCTTTCTTACTGAACGACGCACAGTCCTCGTCCCGCCACGTCGCCGTGTCACGGTCCACAACCTGCGACTGATAGGTCACGATTTCCTCGTCCTCATAGCTGCGCACGATTTCCACGCGCCGTGACAGCCCGCTGTCTTCCTTGAGAAAGGTGTCGTAGCTTTGCCGCATCACGTTTTCGAAGTTCGCCTCATACAGTTCTTGCGGTTCGTCCACGTCGAGGATGTCGCATATCCAAGCCTTCACGCTGTCAAGCGCATGGGCCTCGCCGTCGACGGGAAAGTCCACTTTCACCGCATACGACTGTCTGCCACTACGACGCACAAAGCTATAGCCCGTCGTAGTGAAGAAGTTCTCTGCCGCTGCCAATGGCAATGCTTGCAGACACGAAACCATGATGAGAATCAAACTACGTAATGTCATTACTTGCAAAAGTACAAAAAAAATCTGTCACATCTCTTTGTTCCCGCACACAATCTCGCTTTTTTCGTCAAACAGGAACTATGTTCAATCTTACTCTTTTCGACATTCGTAACAAGTGACAAACATTTTGTTACCCCATCCAAACAGCCTTTCCCCTATTTTTCGTATCTTTGCCTCACCTATAACTAAACAATACCACGACATGACTACCTTTCTGAAAAGACATACCCGGGTACTTTGGTGCGCATTGACAGCCGCGCTATTGCTACCGTCATTGTCCTCCACGGCCCAGAACCCGGTGATCCGTGATCAATACTCCGCCGACCCTACCGCCCGCGTCTTCGGCGACCGCGTCTATCTCTATCCCTCCCACGACATCATCAGCCCCGTGGCACCTGAGCGGCGGTGGTTCGCCATGGCCGACTACCACGTCTTTTCCTCCAATGATCTTACCGACTGGACCGACCACGGTGTCATCCTCGACCAGAAGCAAGTGCCTTGGGCCAACCACGAAGGCTACGCCATGTGGGCTCCCGACTGCGTGGAGCATCAGGGACGCTACTACCTGCTCTTCCCTTCCGGGCTGGCTTCGGAGCGCGGCTTCGGCATCGGCATCGCCACTGCCCCCAGCCCCATCGGTCCCTTCACGCCTGCCGCCAAACCCTTGGACGGCGTGAGAGGCATTGACCCGTGTATGCTTCAGACCAGCCGGGGAGAGAGCTACCTCTTCTGGGCCGGCAACGGCGGCATCACCGTAGCGCGCATGAACGACGACTATCAGTCGCTGGCAGAGACACCGAAGACCATCGCGGGACTGCCCGACGGCTTCAAGGAGGGGCCCTTCGCCTTTGAGCGCAACGGCCTGTTCTACCTTACCTTCCCCTGGGTGCGACAGAAAAACGGCACCGAGACGCTGGCCTACGCCATGAGCGAAAGCCCGGAAGGACCCTATACCTTCAAAGGACTGATCATGGACGAATGGCCCGACAAGTGCTGGACCAACCACCACTCCATCGTGCAGTACCGCGGACAATGGTATCTCTTCTATCACCACAACGACTATTCGCCGTCGTTTGACAAGTGCCGGTCCGTGCGCGTCGACTCGCTGAGCTTCCGCCCCGACGGCACAATCGTGAAAGTACATCCTACGCTGCGCGGTGTCGGCATCACCGATGCCCGCCGCCACATCGAGGTCGACCGCTACAGCAGCATCTCGTCCACGGGCGCGCAAGTCGTTCTCTTAGACAGTCTGCAACCCTTCCGCGGCTGGGCACTGCACCTCACCCGCCAAGGCTGGGCACGATACAACCGCGTATCCTTCCGTCCCAACCTCTGCCGCCTGACGCTCCGCGCCCGTGCGCAAAGCCCTTCCTCCGTTGCCGTCACCATTGGCAACCAGCGCATAGCCCGCCTCAGCATAGCCCCCTGCGACACCTTCGCCGAGCAGACGGTCACCATCGCACCTGTCACCGCTGGCACCTACGACATCGGATTGCAACTCGAAAAGGGCAGCAACGCCGACATAGACTGGCTTTCTTTCGAAGGCGCACCCATACCACCGTATACCCAAGGCGGCATGCAGACCGGCCGCTACCGCAACTATTTCGCCGAGATGGGCTATTCCTCTGAGGACATCGACCGCCGTGTCAACGATGTCTTCCAAGAAGTATTCTTCGGTCCCAACCGTGTCTACTTCGAGGTGGGCGACTCTATGGGCTATATCTCCGACTTGAAGAACCACGACGTGCGCACCGAGGGCATGTCCTACGGCATGATGATCGCCGTGGAGATGAACCGCAAGGACATCTTCGACCGACTGCTGCGTTGGGCTCAGCGCTACATGCTCATGCGCCAGGGGCCTTTGGCTGGCTACTACGCCTGGAGTTGTAAGACCGACGGCACGCACAACGCTGAGGGTCCGGCCAGCGACGGCGAACTGTATATGATCACTTCGCTCATCTTCGCCTCCAACCGCTGGGGCAACCATTCGGGTATCGACTACCTCGCTGAAGCCCAGCGGTTGTTGCGTCTCGTCAGGGAGGGCAACGGCCAGGACAGTGCCAACGCGCTCATCAACCCACAACACCGTCTCATCACCTTCACGCCAAGTGGCTTCGGCGCCCGCTTCACCGACCCCAGCTACCACCTTCCTGCCTTCTACGAGGTGTGGGCACGATGGGCTGGCGACGGTCACGCCGATGACTACAAGGCTTATGCCGCAGCGTCACGCCGCTATCTCCACCGCTGCATCGACCCGCTCACGGCACTCTGCCCCGACCTTACGGACTACAACGGCAAGCCGCTCACGCCACCGGGCACCAAAGCCATGAAGGGAAACCGGGATTTCCGCTATGACTCCTGGCGCATGCCGATGAACATCGCGCTGGACTATAGCTGGGCCTGCGCCGACACGGCATGGCAACACCACTACGCCAACACCGTACAGGACTTCTTCTTTAACAAGGGCATCGACGCCTACATCGACCAGTACCGCACCGACGGCATGCCGGCAGAAAGGCCCTACGAGGGCGGCGGCAAACCCGGACTGCGCCACTCCGTAGGTCTCGTCGCTACCCTTGCCGCCGTGTCGTTAGTCGCCGACCACGCCAAGGCCCGTGACTTTGCCGACCGTCTGTGGCACACTGCCAACGTGCCCTTTGCCGACGGATACTTCGATGCCTACTACGACGGCCTGCTCCGCCTCTTCGCCTTTCTCCATCTCAGTGGCAAATACCGCGTCATCGCACCAGGGCAATAATCCTTTCACGCAGAGACAGAGAGACACTGAGCAACTGCACGAGCAAGCATGTTAACAATGAAATGTTATTGACAAAAACACCTCTCCCACAACTTTCAATCCAGAGAAAACAAAAACAGAGAAATAAGCAAAAAGTAGTGTGGAAAACACAAAAACGTGAGTTGAAGTGATCAAAACAATGAGTTGGCAGCCTCATCTCGGTTGTTTTATAGGGTCAAACAACCGAGATGACCCGATGAAAAAGGTGCTTTGACGAGAAATTCTCTAGAGAATTTTGCGTCAAAGTACCTTTTTGTGTTTATCAAAATTGCCCTATTTTAATAACTGCTTAAGTTTCAACACTTTACAAAAAGTCGCTGAGAATCGCGAAAATCGGGCCGAGGAGGGTGCCGGTTCAGAAAATCGCCTGTATTTGGGCGGAAAATTGTCAGTTTATTCAACAGATTTTATGAGTATCATCATCATGAGGACATAATCGCTAAATCCTAAACGCCGACTTTCAGGTTACAAATAAACAACGGCTGAATAATCGTCGATTGATTGAGCCCCCCAACCAATAAAAACCACTTTGTGGCACTATGGCTTTGTGTGAGAGGCAAAAGCCTCCTTTTGCAGTTATTTTTCACAGCATAAGTTTTCGCTATGTCACGCTTTTTTAGTACCTTTGCAGATAAATACGAACTAAACAGAAATGGCAGAAATTCAACATCCAGAGGATAATTACTCCGCCTCCAACATCCAAGTGCTGGAGGGTTTGGAAGCCGTGCGCAAGCGTCCGGCTATGTATATTGGCGACATCAGTGAGAAAGGTTTGCACCATCTCATCAATGAGACCGTGGACAACTCCATCGACGAGGCTATGGCAGGTTTCTGCCACAACATCGAGGTGACCATCAACGCAGACGGTTCCTGCACCGTAGAGGACGACGGCCGAGGCATCCCTGTCGACGAGCATAAGAAACTGCACAAGAGCGCCTTGGAAGTCGTCATGACCGTGCTCCACGCCGGTGGTAAGTTCGACAAAGGCTCCTACAAGGTCAGCGGTGGTCTTCACGGCGTCGGCGTGAGCTGTGTCAACGCACTCTCCACACACATGAAGTCGCAAGTCTTCCGCGATGGAAAAATCTACCAGCAGGAATACGAAAAGGGAAAGCCGCTCTATCCCGTGCGCGTCATCGGCGACACCGACAAGCGCGGCACACGCCAGCAGTTCTGGCCAGACCCCACCATCTTCACCACTACCACCTTCCAGTGGGACATCGTGGCACGCCGTATGCGTGAGCTGGCATACCTCAACGCTGGCATCAAGATCACGCTGACCGACCTGCGTCCCGACGACGACGGCAAGACACGCCAGGAAGTCTTCCACGCCAAGGACGGACTCAAGGAGATGGTGCGCTACATCGACCGTCACCGTACCCATCTCTTCGATGATGTCATCTATCTGAAGACCGAGAAGCAGGGCGTGCCCATCGAAGTGGCCATCATGTACAATACCGACTACTCCGAGAACCTCCACTCTTACGTCAACAACATCAACACCATCGAGGGCGGTACTCACGTCACCGGCTTCCGTCAGGCATTGACACGTGTGCTGAAGAACTATGCCGACAACGATCCTGCTATCTCCAAGCAGATCGAGAAAGCAAAGATAGAAGTGGCAGGTGAGGACTTCCGCGAGGGACTCACTGCCGTCATCTCCATCAAAGTCGCCGAACCACAATTTGAGGGTCAGACCAAGACCAAGCTCGGCAACAGCGAGGTCACCGGTGCCGTCAACCAAGCCGTCGGCGAGGCCCTGACCAACTATCTTGAGGAGCATCCGGCAGAAGCCAAGAGGATCTGCGAAAAGGTGATCCTCGCCGCCACAGCCCGTGTGGCTGCCCGCAAAGCACGCGAGAGTGTGCAGCGCAAAAGCGTGATGAGCGGTGGCGGACTGCCCGGTAAGCTGGCCGACTGCTCGAACAAAGACCCGAAGAAGTGCGAGATCTTCCTCGTCGAGGGTGACTCCGCAGGTGGATCCGCCAAGCAGGGCCGCGACCGCTACACCCAGGCTATTCTGCCGTTGCGCGGAAAGATCCTCAACGTCGAGAAAGTACAGTGGCACCGCGTCTTTGAGGCTGAGTCGGTGATGAACATCATCCAGAGCATCGGCGTACGCTTCGGTGTCGACGGCGAAGACGACCGCGAGGCCAATATCGACAAGTTGCGCTACGACAAGATTATCATCATGACCGATGCCGATGTCGATGGCTCACACATCGACACTCTGATCATGACTCTCTTCTACCGCTTCATGCCGAAAGTCATCGAAGACGGACATCTCTATATCGCCACGCCACCACTCTACAAGTGCACTTACAAAGGCAAGGTCAGCGAGTATTGCTACAACGACCAACAGCGCCAGGCCTTCCTCGACAAATACGGCAATGGCGTAGAGGACGGCAAGAGCATCCACACACAGCGATACAAAGGTTTGGGTGAGATGAACCCCGACCAGCTTTGGGAAACCACCATGGATCCCAAGACACGCTTGCTCAAGCAGGTGACCATCGAGAACGCTGCCGAAGCCGACGAGATCTTCTCCATGCTCATGGGCGACGACGTGGAGCCCCGACGTGAGTTTATCGAGCAAAACGCTACCTACGCCAACATCGACGCGTAGTCGCGCCAGGCTCGCACCAGCGTCTTTGCGCAAAGACAAATCACACATCTATCTATAAGTTGGGCGGCCGTTACTGACCGCCCTTCTTTTTTCGACAGCAACCGGCAGATGCTCCGCCGGTGCCAATTCCCTCTCAAACCCTATCATCTATGCACCGACTCATCACCACCCTTGCCCTGGCCGCCCTGACGACTGCCGCTCACGCGCAGCAACCGCCCATGCGCCTGTGGTACGACCAACCAGCCCGCCTCTTCGAGCAGTCGCTGCCCATCGGCAACGGCAAGCTCGGAGCACTCGTCTACGGAGCGCCCGACTGCGACATCATCCACCTCAACGACATCACCTTCTGGACCGGAAAACCCGTAGACCTCAGCGTCGACAGTACGGCTCACCAGTGGATTCCGGCAATCCGCGAGGCACTCTTCAACGAGGACTACCCCCTCGCCGACTCGCTCCAGCACCATGTCCAGGGTCACAACTCTCAATTCTACGAGCCGTTGGGCACCCTGCGCATCTATGATCTCAACGAGGGGCCGACGACGGACTACCGCCGCGAGCTCGACCTCGACAGCGCGCTGTGCCGCGACCGCTACACGCGTGGCGGCGTCACCTACCGTCGAGAATACTTCGCCTCGCATCCCGACAAGGTCATTGCTGTGCGCATCAAAAGTTCCACACCAAAAGCCATCAACGTCAGACTCGCCCTCGGCTCGCTCGTTCCCCACGGCACAAAGGCCGCCAACAAGCAGTTGACGATGACGGGCAACGCCGTCGGCGACCCAAACGAGAGCATACATTTCTGCACCATCGTGCGAGCCGCCTCGCCCGACGGCACCATTGAGCACGACGACAGCACACTCTTTGTCCGGCAGGCCAGCGAGCTGACGCTATATCTTGTCAACGAGACGAGCTTCAACGGCTACGACCGCCATCCCGTCAAGCAGGGCGCACCCTATCTCGCCAACGCCATGGACGACGCCTGGCATCTGGTCAACTACACCTACGACAGCCTGCGCACTCGCCATCTCGCTGACTATCAGCCGATCTATCAACGGTTGAGACTCAGCCTCAACGGCGCGCAGCCCAACACCGCCGAGCCCACCGACAGCATGATACGGACCTACGGACAAAGCAGTGCACGGGACAAATACCTCGAGACGCTCTATTTCCAGTACGGCCGCTACATGCTCATCGCCTGCTCACGCACGCCCGGAGCTCCCGCTGAACTGCAAGGACTGTGGAACGACAAGCTCTGGGCACCCTGGAGGGGCAACTACACGATCAACATCAATCTGGAGGAGAACTACTGGCCCTGCGACGTCGCCGCCATGCCGGAGATGTTTGAACCGCTGGCCACCTTCTGTGAGAACCTCGCCAAGACCGGTCACCGCAACGCATGGAACTACTACGGCATACGCGAGGGATGGAGCTGCGGACACAACAGCGACATCTGGGCGATGACCAATCCCGTAGGCGAAAAAAACGAGAGTCCCACGTGGAGCAACTGGAACATGGGCGGCGCCTGGCTCATGCAGAACGTCTACGACCACTATCTCTACACCCTGGACGAGCACTATCTCCGCCAGACGGCCTATCCACTCATGCGCGGCGCAAGCCGTTTCATGCTTCACTGGCTCATCCCCAACCCGGAGAATCCCCAAGAGCTCATCACCGCGCCGAGCACATCGCCCGAAGCTTTCTACATCAACGCAAAAGGATATAAGGGCGCAACCATGTATGGCGGTACGGCCGACCTGGCTATCATACGCGAACTGTTCACCAACACCTTGCAGGCTGCCCGCACGCTTGGCACCGACAAAAGCCTGCGCGACTCGCTACAAAATGCCCTCGACCGGCTCCATCCCTACGTCGTCGGACAGCGCGGCGACCTCAACGAGTGGTATTACGACTGGGACGACGAGGACTTCCATCACCGTCATCAGAGCCATCTCATCGGTCTCTATCCCGGACATCAGATCACGGTCAGCGGCACACCCCGACTTGCCGAGGCCGCCGCGGCGACACTGCGACAAAAAGGAGAACAGACCACGGGATGGAGCACAGGATGGCGCATCAACCTCTGGGCACGTCTTCACAACGGCACAATGGCCTATCACATCTATCAGAAACTTCTCGCTTATGTCGATCCCGAGCACACGCGGTCGCAGCACGGAGGCACATTTCCCAACCTCTTCGACGCCCACCCGCCCTTCCAGATCGACGGCAACTTCGGCGGCGTGGCCGGTGTCTGCGAGATGCTCATGCAAAGCCACGACGACACGATAGAACTCTTGCCGGCTCTGCCACGGCAGTGGGCCGACGGATCCATCAACGGACTGAAGGCGCGCGGCGGTTATACAGTCTCGATGGCATGGAAGAATGGACGCATCACACGATGCGAACTCTCCGGCGTGCGCACCGGTAAGGTGACGCTCGTCTACAACGGTATGAAAAAGACGATCAAAGTGAAAAAGAACAAGAAAACGATTATAGAATGAGAGGCTGGCTGTTGACATTCGTTTTGTGGACAACGGTGCTGTGGGTCAATGCCCGGCAATTCAACACCCACTGGGTGGCTGCTCCCGACACCGACAGCCTGGCCCACGTATGGTTTCGCACCACGCTGCTCTCCAGCGCACGTCACCGCGAGGCCCATCTCACCATCGCAACGACAGGTCTCGTCAAGGTGTATGTCAACGAAGCCAAGGTTGGCACCGCGCTCTTCTACCCGTCACGACCACAGGGCGACACGACGGCCATTGCGCTGACGTTCGACGTGACGCCCTATCTGCGTCCTGACAGCAACGTGGTGGCTGTGCTCTACAGTCCTGTTTTCCCTCACGCCACGCGGCGGCAGGTGTCGGCAGTCTTCTACGGCATCGACAGCAAGGGGCAACGCTTCGCCTACTTCAGCGACAATTCGTGGATTTGTCGTCATGCGGCCTCAGGACTCACAGCCGACGGACACGAGTGGGTCGACGGACGACAAGCCGACACGCCTTGGACGGCAAGCGATTTCGACGCGGCACTGTGGCGACATGCCGTGGAGACGACAGACGACGAAAACGTCACCGCACCCTTTGCGCAACAGCAAACCGCACCCTGCAAGGCCTACACTACCTGCCTCCCTGCCGAGAAAATCGTCAGAAGCCGGGGATATAACTATTTCGACGCCAACGGCAACGAGGTGACCTACGACTATGACCGTGGCTTCCGTGGCTTCGTCCGCCTCAACCTCCGCGAGGCACGATGGGGCGAGCAGATCGAGACCGCCGGACTGCACTATACCTGCAACGGACAGATGGACGAACAGGCCAGCCCAGTCTTTGCCATCGGATACCAGCGACGAGTCACGGTGACGGGCGACCGATATTTCCGACGCGACCAGATCACGGAAGCACAGGCCGTGGATGTCGCACCGATATTCATTGACAACACTTTCCAATAAGATATGAACATGAGTCTCAACAGTATTTCCATCAACGACGTCAAACTCATCCAAGGAGGCAGCTACATCGACGACGACCTGGTTCTCACAGAAAACATGAACAACCTGCCCGTCTTTCAGGAGCCCCGCCGCATGGATTTCATCCTGCTGGCGCTCTGCACACAAGGAGAGGGTGAGTACAGCGTTGACACCATCCACCATAAGGTGAGGGCCGGCGACATCATCATCATCAGCAACGGTGCCATTCTTGACTACTACAAGTTCAGTCCGGATCACAAAGAGGTGGTCATCATCATCTCCAGCCAATACTTCCACGAAGTCCTTGCCGGCGTGCACGACCTCTCGACAATGTATATCTTCTCACGTATGCATCCTGTTTATCATCTCGACCCACAGAAGCAGCAGAACATCGTCGACTTCTTCTCGTTTATCAAGACAAAAGTCGGCGACACCAATCACCACTTCCGCCGAGAGACGGTGCAGAGCCTCCTCAAGGCTCTCATCTACGACGCAGGCAACACCATCTGGCAGTCGCAGCAACTCATGCAGACCCGTCGGGCACGCGCTGAGGACATCTTCGTGAAGTTCATCCAACTCGTCGAACAGAACTTCCGACAGGAGCGACGCGTGGGATGGTACGCCTTGCAGCTGAGCATCACACCGAAATATCTCTCCGAGATCATCAAGCAGGTCAGCCACCAGACACCCAATGAGTGGATCGATACCTACGTGACGCTCGAGCTCCGCAACCTGCTGAAAAACACGTCAAAGTCGATCAAGGAGATCACAGAGGACCTCCGCTTCGCCAACCAAAGCTTCCTTGGAAAATACTTCAAGGAGCATGTCGGCATGTCGCCATCGGAATACAGGAAAAGCAGCAACTGAGGGAAAACAATAGAAAATGGATATAAGACGTAAAGCAAATCGTTTACGACATTTTCAGCCCTCAAAAAAAGCTAAAAGATTTGGAGTTTACGAGAATAAAACGTATCTTTGCAAGTGAAGACAGGTCCTTATCGCATTGAAAGGCTACGTTGACGTAGCTGACTCGGTAGATGCATAGGGGCCGTTTTCATTTCTTTGCCTTTGTATAATCCCTTTCATGGTTTGCTGGAATGAAACTCCAGTGACGGTAAGCATCACTCCATCTGTCAGAAAGTTCTGTTACGCCAGTGCTTATTCCGACATTAAAGCCGGGATGCAACTCACGAATTTTTTGGTTGATATGCTTGTAAAGTTGTTCCTTCAACTTTGTACGTGTGCCTCGCTTTCCTGAAACAGGATCTTTGATTTTATGTTTGTCGTTAAGTCGAAAGCACATGGCACCAAGGATCAGATCCATAAACTGCAAGGGAAGATGCTTCTTCGAGTCCACCTCACAAATGTCCTCCTCGCTTATATGCAAATGGGCTTTCTTGAAACCATCATCGTAGTTCAGCCTATAAATATAGTTTTTAAACTTTTTCGAGTCCTCGCCTTTTAGAGGCATGTCGTCAAGTAGCAGCTTAACGTTCGTGTCCTTTCCGTCGGGGTTAGAATATCGTAGTCCGAAAGCATGTTTGATGAATTGATAGTACAGAAGCGAGTATTCGTGCTTTTTCTGATCTTTCGTCAGATCAACAGGAACATACTGGTTATTACGAAAAAATATTCTAATTTTCAACTTACCTGCCCTCAGTAAGCCAAAGACAAAATCGACGATATGCTTGTATTTATCGAATGTATAAGCGTTTACTTTTTGCCATTTTATTTCTTCGTCCTTCAGCCCAACCTTTTCTACTTCCTCTTTACTTTGACGTAATACATCTTCTACGTTGGCAGAGTCAATCAGAATGCCACCGTAGAAGTTAGAATAATACTTACCCTCCTTATCACTTTCGTCGAGCCAAATATAATACATATTGCAAAGATACCCATATAATGTCGAAAAAACAAACTTTAGTCTGTTTTGTACCATAATTAATTATAACCAATGGCAATTAAACGTTTACGGATGAAGATCATAACTAACATACCTACGAAACTCCCATCATATTATAAGATTGCCATCTATACACAACACAAACGCTGCTTTTCTTTTTCTGCCTTTAGATTTTGTCATTCGCTGAAAAGGTAGTAACTTTGCAGTGATACAGAATATCAACAACATAACATACATTTAACACTATGGCAAAGAAAGCTTTATTGATGATTCTCGATGGATGGGGAATCGGACAGCATGGCAAAGGTGACGTGATCTACAACACACCGACACCTTATCTCGATTATCTCAACGCTACATGCGCTCACTCTCAGCTCATGGCCTGCGGCGAGGACGTCGGTCTGCCAAAAGGACAGATGGGCAACTCCGAGGTAGGACACTTGAACATCGGTGCAGGACGTATCGTCTATCAGGACCTGGTGAAGATCAACAAGGCCTGCGAGACAGGTGACATCCTGAAGAACAAGGAGATCGTCAACGCTTATAGCTACGCTCAGAAGACCGGCAAGAAGCTCCACCTGATGGGGCTGACTTCTACCGGTGGCGTGCACTCCAGCCTCAACCACCTCTTCAAACTCATCGAGATCGGAAAAGAATATAACCTCAAAGATGTCTATGTACACTGCTTCATGGACGGTCGTGACACTGACCCGAAGAGTGGCAAGGGATTCATCGCCGACATCGAGAAGGTATGCAACGACAACGGCGCTCACATCGCCAGCATCGTAGGCCGCTTCTACGCTATGGACCGCGACAAGCGCTGGAACCGCGTCAAGGAGGCTTACGACCTGCTCGTCGAGGGCAAGGGTAAGCAGGCTACTGACTTGGTCAAGGCCATGCAGGAGAGCTATGACGAAGGCGTGACCGACGAGTTCATCAAGCCGATCAACAACTCCGCCGTCGACGGCACGATTCAGGAAGGCGACGTGATCATCTTCATCAACTTCCGCAACGACCGTGCACGCGAGCTCACTCAGGTGCTCACTCAGGAGGATATGCCGGCAGAGGGCATGCACACTATCAAGGATCTGCAGTACTACTGCATGACTCCGTACGATGCCAACTTCAAGGGCGTACACATTCTCTTCCCAAAAGAGAACGTTCAGGACACCCTCGGCGAATATCTCTCTAAGAAGGGTCTGCGTCAGCTCCACACAGCAGAGACTGAGAAGTACGCTCACGTGACGTTCTTCTTCAACGGCGGCCGCGAGGCTCCTTACGAGGGTGAGGACCGTATCCTCGTACACTCGCCTAAAGTGGCTACCTACGACCTGCAGCCGGAAATGAGCGCATACGAGGTGAAGGACAAACTCGTCGGCGCCATCAACACACAGCAGTACGACTTCATCGTGGTCAACTTCGCCAATGGCGATATGGTCGGCCACACGGGTGTCTACAATGCCATCGCCAAGGCTGTTTGGGCTGTTGACCACTGCGTACACGACGTCATCGAGGCTGCCAAGGCCAATGACTACGAGGCTATCATCATTGCTGACCACGGCAATGCTGACAACGCCATCAACCCCGACGGCACGCCTAACACAGCACACTCGCTCAACCCCGTTCCGTTTATCTATGTGACGAACAACAACAGCGCCACAGTAAAGGACGGACGTCTGGCCGACGTGGCTCCTTCCATCCTGCATATCATGGGTCTGGAGCAGCCTGCTGACATGACCGGCGAGAACCTCATCAGCGACAATAAATAATCAACATACTTAATAGCCCCATCTCCGGCTCTTGACCGGAGGTGGGGCTTTTTTATTATGAACGTACAGATAGAACCTTCCTGGAAACAATACTTGGGCGCGGAGTTTGACAAGCCGTACTTTGCCAGTCTCACCCAGCAGGTGAAAGAAGAATACAAGACGCAGCAGTGTTTTCCGCCGGGCCATCTGATCTTCAACGCTTTCAATCTCTGTCCCTTCGACAAGGTGAAGGTGGTGATCATCGGGCAGGATCCTTATCACGAGCAGGGACAGGCCATGGGGCTGAGTTTCTCGGTGCCTGAGGGCATTGTCATGCCGCCTTCGCTTGTCAACATCTTCAAGGAGATACAAGCCGACCTCGGCAAGCCGATGCCGACAAATGGCGATCTCACCCGTTGGGCACGTCAGGGTGTGCTGCTCCTCAACGCCACGCTCACCGTCAGGGCACATCTGGCCAACAGCCATCAGCGTCTGGGATGGTCGTTCTTTACCGACGCGGCCATCAAAGCGCTCAGCGATCACCGACAGGGCATCGTGTACATGCTTTGGGGCGGATATGCGCGCAGCAAGCGCTATCTCATCAATGAGCAGCAGAACCTCGTGCTGGAGTCGGCTCACCCCTCACCGCTCTCCGCCAACCGAGGCGGATGGTTCGGCCTGCACCAGTTCTCACGCTGCAACGAATATCTCACGGCTCACGGCCAACAAGCCATCGATTGGTAGAAAGAACAAGCTATAGAGGGTCTGATTAATTATGGAACTGCATATCGTAGAAGTGGGAAACGTGCTCGTTTCCCCGGATATTTTCACTGAGAAGTTTTGTTGTGACCTACACGCCTGCAAAGGACAGTGCTGTGTGGAGGGCGACGCCGGCGCACCGGTAACCCTCGATGAGGTCGGGGAGATGGAAGACGCACTCGACGTGGTATGGGGCGACCTCAGTGCTTCGGCACAGAGCGTCATCGACAAACAAGGCGTAGCCTACACCGACAACGACGGCGACCTGGTGACAAGCATCGTAGGCGGCAAGGACTGCGTGTTTACCTGCTATCGCGATCTCGACTTAGGCGACGGCAAGTCCGCCGTGCCCCATTGCTGTCTCTGCGCCTTTGACTGTGCTTATCGTGCGGGAAAGACGAAATGGCGCAAGCCCATCTCATGCGAGCTCTACCCTATCCGAGAGAAAAGTTTCAGCAACGGGCTCGTAGGCATCAACTACCATCGTTGGGATGTTTGCAAAGCCGCTGTGCGCAAAGGACAAGAGGAGAACATCCGGGTCTATGAGTTTCTCAAGGAGCCGCTCATCCGCCGATTCGGTAAGGAATGGTACGATGAGCTGTGTCTCGTGGCCAAGGAGTTGCTTGCCGCAGCTTCACTCAAGCGATAACACCCTCTCTGCCGCATACTTTCCCATCATCTTATATCCTTCGGCATTGGGATGGAGATGATCGGGAAGATACAAGCCCGGACGCAGGGCGTGCTCGTCAGCAGGGTCACGCATGAGCTTGTCGAAGTCGAGAACGCCGTCGGCCTCATGTTGCAAGCGTATCCAGTTATTGACCAACTTACGGCCGAGCTCATGGCTGACAGAATAATAATGAGCACCTTTCATCGGCGTGATCGTACCCAGCCATACCTTCAACCCTGCCTTATGACATTTTTCTATCATCTGTTTATATGCCTCCACCAGCTCATGAGCAGTGACAATGCCGTCCTTACTGTTGCCTAAGTCGTTGATGCCCTCAAAGAGGATGACATCCGTCACGCCACGCTGCTCCAGAATATCACGATCGAAACGCTGACGAGCAGGCTGTCCGAAGCCCACCGTGAGCACACGGTTGTTGCCAATGCCGAGGTTCAGCACACCGTACTGCATGCGTTTCTTCCCTTCTTTCACCGCTTTCGCTCCTGCCACCTCGTTGAGTTGATAGCTCATCTCGTCGGGCCACCGGTTTTGATGATCGGTCGTGGAGCCCTTTCCGTCGGTGATGCTGTTGCCGAGGATGGCAATGGTACGCACGTCGCGCGTGTAGACGTCAAGGGCTGCAATGTTGAACCATTTCTCATAGCGGAAGGCATGGGAGAAGTCGGTCGACGGTCTGCTCTCTCCTTTTAATATATAAGAGGTGGTGCGCGAGCCCATGTGTACGGTCGGCACCTTAGGCGCTGTCTGATAGTTGACGGTGATGGCAACGAGCTGCAAGGGCTTCAACGCAAAGCGTACGGCATCGGAAAACAAACTCTTGCCGGCCGGGACCGTCACACCACGGTGACCACTGAAAGAGAGATACACGGCCTTGGCTGAGTCGACGCGATGACCGCCGAGAGCCGGAGCGATATATACAGAGCGCAGCACGACGGGAGTAGTGGAAAAGATGTTGGACAGCTGCAAGCGAACAACGTCTCCACCTGCCGACACCTTCACGATTTGTCGCACCGAACGGTTGCTCATCTGATTGTTATAGGGCATGAAAGCCTTCACTGGCGTCTGCATGGCGGTCGCCCATGTGCCGGTCCAGTGAGGCGTGAGTTCTTTGACCACTCTCACTGCCTGATGGTTGACACGTTCACTGTCCTCAGCAGCAGCGCTCAAGCCAAAGCCGAGAAACAAAAGAAAAAGGAATAAAGTCTTGCGTATCATGTTCTTGCCTCTTACCAATACTTATTGAACTAAACATTACATCGTTTTCGTACTACAAAGTTACAACTATTCTCGCACATAGCAAAAAGAAAAAACGGGAACCGACTCGCACGAGCCAGTTCCCGGAAAAAATAGAGAGAATTAAAATCAGACCCTCACGGGCTGATAAATTCTTATGTTATTGTTTTCTTTATGCACATGATACTTCATACCATACCCACAGCGAATGCGACCTCATCTGTAGAATTACTACAGCCACACCCACAATAGGGGCACCGCCTCAACAGAGGCTACGATACCACTAAACATTGCTTGAATTTATGCCTCCTTGGAAGAAGAAGCATCCTAAATACATCATTAGTCCTTTTCCCATAAATTCTCTCTTCTGATTAGATATACGATATGTTTACAATATACTCTCTCGCAAGATGCAAAAACTCAAAAGCGACAACAAGTCGTCCTCATAAGTTTGTTCGCATACAAAACGATTTTTGCAATAGTCCTTCACTGACATACTACAATTCCTCAATTTCATTTGCAAAATTAATAGATGATGATGAAAGGAAGAAAGAATCATGTTAAAAACATGGTTCTATTAACACTTATTAGTTAAACAAACGGCAGTTATGTATAAAAACAAAGCTTTTATAGGCCCCACACTTACACTTCATCATGATAAAGTCTACAAAAGCTTCCACTTCTTAACCCACAGTCAGACTCGCAGATTTATTTTCCCAATATCACCTTATGATGGTTGATAATGTAAATGCCTTTTGGTAAAGCAGAAGGATCAGTACCCATGTTCTGACCGGAAAGACTGTAGATACTTGGCTGAACCTTGTCGGATACCGGAAGGTCATGGATGCCTGTCGCCACCGGCTTTGTGATATACACGTCATCAAGGAAGAATCGACCGGTAGCAATAAATGTCAGAGAGCAAGAGCCCTTGCCCACAATATGATAAGCGTAGGTTTGCCACTGCCCTTTCTGCATGGTAGTCATGATCGTTGCGCCCTTGGCTTCAGTAAACTGAGCATCGGACTGACTCAAGAATAATTGCAAGTCAGTACCTTCACTCTTCGTATTCCAACCTGCCAAACGAAAGGTCAGCGTCACAGTATCGCCAGGAAGCGTAAAATAAGGAGTGCATACTAAGAAGCCACCATCACCACGGCTACTACTACTGCCGAAGCGTGCACAATGATCACCACCATAGGCACTACACAGAGGATTCCAGCCTTTCAAATCCGACAGAAAGCTACCATTGGCTATAGAGCCATTGAAACGTCCGTCATTGCCACCAGTACTTTTGCAATTGGAGAAGGTTTCCTTGAGTAAATACTCTCCTTCTTCTTGATTGGTGGCAAGAGAAAGATCAGGCGAATAAGCAAAGGAAGCTAACCCATCACCGTCGACATCAATATTTGTCACACTGCAATGCAGCACCCTACTGCCGTCGTAATTATCATGAAAGAGCTGTGTCGCCGGCGAGGAGTTATCAGAGAAGCTGTTGCGGGAGCCGTAGGGATAAGCGTCATGAGCTGTAGTTGATCGGGAACCAATTCCGTCTGCAGGGACTAAGGCGAGACGAAGGTGATCGTTATAATAGCCGTTATACAGTCCTATCGTATTGACAGCATTGGCTTTCCACGCGTCTTTGTCATAGTCGACATGGGTGATGAGCACGCCACTGCCAGGCAGCAGCTTGTCAAAGCCAACGGGCTGGCGGTTTTCTAAAAGGAAGTATTCGTTTGCATATTGCGGATGCCGGATCAGATAAGCTTGTCCTCCATCGGCGAGCGGTTTCATATCCTTGACCTCCACGGAATTGTTTCCCAACTCTACAGGGGAGAGCCAGCCGCACGTCATCTTCTCATAGGCTGTATATCCGGCCGGAAGATACCCGTCACCATTGTAGTTGCCATAGTCCATCAGATCCCAGGCGTCCATGGCAAAACTGCCTTTGTTCTGAACATCGTAGATATCGGGGAAGCCCATGCAATGGGAGAACTCATGACAGAAAGTACCGATACCTGCTATCTCTCCATCATATTTCAGCTCACTGGAACAAGCATAAGTGTTGATCTTCGTACCGTTGATCTTCAATGATTCTCCTTCGAGCGTGTTCATCAGAGGCCATATCAGACTGTCGTTGGAGGTGTCATAGTCATTCTGCCCATATCCGGCATAGAGGATAAAGACTTCCTCGGCTTCGCCGTCGCCGTCCCAGTCATAACGAGAGAAGTCGATGCTGTCCTGCACGCCTTTGCATGCCTCTTTCACCATCTCGCTGATGTTCTTCTCACCGTCATTTCCATAATAATCATAAGGCTGAGACATCATCACCGGCCCCGCCACGTCGAAGTCCAAGATGAACTTGCCTCCACTCTGTGCCTTGAAATAATCGCGGACAGAACCTTGGAAGCCATTGTCGTGATAGTCAGGAGCATTGGTGATCTTGCGATAGAGAGCAACAGGATCAGCCATGCTGAACTGCTTATTAGGAAACTCTACCAAAATCACAAGCCCACGCTTGTTTCCTGAAAATATAGAAGACGCAGCCTCAGCGCGACGGGCTGCCGGTGCAAAACGACGGGAGACAGAAGCATATCGCTTTGCCGCATTCGACACAATACTGTCGCTTGAAACCTCCTGATAACGTCCTGTCGCTTTGTTCAAGACATAACAAGTGCCATCGGCGGCGCGCGCATAACGGATACGCTCATCGCCCAAGAGTTCCACTTTCACGGATTTTCCGTCTGTTGTAACCACTTGTATCCAATGACCACGACGGGCTGGAGCCGCCATCAGCAGCACAAAATGACAACAAGCCAGCAAAAGGAAAAGGAAGCGTAAAGGATGTTTCATATTGTTGAGGTTGAGGTTTAGGGTTACACAACATTCTCAAGCAGCATAGACTGTAACTTGCTGATGAGATTAGAATAAGAAGAGGTTGTTTACTCTATATTCTCGAATAGCGTTGGCTGTAAGTCGCCAAGGAGATTAAACGTCTTGCGATGGTAGGGTGAGACGCCATGGTCGCGAATGGCCATCCGGTGCTGCCGTGTTGGATAGCCTTTGTTCTTCTTCCAGCCATAGACAGGATATTTCCGGTCGAGCTCATCCATATAGTCATCGCGAAAGGTCTTGGCAAGAATGCTGGCCGCAGCAATGGCTTCGTACTTCCCGTCGCCCTTGACGATACACTGATAAGGCAAGGGCTGGCGACCATCGCGCTTGGGAAAGACACGCTTTTGTCGCGGTTGACACGCCTCGTCGGCAATAGGAACATAGGGATCGAAACGGTTGCCGTCGATGATGAGCTTATCTGGTCTGACCTTTAACTGGTCGAGGGCGCGGTGCATAGCCAAAAAGCTGGCATGAAGGATGTTGATCTCATCGATTTCCTCCGGTGTGACAATACCGACAGCCCACGCCACAGCATCATGCTCAATGACCTTGCGGAGCTCATAGCGTTTCTTGGCCGTAAGCTGTTTAGAGTCATTGAGTAGCGGATTGTCGTAGTCACGCGGCAGGATGACGGCGGCAGCATAGACACTACCCGCCAGGCATCCGCGGCCGGCCTCGTCACAGCCGGCCTCTATGCAATCAGTATAATAATGTGGTAACAATGGGAATGTAGATGGATGAGTGATAAATAATGATGAGCGATGAATGTTGAGTATTGAATGACGAATGACCCATGACAAATGCTCAGAACATCTTGCGCACGCGGTCAATGCCGGCAACAAGCGTGTCGATCTCCTCCTTGGTATTGTACAACGCAAAGGAAGCGCGCACCGTTCCCAACACGCCCAGACGGTCCATCAACGGCTGTGCACAGTGATGACCCGTACGGACAGCGATGCCCAGACGGTCAAGGAGTGTACCCAAGTCCATGTGGTGAATATTGCCTACATTGAAGCTGACCACTGCATCGTGGGCATGAGCGTCGAGCGACAAAGGTTGAGACGCCGCTGTCTCTGCCTGGGCAATAGGTCCATAGATGTGCATCTCCGGTATCTCCTGAAGCCGCTGAATGGCGTAGCGGGTGAGTTCCTGCTCATGAGCCGCAATGTTGTCCATCCCTAACTTCGTCACGTAGTCAAGTGCCATGGCGAGTCCATGCGAGGCAATATAGTCGGGCGTACCGGCCTCAAACTTCAAAGGCGGACGCTCGAAGGTGGTATGCTCAAAGCTCACGTGCTCAATCATCTCACCACCCCCCTGATACGGCGGCAACTTCTCCAGCCAAGCCTCTTTGCCATAGAGCACGCCAATGCCTGTGGGACCATAGACCTTGTGTCCGCTGAAGACAAAGAAATCGCAGTCGATGTCCTGTACATCCACCTTGAAGTGGGGCGCACTCTGAGCACCGTCGACCATCACGGGCACACCATGCTCGTGGGCGATGCGCACGATGTCCTTGACAGGATTGACCGTACCGAGGACGTTGCTCACATGACAAACAGATACGATGCGCGTCTTCTCAGTGAAAAGGCTTCTATAAGCCTCCATGTCGAGGATGCCGTCATCGCTCATCGGTATGACCTTGAGCACAATGCCCTTCTTGCGTGCTTGCAATTGCCAGGGCACGATATTGGAGTGGTGCTCCATTGTGGAGACGATGACTTCATCGCCTTCCTGCATACACTCGTCGGCGAAAGTGCTGGCCACGAGGTTCAGTCCCTCGGTGGTGCCACGGGTAAAGACGATCTCTGTGGTGGACTTGGCATTGAGAAATCGTCGTACCGTTTCACGTGCCTGCTCGTGCAACTCGGTAGCCTGCTGGCTCATCCAGTGCACACCCCGGTGCACATTGGCGTTGACATTGAGGTATTCTTCGCGCATGGCATCTAAGACACAGAGTGGTTTCTGTGTCGTAGCCGCATTGTCGAAGTAGACCAACGGCTTGTCGTAGACTTTACGCGACAATATCGGGAAATCTTCCCGTACTTGATTGATATCGTACATCTTTATCTTTTCTTATAGAAAACTTGTCTTACTCTGACCGACACCTTATATAATATATATCGACATCACACATTGTTCTTATCGGCATCTATATCATACTGATCGCCATCAGAGCTATTCTTGATGATAACAAGACATCCCTGACCCTTCTTTTTCAGATGGATCAGGGAATGCCTTGTCAGTCTTTATTTCTTAATCCTGCAATTCTCACAGTTGCCAAGCTCACCGCGGAAGCGCTTCTCCACGAGGTGATGGAGCCGGTCGCGCAAGGGTTCGAGCTTGATCTGGTCAATGACCTCACCAACGAAAGCGAACTCCAGTAGCAACTTAGCCTCATGCTCGTCGATACCGCGCTGCTGCATATAGAAAAGCGCAGCGTCGTTGAGTTGTCCCACCGTAGAGCCATGAGCACACTTCACGTCGTCGGCATAGATCTCCAGCATCGGCTGAGTGTACATCCGCGCCGTCTTTGTCATCACAAGATTCTGATTTGTTTCCTGCGACGTTGTCTTCTGACTGCCATGCCGAACGAGCACTCTACCGGCAAAGGCACCGACGGCCTGCCCGTCGAGCACATATTTATAGAGTTCATGCGAATCGCAGTGTCCCACCTGATGATCGATGAGCGTGTTGTTGTCGACATGCTCACTGTGGTCAGCAATGACGCAACCGTTGCACCAGCACTCAGCGCCCTCGCCCTTGAAGACCAGGTCGAGTTTGTTGCGTGTCACGCCATTTCGTAGTGTGATGACATTATGATTAAAGCGGCTGTTGGCCTGCTGCTCGACATAGACGTTGGACACACGTGTATTCTTCTCGTGTGTCTGCTCCAGACAATAGAGGTCGAGACCGGCATTGTCGCCAACATAAGCCTCGATGACCTGCGTGCCAAGGAAGTGACGGTCGTCGGCGGAGTCGTCGCAGAAGAGGAACTTAGCCTCACTGCCTTCGTCCATGACAATGAGTACACGGCGGTTGACCATCAGATCCACGTCAGAGCGCAGGATGTTCACCACCTGAATGGCACGGTCCACTTTGACGTTTTTCGGCACATAGACAAAGAGACCGTCCTGCGCCAGCATGGTGTTCAGCGCGGTCACCGCGTCCTCTTCAGTCTTGGCGATCTTACCATAGTACTTTGCCACCAAGTCGGGATGGTTGTGCGCCGCGTCGCAAAGACTCTCCACGACGACGCCCTCGGGTAATTGCGCCTTCGGCAGTGCCTTCTTATAGAACTGGTCGTTGACGACAAAATAGAGAGAAGTACTGAGGTTGGGCACATCACAATGGAAGACATCGTAAGGGTTGACCGGGATGTCAATGCGGTTGATGTTCAGTCCATAGTCGGGTGCGAAGAGTTCCTGCATGTCGGTGTACTTATATCGCTCGACCTTGCGTGAGGGAAAGCCCTGCCGCTTGAAGTCCTCAAAAGCCTTGTCGCGCAGCGCGTTGAGCACAGGCGCGCTGTGCCCGGCAATCATCTGCCGCGTCTGGCTGTAGAGGTCGATATACTGTTGTTCTGCTTGAGTCATACGCCAACCTCCTTATTTACCATATTTAGCGTCAGCCTCTTCCTTGATCCAATCGTAGCCGCGCTTCTCTATCTCCTTGGCGAGCTCCGGGCCTTCGGTCTTGACGATACGACCATTGTACAGCACGTGCACAATGTTGGGCTTGATCATGTCGAGCAACCGCTCGTAGTGCGTGATGACGATAATGGACTTCTTCGGGGTGAAGAGCTTGTTCACACCATCAGCTACAATACGCATGGCGTCGACATCCAATCCAGAGTCAGTCTCGTCGAGGATACTCAACTGTGGGTCGAGCATTGCCATCTGGAAGATCTCGTTGCGTTTCTTCTCACCACCCGAGAAGCCCTCGTTGACGGAGCGGCGTGAGAGTTTGGCGTCGAGCTCCACGATCTCACGCTTCTCGCGCATAAGCTTCATGAAGTCGGCAGCCGTCAGCGGCTCCAAGCCCTGATACTTCCGTTTGGCGTTGACGGCGGCCTTCATGAAGTTGACCATCGACACGCCGGGGATCTCCACAGGGTACTGGAAACTGAGGAAGAGTCCCTCGCGGGCACGGTCTTCGGGCTTCATCTCCAACAGATTCTTACCATTGAAGATGGCCTCGCCCTCGGTGACGGTGTAAAGCGGATTGCCGGTAAGCACAGCAGACAGCGTAGACTTACCCGAACCGTTAGGTCCCATGATAGCGTGAATCTCGCCGTCGGCGACGGTGAGGTTGATACCTTTTAATATCTCTTTGCCTGCAATAGAGGCATGTAAGTTCTTTACTTCTAACATTGTTCTAATCTATTCTAAGTTTGTTTATCCTACGGTTCCCTCCAAAGAGACGGACAACAGTTTCTGTGCCTCCACGGCAAACTCCATAGGCAGCTTGTTGAGCACCTCCTTGGCATAGCCGTTGACGATGAGCCCGACGGCATCCTCTGTGGGGATACCGCGCTGATTGCAATAGAAGAGCTGGTCCTCGGAAATCTTAGAGGTCGTCGCCTCATGTTCCACGACGGCGGTGTCGTTGTGGATGTCCATATAGGGGAAGGTATGCGCACCGCAGTCAGAACCCAGCAGCAGAGAGTCGCACGAACTGTAGTTACGGGCATTCTCGGCACCCGGAGCTACACGCACAAGCCCACGATAGGAGTTTTGGCTGTGCCCGGCAGAGATACCCTTTGAGATGATCGTGCTCTTGGTGTTCTTGCCGATATGGATCATCTTCGTACCCGTGTCAGCTTCCTGATAGTTGTTGGTCACGGCCACACTGTAGAACTCGGCCTGAGAGTTATCGCCACGCAGCACGCAGGAAGGATATTTCCACGTCACGGCCGACCCCGTCTCTACCTGTGTCCAGCTGAGCTTTGAGTTGACACCACGGCAGTCACCACGTTTGGTGACGAGGTTGAGGACACCACCTTTACCATGCTCATCGCCGGGGTACCAGTTCTGCACAGTAGAGTACTTCACCTCAGCATTGTTCATCACCACGATCTCCACGACAGCTGCATGGAGCTGATTCTCGTCGCGCATCGGTGCCGTACAGCCTTCGAGATAGCTCACATAAGCATCGTCATCGGCAATGATCAGCGTACGCTCAAACTGTCCGGTGTTGCGGGCGTTGATGCGGAAGTAGCTGCTCAGCTCCATCGGGCAGCGCACGCCTTTGGGAATATAGACAAAGCTACCGTCAGAGAACACTGCCGAGTTGAGTGCCGAAGTGAAGTTGTCGCGATAGGACACCACACTGCCGAGATACTGACGCACGAGGTCAGGATGCTGCTTGACGGCCTCACCGATACTGGAGAAGATGATACCCTTCTCAGCTAACTGTTTCTTGAAGGTTGTCTTCACCGACACCGAGTCCATGACAGCGTCGACAGCCGTACCGCTCAACGCGAGCCGCTCCTCCAAGGGGATGCCAAGTTTGTCGAAAGTCTTCTCCAGCTCAGGGTCTATCTCCTTGTTTTTGGGCTTCTTGGCCAGCGGATCGGCATAGTACGAGATAGCCTGAAAGTCGATGTGCGGCACATGCACGTGGCCCCATGTGGGCACGGGCAGCGTGAGCCAATAGCGGTAAGCCTTCAAACGAAAGTCGAGAAGCCAGTCTGGCTCGCCTTTCTTCTGCGAGATCAGACGTACCACATCCTCGTTGAGTCCCTTGGGGATGATGTCTGTATGGACATCGGTGGTGAAGCCGTACTCGTACTTCTGCTCCGCCACTTCCCTGACGAACTTGTTCTTTTCTTTATCGTTGATTTGTATTTCCATAAATGATAATATATAGAGATTGGAAATATGACACCATTGTCGTCAGCCTCAAAGCGACAAACAACGTGCCACATGGCTTGGGACAAGTCAAAGCGGTCACAAATGTGGTAATTTGTCAAGCTTCTGTCCTTGTCGGCAATATTGAAAAAGCAGGGGCGCAACAGATCTGACCTATTGCGCCCCTACCCTATATCATGTTCGATACACCTTATTATATATATAGGTGCCGCGCACCTCTCGCCGCCGTTTAGAGCTTCTGCTCTACCTCCACCTCGGTGAAGGTCTCAAGCTGGTCGCCCACCTGAATGTCGTTGTAGTTGACGAGCGAGATACCGCACTCCAGTCCGGCGGCAACCTCTTTGGCATCGTCCTTATAGCGTTTCAGGGCAGCAATAGGAGCTGTGTGTATGACAATGCCGTCGCGAACCACACGGGCCTTGTCCTTGTTGTGGACTTTGCCTTCGGTGACAAGACCACCGGCGATAGTTCCGACCTTGGAAATCTTGAAGACCTGCTTGACCTCTACCTGTCCGGTGACGATTTCCTTCTTCACCTTGTCGAGCATACCGACCATAGCAGACTTTACGTCGTCGATGGCATCGTAGATGACTGAGTAAGTGTTGATCTCCACACCGTCGTTGTCGGCGAGCTTACGGGCAGCAGCCGAAGGACGTACCTGGAAGCCTACGATGATAGCATCGGAAGCATCGGCCAGCGTGACATCGTTTTCCGAGATCTGACCAACGGCCTTGTAGATGACCTTGACCTGTACCTTCTCGGTAGACAGCTTGATGAACGAGTCGCTCAGAGCCTCCACGGAACCGTCGGTATCACCCTTGACGATGATATTCATCTCGTGGAACTCACCACGTGCGATACGGTGCGAGATGTCGCTCAGTGTCAGACGGGTCTGTGTGCGCAGGCTCTGCTCACGCTGGAGTTGCTCACGCTTGTTGGCGATATCGCGCACCTCCTGCTCTGTGTCAAGCACATGGAACTGGTCGCCGGCCGTCGGTGCGCCATTCAGACCGAGTACGATAGCGGGCTCAGCAGGCTTCACGTCGTCGATGCGCTGGTTACGCTCGTTGAACATAGCCTTGACACGGCCCCAGCTGGTACCGGCGATGACATAGTCACCCACATGGAGCGTACCATTGCTCACCAATACTGTGGACACATAGCCACGGCCCTTGTCGAGCGAGCTCTCGATGACCGTACCGGTAGCCTTGCGGTTGGGGTTGGCCTTGAGGTCGAGCATATCGGCCTCCAAGAGCACCTTGTCCATCAGGTCATCGACACCGATACCCTTCTTGGCACTGATCTCCTGGCACTGATACTTACCGCCCCACTCCTCGACGAGGAGGTTCATCTGTGCCAAGTCCTCACGTATCTTGTCGGGATTGGCTCCCGGCTTATCAATCTTGTTGATGGCAAACACCATCGGCACACCGGCAGCCTGACAGTGAGCGATAGCCTCCTTGGTGGTAGGCATCACGCTGTCGTCAGCGGCAATGATGATGATGGCTATATCCGTCACCTGTGCACCACGTGCACGCATGGCGGTGAAGGCTTCGTGACCCGGCGTGTCGAGGAACGTCACCTTGCGGCCGTTCTTCAGTGTGACACTATAAGCACCAATGTGCTGGGTGATGCCACCAGCCTCACCGGCGATGACGTTGGTATTGCGAATATGGTCGAGCAACGATGTCTTACCATGGTCGACATGACCCATGACGGTCACGATCGGCGCACGTGGCACGAGTTCGCTCTCGTCGTCCTGCTCCTCGCTGACAGCCTCCTGTACCTCAGCACTGACATACTCGGTCTTGAAACCGAACTCGTCAGCCACCAGGTTGATGGTCTCAGCATCGAGGCGCTGGTTGATAGAAGCCATCACGCCAATGCTCATCAGTGTGGAGATGACCTGGTTGACACCGACGTTCATCATCGTAGCCAACTCAGAGACTGTCACGAACTCGGTGAGCTTCAGCGTCTTGCTCTCTTTCTTCTCGGCACGAGCCTCCTGGTTGAGTTTCTCCTGCACAGCCTCGCGCTTCTCCTTACGGTACTTAGCGCCCTTCTTGGTCTGGCTCTGCTTGCTCGTCAAGCGGGCAAGCGTCTCCTTGACCTGACGTGCTACATCCTCCTCGGTAACCTCAGCGGGCTTCTGTCCGCCACGCTTGCGGTTTTTCTTTTTCTTGCCCTGACCATTACCATTACCTTGTTGGTTGGCAGCTGCATTGATGTCGACACGGTCCTTGTTGATGCGCTGGCGCTTCTTGTGGTCGTTGTTGCCACCGTTGCCACCGTTCTGCTTGGCCTCGCGCTCACGACGGCGCTCTTCCTTGGACTTCTTCTTCGGACGCGTGCTCTGGTTGATCGAGTCGAGATCAATCTTACCGAGTACGTTGACCTTTGGCGTGCTGAGGATCTTCTTCTCGCTGGAGAGCTGGAACACCTTGCTGCCCGGCTTGGGCTCGACGACCTCAGCCACCTTCACGGCTGCGATCTTCGGAGCGGCAGGTTTCTGAGCGGGTTTCTGCTCGCTCTTCTGTGCTGCGGGCTTCACCGGCTCCTGCTTCTGCAGAGCGTCGGCGGCTTTCTCCACATGGTTCTCTGCCTTGGATTCCTGCTTTGCGGGCTCAGTCTTGGCCTGCTCGGGCTTTGGATTCTGCGACTGCGGCTTGGCAGCTGCGTTGTCAGCAGTCTGCACACGTGCCGGTTGCTGCCCGGCTTTCTGCTGAGCAGGAGCAGGCTGAGGATGACTGACGGCAGCAGTCGTCGGCTCTGCTTTCTTGGGTTGAGAAGCATCAGACTTGATGACCACCGGTTTCTTGCCTACTGTGCTGAGGTCAATCTTGCCCAGCGGCTTGTAGGTCTGATGACCTGTGCCTTCCAGCACACTGCTGCCAGTGTGTGTCTCTGCCGGCTTAGCGGTCTGCGGACGCTTCTTGTCCTTCTTCTTACCGAAGAGCTTCTCGGCATCGGTGCGCAAGGCGGCATCTTGCTTGAAAGCCTCAACAAGCGCAGCGTGCTGCTTCTCATTGAGCTTATAGCTAAGGTCCGCTTTCACCTCGCCCAACTCGCTCTTCTTTTGCAGGAATTCAACTGCCGTTTGCATTCCTATGTTTAATTCTCGTAATGCTTGGTTTAATCTGATGCTCATATACCCTGATATGTTCTACTTTCGTTTAAATTAATATATGTGTGATGTGTACGCCGTGCGGAGTTGTCTGTTAGTTCTCAAACTCCTTGCGCAGCACTTCGAGCACATGGTCGACGGTCTCTTCCTCCAGATCGGCCTTCTCCACCAGCATCTCGCGGGGAGCATTGAGGACGGCCTTGGCGGTCTCAAGTCCAATACCCTTGATGGAATCGATGATCCACTGGTCGATTTCGTCGCTGAACTGATCGAGATAGACATCGTCCTCCTCCGGGTTCTGCTCGCCGTCCTTGACGACACGGTACACATCGATGGTGTATTCGGTCAGCATGGAAGCCAACTTGATGTTCAGACCGCCACGACCAATGGCCAGGCTGACCTGATCGGGCTGGAGATAGACGTCGGCCTTCTTGTTCTCTTCGTCGATGGTGATGCTCGTCACGGTAGCAGGACTCAACGCACGCTGGATAAACAGCTTGGTGTTGGCCGTCCAGTTGATGACGTCGATGTTCTCGTTGTTGAGCTCGTGCACAATGCCGTGGACACGGCTGCCGCGCACACCGACGCATGCACCTACCGGATCGATACGGTCGTCATAGCTCTCGACTGCCACCTTGGCACGCTCTCCGGGCATGCGCGCGATCTTCTTGATGGCAATCAGACCGTCGGCGATCTCGGGAACCTCCTGTTCCAGCAGACGCTGCAGGAAGGTAGGGCTGGTACGGGAGAGAATGATCTTCGGATTGTTGTTCTCGTTGTCGACACGCTCGATGACGGCACGCACGGTCTCGCCCTTACGATACATGTCACCGGGGATCTGCTCGCTCTTGGGCAGGATGAGTTCGTTGTTGTCATCGTCGACGAGGAGCACCTCGCGTTTCCACACCTGATAGACCTCAGCGGCCATGACCTGGCCGACCTTGTCCTTGTATTTGTTGTAAAGCTGATCGTGCTCCAACTCCAGCACCTTGCTGGCCAGTGTCTGACGCAGCGTGAGGATGGCACGGCGGCCGAACTTAGCGAAGTCGACCGACTCGGACACTTCCTCGCCGACCTCGTAGTCGGGCTCAATCTTGCGCGCGTCGGTGAGGCTGATCTCCTTGTTCTCGTCAGCCACCTCGCCGTCGGCGACTACCACACGGTTGCGGTAAATCTCAAAGTCACCCTTGTCGGGGTTGACGATGACGTCAAAGTTCTCGTCGCTGCCGTAGATCTTTGCCAGCACGTTGCGGAAGCTTTCCTCCAGCACGCTCACGAGCGTAGTACGGTCGATGTTCTTGGTATCTTTAAACTCCCGGAAGGAGTCGATCATCGACACTTGCTCGTCGTCTTTCTTTCTTGCTACCATATATCTTTTTCTTTATTGTTTTCTCGTTACAGAAATCTGCACCACGACCTGAGCCACACTCAGGCCTGGAGCTTATTTGAAGTTGATGAGGTATTTGGTATATTTCACCTCATCCATGTTGAAGTTGTGGTCCACGTCCATCTTCACGGGACGTTTCTTGCCTTCAACTTTCACCTTTTCGTTGACAGTGACCACGAAGTCTCGTCCGTCGACACTCTTGAGGATGCCGCGTACCTTCTGTCCGTCAGCCTGGAGCACTTCCACGGGCTCGCCCACAAAGTTGTGGTATTGCTGTTCCACCTTGAAAGGCTGTCCGAGACCTGCCGATCCCACTTCGAGCTCATAGTCCTCGTCGTCGCGGCTGAGATGGTCCTCGATATACTGGCTCAGCTTTGCGCAGTCTTCGATCCACACGCCGTCAGCATGGTCAATTTCAACAGTAATCTTGTCATCGGGCGTAACATTGACATCCACCAAGAAGTAGTCTTTGTCCTCCAGCCACTCATTCACTAATTGTTTTACGACGTTCTTGTCTATCATATCATGCAGTTAAAAAACATGCGTTTATAAAAAAATGAGGAGCTCTCGGGAGCCCCTCATTCCACTGAACACTGCAAAGTTACTATTTTTTTTCCATATTCCATTCAATCGATCCTACTTTTTTGCTTCCACACTGCTAAAATACTGTGTTTTCATACAAAAAAGCATGAAGCGCAAGCTCCTGGCTATTTTTTATTCCTCTCGCCCGCTGTGAGAATAGCAGCATAGCGTTTGGGATCCTTGAGCAAGGCGTAGGCAGCCTGCACCTGCTTGTCGTAGCGCAGCGTGTTGAGGATGGCACCACGCTGATAGTAGTAAGCCGAGACGATGTCGCTGGCGAGCAGCTGTTTGATACCCTCCTTGTTGAAGTCGAGATCCTTGGCAAGGTTGTGCTTGAGCTTTTTCTTCAGCGCCTCAAACTCTGGTTTTGCGTCGTCATAATAACCCTCAAACTTCGCCACCTTCTCAAGGTTGTCGAGTGTCTTCTCGCTCATGGCATCGTATTTAAAATGGCTGTTGAGCACGCGCTGCTTAAACTCTTCGTAGTCGGCATCGCTGAGGTCAAACGTAGCTGCCGGTCCGATGGTCGGATGCTTGGCGATATAGTCGACCTCGTAGCTGGTGACGAGCTCATCGGAGTCCTTTACGGCAGCGAGATAATAAGCGAGGTTTGACATGGAGTCGGCCTTCACCTCCACGTCAGGCACAATGCCACCGCCGTCCATCACCTTGCGTCCGTGGGCAGTGTAGAAGGTGCGCTTGAGCGAGTCGGCAACGACTTCGGTCGATCCGCCGTTGGCGTGTTTATAGTTGATCTTCTGGATGCAGCGGCCCGAAGGGATATAGTATTTATTCGTCGTCAGCTTCATCTTGCCGTTGTAGGGCAGGTCCATCACGGTCTGCACAAGTCCTTTGCCGTAGGTCTTCGTGCCCATGACCACGGCTCGATCCATATCCTGCAAGGCACCGCTGGTGATCTCTGAGGCAGACGCACTGTTGCCGTTGACAAGCACCACCACGGGCATGACGGTATCTACGGGCTCCACGGTAGTACGATAATCCTGGTTCATACGCTTCACCTTACCACGGTTGCTCACCACAAGCTTGCCTTTCGGCACAAAGCAGTTGACGACATTCACTGCCTCCGGCTCCGATCCGCCGCCGTTGCCGCGCAAGTCGAAGACGAGCGCTTTCATGCCCTGCTTCTTCATGTCGATGATGGCGTTGCGCACAATCTTGCCGCAACCTTCGGTGAACTGGTTGAGGTTGAGATAGCCGATACCGTCTTGCTGCAAGCCATAATAAGGGACAGCGGGCAACTGGATAGCGCGGCGCGTGATCTTGAACTTCATCTCCTTACCGGTGGAAGGGCGCAGAACTTTCAGCAGAAACGTTGTTCCGGCATCGCCACGCAGGTGGTCGCTGACATAGTTGTTGTCGCGCTTGGTCATGTCCTCACCGTCGATGCTGAGGATGATGTCGCCCTTCTTCAGTCCCACTTCCGCCGCCGGCATGTTTTCGTAAGGCTCATCGATGCACACGCGACCAAGCTTGAAGTTATAGCGGATCAGCGAGCCGATGCCGGCATACTTGCCTGTGAGCATCATCTTCACGTCCTTGCTCTTGTCCTCAGGATAGTATTCGGTATAGGGGTCAAGCGAGTGGAGCATGGAATTGATGCCGTAGCCCACCACCTCGTCAGCGTCGAGCGTGTCGACATACATCATGTCGAGGTTGCGGTAGATGGTGTTGAACACTTCGAGGTTCTTCGCCACCTTGAAGTTGTGGTCAGCGTCTGCCTGTGCCCAGCTCATGGTGGTGAGCAGCAGACAGGCAAGTGTCAGAAACGTCTTTCTCATATCTTTTTTATGTCGTTTTCCGTATATATTAAATGTATCACGGGTGCAAAGATACGAAAAAGAGACCATAAAATCATCTTTCTCGAAAAAAAGTTGCAAAAACATTTGGTGGTTTCAAGGAATGTCCGTACCTTTGCAACCGCAAATCAGAAATGACACGCACACTGCTTCAGTAGCTCAGTTGGTTAGAGCACCTGACTGTTAATCAGGGGGTCGTTGGTTCAAGCCCATCCTGGAGCGCATTACAAATCAAGGAGTTAGAGTAAATCTAACTCCTTTTTTCGTTTTAGCTGTGTACATGTGGTGTACATAGAGACATCACCATCATGTATTCGTCTTAGTTACGCTTCTCTGTCCGCCCAGTTCTCAATCTTCAAGCCAGGAATGTTCTTGAAATGCTTAACATTTTCTGTCACTAAGATCAATTGATAATGGATAGCTGTTGCTGCGATCAGTAAATCAAAGTTCTCCACGGTACGTCCTTGCTTGGACAACTTGTCTCTCAATTTCGCATAATCATCTATGCATTCCGAGATCGTATAAAGACAGAAATTGTCTCGTACCAAATGTACTTCCTGCAAATGTTTTGGTTTATTACTGCTATGGTATGCTCCATAAGTCAATTCCGCAACAGAAATCTCAGACACGCACAATTGCTCAGCGTTGACGTTCAGGATTTTGTCTCTAACGCCATACTTATCTTTGAAAAAATGTATCCATATGTTGGTATCAACCAAGTATCTCTTCATAGCTAATCATCCATTGATTCCACTGCCCTTGCTTCATGATTTCTTATGTTCAATATATCATGTTCTAATGTATCATCTATATCTTCGCAGGCCCAACAACCATCCAATTTACTAAGAGCCTCCTCTGCTTTTGATGAGACTTTTTTCTGCTTTGCGGACTCCAACAGTTTCTGGGAGAGCCACTGCTTGTTTCTTGCTGTCAAGGATAAACCTGAAAGATAATCCCATAGATTGTTCATTGATGCCACATTCATGCTATTACCTCCTTACTGATAATTGAAAAGTTGCTTATATGTTGCAAATATAATGCTTTCAATTGACTTCTGCAAGTTTTCTTGGGTGAATTGTCTGTCGCCACCTTCAAAGCGATCGTACGACAGCCTCTATCCTCTCACACGCAACGGGCCTCACAGCCGTCTGTGAGGCCTGTAAGCCGAAATCCGTTATCCCCGCTCGGCGTAACGCTTATAGCGAAGACGAGGCATGCCGAAGCCCATCAGTGCCTGTACCTTCTGCTTCACGCCGAAGAGTTCCTTCACACGATCCGGGTCTGCCAAGGCTGTAGCGGTCATGACGAAGCCCATGTAGAACTGGCTCACGCCTAAGCTCTGCGCCATCAGCGAGGCATTCTGATAAGCGAGATTGCAGTCGGCGGCTCCGAAACTATGGTCGGAAGCAAAGACCATCACGTAGGGTGCGCCGCGAAGAATGATGTCCTTGCCATGCTCAAAAGCCTGACGTGCTCCGCTGACTACGCCCGCATAGTTGGGGCCAAGGATGTCGAGATGCTCGCCAAGGGTGTCGATGGTGAAGCGGATGATGTCGACGATCTTGTCCGGATCACAGACCACATTCAACTCTACCATTTGGTTGTTGCCGGCAGTAGGCGCATAGAGAGCAGCCTCACGCATCATCGCAACGGAAGAGGCTGGCACCTCTTTCTTGAGGAAAGTACGGTTGGAACGGCGCGCATGAATCAGATTCATCAGTTGTTCGGGTGTCGGCATCTGATGATAGTCTATCTCATGAAGGCGCTCCAAGGGGAAGAGTTCATGATCGATGGAGTTTGTAGGACAGACATCTACGCAATGTCCGCACTTGATACAGGCTTCCGCACGCTCTATGGTGACTGGAGTGCGGGGCGCTGACTGGCGGAAGATGCTTACAGGGCACACCGCCACGCAACTGCCACATTTGATACATGTCTCTGGGTTAATACGAATCTGCATATTACTATTGATTAAAAAGTAAAACGAATCACTCAAGCCAACGTCGCATCATCGCTTGATATTATCTGCTGCAAATATACGATATTAATTTGATAAGCACAACACCGCTCCTCGTTTTTGTGTATTTTACATCCTACAAAAGAGATGTTTTGACGACATCAAAGCCTCTTGTCTTATGATCAAATAGCCGAGATGAGCTGACAAAACAACCGAGATGAGCTGACAAAACAAGCGATTTCATCGCTAAAAGTCACCGAGATGACAACAGCAAGCCACTCTTTCTGTCTCATAACAGCCCTTTTGAGCTGTTTCCGCTCTTCTGTTTTCTCTCCGCCCTCTCTGGAACGATTCTTTTTCACAACACTCTTTTGTCAAGAATATATCGGCCCTATTTATAGATCAGCGTGGTCCACCTCTCCGGTGCCATGACGTCTGCTGCGACCTGCTGGATCTGTTCTGCTGTCACAGCGTCGATTTTCTCATAGAGCGCGGTGACATCTTTCTCCCAACCATAGTGGAGGAAGCTCTTGCCAAAGTCCAGGGCAAAGTTCTCACGATTGTCGCATGCCACACCGATCTGCCCTTTGATCTGCTTCTTCGCAGCGTGGAGTTGACGCTCGGTCAACGGCTGATCGATGAACTTCTCCACCACGCCACGCGTCAGCCGGAGGCACCGTTTGATGTCGTGCTCGTCGCAGCCGAAGTATACACTCCATATTCCCGTATCGCCATAGCTGACCATTGTACTCTCCACGGTGTAGACGAGTCCGTTGCGTTCCCGCAGTGCGAGGTTGAGCTTAGCGTTCATTCCCGGTCCGCCGATGATGTTGTTGAGCAGATAGAGCGCTATTCTGCGGTTGTCATGTACGTCGTAGGCTCTGTGTCCAACCATCACATGAGCCTGATGTGTCTGTTTATCAATAATATATGTGTCGCCGGGCAACAATTCATCTTTTTGTCGCAGTTTGCCTTCCAAGGCGTTTTCTGTCTTCTCATCCTTTTGTCGTAGAAGGTCGCTGACGCTGCTTTTGACCGCTTCCTCTTTTTGTCGCAGTGGCTCATTTGAGGCATTTGATGTCATGGATGAGGAAGAGACGGTAGAAAGTAGCAGCCGGTCTTGATCTGCACCCTTCAGAGTGCTCAGGTCCTTCGTCGCTTTGTCGAGCAGACGTACGAGGCGGTGGAAATCCACATCGCCATAGGCGAAGAAAATCGCGTTGTCGGGACGGTAGTAACGGTGCGTAAAGCGCAGCGCGTCAGCGGTGGTATAGCTCCGCACGCGGTCGGCGGTGCCAAGGATGTTATGGCCCAAAGGATGACCGTGAAAGACGAGGTTTTCAAACTCGTCGTAGATGAGTTCTGCGGGCGAGTCGTTGTAGCTCTCAATCTCGTCACAGATCACCTCCACCTCCTTGTCGATTTCCTGTTGGGGATAGGTCGAGTGAAAGACGATGTCGGTGAGCAAGTCCACCGCACGCGGCATGTGGTCTTTGAGGATAGCGGCGTAGTAGGTGGTGTCCTCCTTGTTGGTGAACGCGTTGAGGTCACCGCCGACACTCTCCAGACAGTTCAGTATTTCGAGAGCGTGTCGCCGCTGAGTGCCCTTGAAAGTCGTGTGCTCGCAGAAGTGCGCGAGTCCCTCTTCGCCGGCGTCTTCGTTGCGAGATCCGGCGTTGATCTGATAGCCGCAGTAGACCACGGGAGCGGTGGAGGGCAGATGTATGATGCGCAGTCCGTTGGACAGCGTAAAGGTGTTATATTTCATTTCACCTGCAAAAATACGCAAAATCCCTTTGATTTATGCTATATTTTTCGGATATTTGCACTTTGAAATCACCCCAAGGAAAATATATACTAAGTATGCGAAAAGTAATAGGAATAGGAGAGACCGTGCTTGACATCATCTTCAAGCATGAGCAGCCCATCGGTGCATACCCTGGCGGCTCGTCGTTTAATGCCATCATCTCGATGGCGCGTGCGGGCGTGAGCACCACTTTCATCAGTGAAACCGGCAACGACCGTGTGGGACAGAATATCCTGTGTTTTCTCAAAGACAATGGAGTGGACACTACCAACGTCAATATCTTCCCGGAATCGAAGTCGCCAGTCTCGCTCGCCTTCCTCGATGACAACAACGATGCGCAGTACATCTTCTATAAAGATCACCCGCATGATCAGCTCGACTTTGTCTATCCCGACATCCAGCCCGACGACATTGTCATCTTCGGCTCGTTCTTTGCCGTCAACCCCGTCATTCGTCCGCAGATCGTCGGACTGCTGGACTACGCGCGCAATCACGGTGCCATCATCTACTACGACGTCAACTTTCGGTCGTCACACCGCGACGAGGTGATGAAGATCACGCCCAATTATCTCGAAAATCTCGAGTATGCCGACATCGTGCGCGGCAGTCATGAGGACTTTGAAGTGCTCTACAAGCTCACCGATCCCGACAAAGTCTACAACAGTGAGATCTCGTTCTATTGTAAGAAGTTCATCTACACTCAGGGTGCCCGCCCCGTGGAGTTGCGTGCCGACAACGGTTTCCGCAAGAGCTATCCTGCCATCGAGACGCCTACGGTCAGCACGGTGGGCGCAGGCGACAACTTCAATGCCGGACTCATCTATGGTATGGTGAAATATGGTATCACGCGCGAGGACATCGAGCGCGGGCTCACCGAGGAGCAGTGGGACAGCATCATCGCCTGTGCCCAAGAGTTCTCCGCGGCAGCTTGTCAGAGCATCTATAACTACATCTCTAAGGAGTTCGGTGAGGAGAAGTGCCAACAGCTCGGTCAGAGAGCATAGAGCGGGTTGGTGAAACATCCTACAGCCTTCTCCTTTTATCATCCCCCGGCGAGTGTCTTGCCACTATAGTGAGGCAGTGTCAAAACCCAGCATGATGCACCGCAAGGTTTGTTGCGGTGCATCATGCTTTTTTGTTCTTACTATTGCGACAATTCCACCAAAGTGAGGAATACATTAATAAAAAAGAATAAATTTCCGCGCTGTGATTTGCTTATGTCCTATAAAAGAGGTATATTTGCACGATTTATTTTGATGTTTGTACAAAAACGAAGTTTTTTAGATTTTAGATGAACGTAATTACAAAAACCGTTCAGTTGCCAGATGGAAGAACCATCTCAATTGAAACCGGAAAGGTTGCAAAGCAAGCCGATGGCGCTGCTGTCCTGCGTATGGGCAACACCGTGCTGCTTGCTACCGTTTGCGCAGCCAAAGAGGCAGTTCCGGGAACAGATTTCATGCCTTTGCAAGTAGACTATCGTGAGCAGTACAGTGCTGCAGGCCGCTTCCCGGGCGGATTCACTAAGCGTGAGGGTAAAGCCAGCGATGAGGAGATCCTCGTCTCCCGTCTGGTAGACCGTGCCCTGCGCCCTCTCTTCCCTTCTGACTATCACTGCGAGGTGTATGTGCAGGTGATGTTGCTCTCCGCCGATGGCGTAGATCAGCCCGACGCACTGGCAGGCTTTGCCGCATCCGCAGCTATGGCTTGCTCTGACATTCCTTTTGACTATACAATCTCTGAGGTACGCGTGGCTCGCATCAACGGCGAGTACGTGATCAACCCCACCTTCCAGCAGATGGCCGACGCCGACATGGACTTGATGGTCGGTGCTACCAAGGACAACATCATGATGGTGGAAGGCGAGATGAAAGAGGTTCAGGAGAAAGACCTTATCGACGCCCTCAAAGCTGCTCACGCCGCCATCAAGCCGATGTGTGAGCTGCAGGACGAGCTGGCTAAGGAACTCGGCACTGACAAGAAGCGCGAGTACGACGATGAGATCAACGACGAAGACCTGCGTCAGCAGATCAAAGACGAACTCTATAAGCCCTGCTACGAGATCAACCATAAGGCTCTGCCTAAGCAGGAGCGCAACGACGCTTACGACAAGGTGCTCGCCGACTTCCTGGAGAAGTACGACGCCGCCCACACTGATCTCTCTGAGGAGGATCTCGAGGAGAAGCACGCTGAGGCTACCCGCTACTATGCCGATGTGATGCGCGACGCCATGCGCCGTTGCATCCTCGACGAAGGCCTGCGTATGGATGGCCGCGGCACTACCGACATCCGTCCTATCTGGTGTGAGGTCTCGCCGCTGCCCATGCCCCACGGATCAGCTATCTTCCAGCGTGGTGAGACCATGTCGCTCACTACCTGTACGCTCGGTACGAAGCTCGACGAGAAGTTGGTCGACGGTGTGCTCAACCGCGGCTATCAGCGTTTCCTGCTCCACTATAACTTCCCACCATTCTGCACCGGTGAGGCTAAGGCACAGCGCGGCGTAGGCCGTCGCGAGATTGGTCACGGTCACTTGGCATGGCGTGCGCTGAAGGGTCAGATCCCTGAGGACTTCCCTTATACCGTGCGTCTGGTGAGCCAGGTGCTCGAGTCCAACGGCTCAAGCTCTATGGCTACTACCTGTGCCGGCACGCTGGCACTGATGGATGCCGGTGTTCCTATGAAGAAGCCGGTGGCTGGTATTGCCATGGGACTCATCCATAACCCCGGTGAGGAAGGCTACGCAATTCTGAGCGATATTCTCGGCGATGAGGATCACCTCGGCGATATGGACTTCAAGACAACAGGTACACGTGACGGTCTGACCGCTACTCAGATGGATATCAAGTGCGACGGTCTGCCATTCGAGATTCTGGAGAAAGCCCTCATGCAGGCTAAGGCCGGCCGTGAGCATATCATGAACGAGATGATGAAGACCATCTCTGAGCCCCGCAAGGAGCTGAAACCGCAGGTGCCCCGCATCGTTGCCCTTACCATTCCTAAGGAGTTCATCGGTGCTGTCATTGGTCCCGGCGGAAAGATCATCCAGCAGATGCAGGAAGACACGGGCGCTACCATCACCATCGACGAGGCCGACGGTGTGGGCAAGGTGCAGGTTTCTGCTCCCAACAAGGACAGTATCGACGCTGCTCTGGCCAAGATCAAGGCTATCGTGGCTGTGCCTGAGGTCGGTGAAGTCTACGACGGTACGGTGAAGAGCATCATGCCTTACGGTTGCTTCGTAGAGATTCTGCCGGGCAAGGAAGGCTTGCTCCACATCTCCGAGATCGCTTGGAAGCGCCTTGAGACTGTCGAGGAGGCTGGCATCAAGGAAGGCGACAAGATCAAGGTGAAGCTGCTTGAAATCGATCCTAAGACCGGTAAGTACAAGCTCTCTCACCGTGTGCTCATCGACAAGCCTGAGGGCTATGTCGAGCGTGAGCGTCGTCCACGTGGCGAGCGTGGCGATCATCGTCCGCGTCGCGAAGGCGGCAACAACGGCGGTGAGCGTCGTCCCCGTCGCTTCGAGCATCACGACAATGCTGAGGCTCCTAAGGACTTCAGCGACAAGCTCGATCACAGCAACGATGTAGATTAATCTGCAATTTGGGCGTAGAGGGTTCACATCTCGTTGTGTTGCATCCTCTACACCTTATTATATATAAGCGCCCCCATATCGCTTCAGGCTGATATGGGGGCGCGTTGCATTCCAAGAAAACGCTTGGTATTATCTCTCACATAGAGGCACTGAGAGGCGGAGAAGGCTTCGCCTTGTGAGAGCATGGAGGAGCAGGAGTGGTAAGAGTAGGGCAGTATGAGTTGCAATTTGGTCTATTTTACCAGATAGGCGCAGTATTTGTTCAACAGAAGGGAAGCCGGGAGCTCTCCTTTCTCATAGCGCTCAGCATCCAATGCTTGTATCGGCATGTCTATAGGAGTGCCGTCTTGAAAAGTGGTGAGCAGACGGGTTGCATTACCTTTTCCAGTGATTTGTATCTGAGAGAAGAGCGGAGAGATGTCGCTGTCGATGTACACGATGGCATAGCTTGGACGTTTGGCACCTGGAACCTCCTCTTTCAGTACGTGCTTCTGAACCAAATCCTGAATGTCGCGGTTGGCAGTGTCCTTTGAGCATTTGTTGAGTGCAGCCCATTGCTTTGTGGTTATCTTCGACTCATAGCCGTCAAGAAACAGGTTGATGGTATGTTTCTGTCTCTCTGTCATCGGCAGGTCGTGAGCACGATTCCAGAAGACAGCTTTGTTCAGAACCAGGTTGAGCATACCGGCAGACGTGTCGAGAGCACGTATCAGCGTGGTGATATACCATTGTATCCATTCCGTCAGGTCACCATTGCCTTTCTGCGCACGCTCCAGTATCTCGTAATAGTGTTTCTTGTCGCTATTGATAGCGGAGGATATATTGTAGAACCGGAACTTACTCTTTTCGCCGCGGGCGAGCATCATGTCGGACAGGATCCTTGCCAGCCGCCCGTTTCCGTCTTCAAAGGGATGGATGGAGACAAACCAGAAATGGGCAATGGCGGAGCGAATCAGATAGGAGTCTTGTGTCTCGCTGTTAAACCATTCGATGAACCGGCTCATCTCTGTCTCTATTCTGTCGGGCTTGGGAGCTACATAGTGCACCCTTTCGCGCCCGAGATAACCTGAGATGATATGCTCGTCATGGCTTCTGTATCTGCCTGTCTCTATCTGTTCGCCTGCACTGAATCCCGTAGGGAAGAAAGCTGTCTGCCAGCCACATAGTATCTGCTTGGTGATAGGACGGTCGTAGTGCTCAACGGCATCGAGCATCACAGCGACCACGGCATCGATATAGTGCGAGGGAGCCACAAACTTCGTGCTCTCTATTCCTAATCGAAGCGCTATGGACGACCGCACCTGATCGGCATTGAGATTGATGCCTTCGATCTCAGATGAGTAGACTATGTCGTGGGTGAGGTTCTCGGCCATGGCACCGAGACGGCTGTCAAAGCCCAGTTGCCCTAATTGCCCATAAAGCGATCCTAACTTATGGGAAGCCTGTTCCAATGGGAGTAAAATGGCATTGGCATCCCATCGGAAATCTGTCCAGTTGTCTCTTTCGTGTATATACATGGTGCTGCTTTTGGTGAGTTTGCGGCATTCTCTTTCAAATAACGCCGCATGATCTGCGGCAAAATTAAAAAAAAAAAGCCGCATCGGCAAGTTTCCGGGTGGGAAATCTTTGCCAATGCGGCGATAAAGGATGAATCAATTCTCTATGTATAGTAAGCTATGTTGGGCTTGCGAGCCGTCGCCTTTGCGTCATTTAGCGCATTTGGGCGAGTTGAAGGCTATGAGCATCCAAACGGTCTTCTCCTGCTCCTTGAGGTAGTCGCTCATCAGTGCCACGGTGACCTCGTCGCCAGCGTCGGCAGCCAAACGGAGTACTTCGCGCTCTTGAGCGATGAGCGTCTTGAGAGTGTCGAGGACATACTCCACGGCGTTGCAGCCAGTCTCAGGTACGTCGAGTTCCTGTACCTTTGCCACCTTGAGGTAAGCGGAGAAGCGGCTCTCGGGCGTACCGTCGAGTTGGAGGATGCGCTCAGCGACCTCGTCGATCTTAGCGGCTGCGTCGTCGTAGAGCTCCTCGTATTTCTCGTGCATGATGAAGAAGCCGTGTCCGCGGACGTTCCAGTGGAGGTTGCGCAGGTTGGTGTAGTGAATCTGGAAGTCTGCGAGCAGTTGAGCCAGAGCGTTAACGACGTTGAGAGTGAGCTCGCTGTTGAGTCCGGTGAAATTCAGAGTCTTCATAATGTTATGTGTTTTTGTGGTTGATAATCTTGTTTTCTTTTCTCTGGTGCAAAGATAGAGATTTCTTTCCATGGTCGCAACAGCCTTTTTCTATGGTGCGATAGACAAAATGAATAGACAAAGAAAAAGCACTGTCTGTCAGCGTGTTAGGCTGTCAAACAGTGCTTTTGTCTTTTTCTGTGATTGCGAATATTTTCAGATGATAATCCTCACCTTCTTGTATTGCTCTCGGAACTCACTGGGCGTGCATCCTTTCTTGCGTTTAAAGATGCGATTGAAGTTGCTCATGTTGTTGTATCCGCACTTGAAGCAGATCTCTCCAACGCTCTCGTTGGTGTCGATGAGCATGCGTGTGGCGTTGCCCATGCGTATGTCGATGATGTAATCGCTCAGCGTGCGTCCCGTGTGCTGCTTGAAGAAACGGCTGAAAGAACTCTTGCTCATGTTGGCAATCCCGGAGAGATCTTCAAGCATGAGGTCGTTCATATAGTTCTCAGCGATGTAGTTTTTCACCTTGAGGATGCGTCGGCTGTCGTCCTCGATGTTCACTTTGGCATAGCTTGTCGTGGCCAGCGTCCTCATGCCTTCACTGGTTGCGAGTGTGTTGAGAATCTCCAGGAACTGTATCGTAGCCATGAACTTGTCGCCCTGGTGCCCGAGATTCTCCAACTTCTCGTAGATCTTGATGATCGTGCTGATGGGGAAAGCGATGCCTTTCTGCGCCTCTGTGAGCATCTTTCGGATGTTGTCGAAGGGTGTCTTGGACAGCAGACCATCGTTGAGATCGCCGAGATCAAACTGCACGGTAATCTCCCGGATGTCATCGCTATGGCAGTCGCCTTGCTCCCAAACGTGCTCAAGCTCGTTGCTGCTGATGAGCACGAGATCATAGTCGCCTATGACTTCACTGCTGTCGCCCACGATTCGCCTGACACCTCTGGCGTTCTCAACGAAGTTCAGTTCACAGACCTCATGGCAGTGGATGGGATAGGTGAACTCTTTCTTGTGTCGCTCCACTATATAGAGGATGTCCTTGTCCATCAGTGGAGTGATCTCATGCAAAACGTGGCTGTTCATAGTTGTAGGGCTTTAAAATTGTCGTTCAATGATTTCCAGACACATGCGGCTGTTGTGATAAGGGCATTTCCAGAATCCGGCCTTGTCGTCTTCAAGATTGATCTTGCCGTTGTCGTCGACAGCCCAGTGCCATTCGCCGTTGACGTGATCCACGAGATGCTTGTCGATATAAGCCCAGCAGTCCTTAGCCACCGTCAGCGCGTCTTTGTCGTTGAAGTACTGATAGAGGTTGACATGGCCGATGACATTCTCGCAGAGCACCCACCACTGGCGCTGACGGTCGGTCTTGCCGGTGTCCTTCCAGTGCTCATAGATCATAGAGCCGTCGGGTTGCAGACCTTCGTCGGCGGCTTTTGCCAAGTCCACGACAATGGGTTCGAGCTTTGTCTTCACGTCGTCCTCACCGAGCACGAGGGCTGTTTCCCACAGCAGCCAGGTAGCTTCGATGTCGTGACCATAGCTCTCTATGTTGCGGCGTCCGTGCCACTCGTTGTCGAAGAACAGGTCGAGATGATGAGTCTCCTTATTATATAGCTTGTCGGTGAAGACGTCGAGCAACCGATGGATGCTCTCGCGCAACTCCTTGGAAGGCCATACGCGATAGAGGTTGGTATAAGGTTCGATGACATGCAAATGTGTGTTCATCGTCTTGGCACCGTTCTCGTCCTTGTCGGAGAGACGCATGTCGGCGATAGGATTCCATTCGCGTGTCAGTGCCTCTACGTATCCGCCGTTGACGGCATCGTAGGCATGAGCCTCAATGTCGTGGTATAGTTTGATGGCAGCGTCGAGCGCTTGCTTGTCGCCCGTGGCGCGCGCATACTCGCTGAGACCATAGATGACGAAGCCGATGGCGTAGGTCTGCTTTTTGGTGTCGAGGGGCTTGCCCTCACAGTCGAGGCTCCAGTACACGCCACCGTACTCTTTGTCGATGAAGTGATCGAGAATATAGTCCTTGGCGCGTGTGGCGGCGTCGAGATATTTCTGCTTTTTCAGCACGCGGTAGGCGGCGGAGAATGCCCACAGAATACGTCCGTTGAGGATGGCTCCCTTCTCTGCTTCAGGGTGCACTTGGTCGTGACCGTCGACACGTCCGTAGTATCCGCCGTGCTCATTGTCGGTGACTTTATCGATCCAGTACCGGAGGATGTTGTTCTCAAGGCACTGTTTCATTTCTTTCTTGAGCGTTTCCATAATTGTTATTTCTTAATAGGATAGAGGTATGACAGCAGCATCATGATCAATGCAAAGGCTGCCGGGAACAGAGAGAACAGGGCCCAGACCATCGTCAGCACGGAGTCGGTGATGGACTGCGGGTCGATGGTGGGGTTGCCAAACTGGTCGGTGATCATGTGCGCGCCGGCCAAACCAAGGAACATAGCGATCAGCGAACCAGAGATAGCTGTGCCAAACTTCTGTGCCATCGTGCCGGAGGAGAAGATAAGACCCGTGGAGGAGGTACCGTTCTTCTTCGTTGCGTATTCGGCCACGTCGGCATACATTGACCACAGCAGTGGGGAGTAGATGCCTACACCGGCCGAAGTGAGGATGGTCACGCCGATCATCACCCAGATATATGCCGGCTTCATCGGGATGAAGAAGAAAAGGACGGAGGTCACAAAGCAGATGAAGGCAGAGAAGATAAACGTCTTGCGCTTGGAGCCCAGCCATTTGGTGCAGACCGGCGACAGACCGCCGAAGATCATACAGGTCACCTCGCCGAAGGCCATGAACACCGTGTAGTTGATGATGAGGCTGCCTACAGTGATGTCACCGCCCATGCAGTAGGAGAACATATATCCGGCCACGGCATAGCGAAAACCATTGAAGAAGTTGGTGCAGACGGCTGTCAGCGTCATGAAGATCCAAGGTTTGTTTTTCACCAAGTCCACGAATTGCTTGCCCGAGAACTTCTCGGCACGCACTGGTTTCAGGCGTTCCTTGGTGAGCAGACCGCAGGCCAGTGTGCCCGCAGCGGCGAGGGCACCGAAGAAACAACCCAGCACGGCATACTGATGCTGGTCAGTGCCGCCGACAAACTTCTGAAGATAGGGGAAAGAGAGCAGGGTGACGAAGCCCATGGCATAGGCTCCCACCATGCGGAAAGCGGAGAACTGGTTCTTCTCGTTGTCGTCGTCGGTCATCACACCAAGCAAGGAGCCGAACGGCACATTGACGAGTGAATAGACCAGCATCATCAGTATATAGAAGAAGTAAGCGTAGACACGCTTGCCCACAGGACCGAGATCGGGTGTATAGAGTAGCAGGGCGAAGATGACACCCAAGGGGATGGAGCCGAAGATGACCCAAGGACGGTAGGTGCCCCAGCGGCTCTGCGTGCGGTCGGCAATGACGCCGATGACAGGGTCGATGAAGACATCGATGAGACGCGCCACCAGCATCAGCACGGCAGCGTCGTAGAATGTCAGACCGAAGACATTGGTGAAGAACAGCGGGAAAGCTATTGACATGATCTTCCAAGTGATGCCGCCCGCAGCGGCATCACCGAGCGCATAGCCGATTTTTTCTGAAAGTTTGATTTTTGCCATTGGTAAGGATTCATTGACGAAGCCTTTGTCAGGGTTTTAGAGCTCTGACAAAGGCTTGTGTCGCTTATTGTTTATTTCAGGTTTTCTTTGTTTTTTGCGATGAGCTTCTTGATGGTTTCCACGCTCTTGCCGGTGGCGAAGCCGTCAGCGGGCGTGTGCATGCAGTAGTCGACGAGCTTGTCGATGGTCGAGGTGGCTACGTGCATACGGGTGTCGGAAGAGGCGTAGTAGATAAACACCTTGCCGTCTTCGTCAGCAATCCAGCCGTTGGAGAACACCACGTTCATCACGTCACCGATATACTCCTCGCCCTGAGGAACGAGGAAATAGCCGCCCGGCTGGGCAATGACGCGTGTGGGATCGTCGAGAGCTGTCATATACATATAGAGCACATAGCGCAGACCGCTGGCACAGCCGCGTACGCCGTGGGCGAGATGGAGCCAACCTTGAGGAGTCTTGATGGGGTGAGGACCCTCACCGTTCTTCACTTCCATGATGGTGTGATAGTGGCGCAGGTTGATGATCTTCTCTTCCTTCACCTCAGCGTGCTCGATGTCGTCGACAAGTGCCCATCCGATGCCACCGCCGGAACCAGCGTCGATGAAGCCGTCCTGAGGACGTGTGTAGAAGGCGTACTTTCCGTCGACAAACTCAGGGTGCAGCACGACGTTGCGTTGCTGGCTCTTTGATTTCAAGTCCGGCAGGCGTTCCCAGTTGACGAGGTCCTTGGTACGTGCGATACCTGCTGTGGCTGTTGCGGCACTCAGATCGCCGGGCTGACTGTCGTCGTGCCGCTCTGCGCAGAACACACCATAGATCCATCCGTCTTCGTGGGCGGTGAGACGCATGTCATAGACATTGGTGGCGGGGATCACATCCTCGGGCATGGTGATGGGCTCGGGCCAGAAACGGAAGTTGTCTACGCCGTTTGGACTCTCGGCAACAGCGAAGAAGCTCTTGCGGTCAGCACCCTCCACACGCACGACAAGCAGGTATTTGCCATGCCACTTGATGGCTCCGCTGTTGAGCGTGGCGTTCATCATGATGCGCTGCATCAGGTAGGGATTATCCTTCTCATTGAAGTCGTAGCGCCACTCCAGCGGCGTGTGCTCGGCAGTGAGAACAGGATATTTATAACGTGTGTAGATGCCGTTGCCCCATTCCAGCGGCTCATTCTGACGGGTAATCAATTCTTCATGGTGTGCGCGCAACTTGGCGACGCGGTCTTTGAATTCTGTCATTTGTGAATGGTTTTTATCAGGTGATAATATATTTTTCTTTATTTGTGTTCTTGCCAATGCTGGCTCGTGTGGGATCATCCTGTGTGATGATACTGGCAAGGCAGTGTATGCTATTTGGTCTTGGCGATGTCCTTGACGGTCAGCACACGGGGATCTTCGACCCAGGTCTTGAAGTCGTCGGCATCAGGATGCCCGGCGTATGGCACATAGAGTTCTTTGGCATTGTCCCAGGCATTGCGCCAGAAGAGCACGTAGCAGATAGGATAAGGCTTGATGGCCGGCCAGAGCACTGTAGTGAACCAGTTTTTGATTGGCAGCTTCTGTGATCCAGTCTCTGTCAGGGCGATGAGTTTTTGGTGTTTCTTGCCCATTTCGGTCAACAGGCTGAGCTCGCGCTCAATAGTCTTTGTGTAGTTTTCGGCACTGCCTTCAAAGTCGTAGAGGTCCACGCCAAGCAGATCTACGTATTTATCTCCCGGATAATAGATCTCCAGACTTGCGTCGCCTGTGTTTGGAGAGAAGCCCCACACGAGGTTGTTAAGGCCTTGGCGCTTCATGAACTGATAGGTATAGACATAGAGTTGCTTGTATTGCTCGGTGGTGCAACTGTTTTTTCCCCACCAGAACCATCCGCCGCCCATCTCGTGCCAAGGGCGGAAGATGACAGGAATCGGCTGTCCTTTGTCATCGCGCAGGGATGCCAGAAAGCGGGCCACACGCTTCATGCGCTTGGCAAACTCCTTGCATAGCTTGCCGCCGGGCAGGATTTCTCCGACCGGTTTTCCTTCCGGATCCCAGGCATTCTTGCCGGTGACAGGATTGTTGGGATGCCAGCTGATCTCCACGATGCCGCCGCGGCGGTTCTGTGCTTTGATTTCCTGGCGCATACGGTCGAAAGGTACACCGTCGAGATTTTTTGCTTTTCCCAATTCCAAGTCACCGAGTTCAAACCCCATCACGGCGGGATAGTCCCCGCAGACTTCTTTTACGTCGCTGCGTCCCTTCTCTAAATTCCAGTTATGTCCATAGATAGGATCGTCTTGATGGCCTGTCATCACACCGCTCTTTTGCAACTTTGCCATGCGCCGGATGAGTTGTGTGGCGGGCGAGGCGGCGCAGTTGAGGCCGAGGAGCAGCAATAATGCCGTAATGATCGATGTCTTCATGGTGATATGGTTTTATGTTTTTAAAGTGATGCTTATGTTATTTGATGTCCATCATCTTCAGCAGCCATGCCTCCCATTCGTCCCACTGCTCCTGAAACCAATAGTGGCCTGTGAGCTGATAGACGCTGAGATGTTTGGGCGCTTTCACGATGTTGTAGGTGCCGTAGGACGATGTTGGTGGCACCACCTCGTCGTTGTATCCGAAAGAGAACCAGCAGGGACAGGTCACCCGACGGGCGAAGTTGACGCCGTCGTAGTAGCGCGCACCTTTGATGCGGGCCTCACTGGGGTTCTTGACCTGATAGAAGTAGTGTGGCCATCCACCGGCGACACCTTTCAGTTCACTCTCGTAGTCGCACATGGCGTCGTGGACAGCCCCCATGAAACTCACGCGCTTGTCGAGAGCAGCTACGGCGAGCGAGAGGAAACCGCCCTGACTTGAGCCCGTCACGCCGAGGTGCTGGCCGTCCCACTGCGGCAGTGAGGCGATGTAATCGACGCAGCGCACGGCACCGACGACGACACGCTTATAGTAGTTCTTATCTGGGTTGTCGAGATTCGTGTCCCAATAGTTGTCGAGTCCGCCACGGAAGATCTCGTCATAGACATGCTGCGGGAGAGTCACGGGCAGGCCGTGGATGCCGATCTCCAGCGTGATGGCACCGCGCGAGGCAGTGTAGACGTCACCGCTGTATGGGCGCACGCCGGCACCGGGCACGCGGAGCAGAGCTGGATATTTTCCCGGTTTCACCGGCACACACAGGATGCCGAAGATGCGTCCGCCGGGTCGGTCATTGACAAAGCTCACCTCGTAGACATTCACTTCTTTGGTCGAGCGGTCGGGCAGGGGCGTGAGATGCGGGTCGAGATCGTATTGACGGGCCTGATTCAAAGCCTTGTTCCAAAAATCGTCGAAGTCTTCGGGGCATTGTGTGGCGGGCACGATCTTCTCGGGATCGAAGGCTGCTGTGCACAGTCCGTCATAGTCCTTGCCGTCGACGTGTGCCGTGACCTTGAGGCGATAGAAGCCCGGACGGGTCAGTTTTCCGGTGAGATGGATGACACCGTCTTTAAGCGTGACACCTTTTTTATATATAGAAGGATACATCACCGGCCCGGCTTCATAGTCGACCTGAGCGTTGGCCAGTGGTGTGCCCGACTTGAGTACAGAGACAGAGAATTGCGCAGTCTGGCCCACGTGATAATTCCAGTCGTTGTGGTCGGGCTGTACGATCACAGTGATGTTGTTGCCTCTGATCTGCGCGCCTATCGTCATGCTGATCAGCAGGATCATCAAGGAGAGAAGGGAAAGTCGCTTCATTGTTTTGATGTTGTCTTTATGTTATTAGGTTGACGGAAGTCTGAGCACGAAAGTGTCAGTCTCCGTCACATTCATTTAATGGTTTTAATCTTATGATTGAAATCTGCTGCAAAGATAAGAGTTTCATTCCAAACTGAATAATACAATTTTGACATAAACACGTACTTTCGTATTTATTTTGTTTAAGTAGCGAAAATATGTCAGAAATCAAAGGTTTTGTTTAGGAACAATAGTATCTAAAATGGTATAAGTAACATTCTTTTTATAAGATAGTATTGTATTTGGTAAATATAGTATTACACGGTTTTTAATATATTCTATACCTTTGCAGTCGTAAAGAAGACATGTATAAGAAACTGACAAGATACAATAGGATTGATCATATATCACCAAGCCGTTTAGGCAAAATATGTATAGTAATAATATATAGGTAGTTTTTTGTAGGAAGGGAGGAGTCGTGAGATTGCTCTCTTTTTCTTAGGTTTTTACCAAATAGCTCTCGTGTGTCATGCACACGACATATTAGGTAGATAAAGTTCCACAGATAAACTGATAGATTGTTTTCATGGATAGCCACGGACAGCGTTTGCTTGCCGTGGTTTTTTGTATATTATCAACAATATATATAAGGAGGAAGAGTTAATTAGGAATAAAAACAACTTAAATTAAACACAAATGACAACTAAACAACTCTTTGTTTCGCTTGCCGCCCTTGCGTTGACGCTCATGGGGCAGGCGAAGGTCAGATTGCCACACTTGGTTTCTGACGGCATGGTATTGCAGCAGCAAAGTGAGGCTCGCCTGTGGGGATGGGACCAGCCCGGCAAGACGGTGCGCGTCAGCGTGTCGTGGAGCAGTGATGTCTACTCGGTTCGAGTCGGTCGCGACGGAAAGTGGCTCCTCAAAGTCAAGACGCCCAAGGCCAGCTACACGCCGCTGTCGGTGACTTTCGACGATGGTGAGAAGACGACAATCAAGGGACTGCTCAGTGGTGAAGTATGGGTCTGTGCCGGACAGAGCAACATGGAGTTTCCCGTGCAGGGCTTTGGCAACTGTCCGCTGAAGGACTACAACGAGGTGGTGACCACGACTTCTGAGGTGCGTGGCGTCCATTTTGTGAAAATTCCAAGCGTGATGCGCACCGAGCCGCAAGACGATGCCGATTGCCAATGGAAGGCTGTGGATGTCAACACGGTGGGAGACTGCAGCGCAGTGGGCTATTTCTTCGCGCGCAAGGTCAACAGCGTGGCCAATGTGCCGGTGGGCTTGATACTTGCCAACAAAGGCGGATCGCGTGTGGAGAGCTGGCTTGATGCCGACAATCTGAAGAAATATACTAAGGAAGAACTCGACTCCAGCAAGATGGTGAAGAAGTTCCCCTATGACTATCTGCGCCCGCTGTTGTGGGGCAACGGCACTTTCCACCCCATCCTCAACTACACCGTTAAGGGCATTCTCTACTATCAGGGTTGCTCCAATGTCGGTGCGCCGGGCAATGAATATTCCGACCGGCTGAAGCTCCTCGTGGAGCAGTGGCGCCGCGACTTCGGTGAGGGCGAGATCCCATTCTACTTCGTGCAGATTGCTCCTTATATATATGGTGACGGTGCCGACGGCATTTCCGGTGCTTTGCTTCGCGAGCAGCAGGAGCGTGCGGCCAGCATCATTCCCAACAGCGCCCTGGTCTGCACCAATGATCTCGTCTATCCTTGGGAGAGGAATCAGATCCATCCCTGCCAGAAACAGCCTGTCGGCGAGCGCCTCGCCTTCCTTGCGCTCAACCGCAACTACGGTTTTAAGAGCATCAAATGCGAGAGCCCGGTGTATAAGAGCATGTTTGTCGAGGGTGACACCTGCTATGTGAGCCTTGACAAAACCGAAGGCGGCATCTCTCGCTACGACGATATTGAGGGCTTTGAAGTGGCCGGAGCCGACAAGGTCTTCCATCGCGCTGTGGCAGGTCACTTCTGGGTGTCGGGGCAGGATCGCCGCAATGAGACGATCTTCGTCACGTCGCCTGAGGTGAAGCAGCCTAAGTACGTACGCTACTGCTTCCGCAATTTCGAGTTGGGCAACCTGAAAAACTGTGCCAACCTGCCGCTGATGCCCTTCCGGACAGACAAAGATGAATAGCAGAAGCCAATTGTTGCATATATAAAAAGCGAGCGCCCTTGGAGTATTCCTTATGACAGGATACTCCAAGGGCGCTGTCCGTTGAGCCCCAAAAAGTTCAGTAAGCCTTCTTGTCATGGACAAAGAAAGTTCGGAAAGTCATGGCTATGATCCTCAGATCCAGTCCTATGTTCCAATGCTCCATATACCAGATGTCGCGCTGAATGCGCTCTTCCATCTGCCAGAGCTCTTTGGTCTCGCCACGACATCCGGTGACCTGTGCCCATCCGGTGATGCCGGGCTTGCAGAAGTGCCGTACCATGTATTTGTCAATCAGCTTGCCGTACATCTCGGTATGTGCGAGCATGTGCGGACGGGGACCGACCAAACTCATGTTACCAATGAGCACATTGAAGAACTGTGGCAGTTCGTCAATGTTATATTTCCGAATGAAGTTACCGAAGGGGAACTTGCGCGGGTCGTTCTCGGTGGCCTGCTTGCTGTCGGCGTCCTTGTTGACGTGCATCGAGCGGAACTTATAGCACCAGAATGTCTTGCCGTTGAGCCCGGTACGTTGCTGACAGAAGAACACCGGACCCGGGCTCTGAATCTTGATTATCATACCGACAACCAAGGTCAGCGGAATGACAAAGAGACAAGCTACGCTGCTAACAACGAGATCAAAGAGGCGCTTGATCAACTTATTGTAGGGCTGCATCAACGGGCTCCGATGGTTGGTGAAAAACAGATGTTCACCCATGTGCACAGGACGCAGGCTCACATTGGCTCCCACAAAAGTGCGTGGTACATAATAGAAATGCACGACATTCTTATCGCAGGATCGCATGATGCGATCAACCTCGTAGCCCTGTTCGTGTGGCAAGCTGCAAAACACTAAGTCGATCCCCGACTGATTCAACGGCGACTGATCGTTATGTTGCATCAACAGGTTCATTTGACCCAACGTGCCCAAATATTGAAATGTATCAGGGCTGCCAGCTATAGGTGTATCACTATAATAGCCTAAAGAGCGATAACCCATTTCGGGATTCTCCGCCATTTCCTTGTGCAGCGCTAATAGAGCCGGGTCATCTCCTACAAAGAGGACTCTTTGCACATTACGTCCGTGACTACGCAAACGGTTCAGAAAAGCACGCTCACAAAGACGTGATCCCATTATAGCCATGTATGAGCCTGAGAAAAAGAATGCCGCAAACACTGTCGGAGTATTGTTGAAGATCATCTTCAGCAGTATGGCAAAGGACAAAGTGAAGGTAAGCGTCAGACGAAATACGTTAATGGACACGTCTACAAGACGCAGTAATCTCATGTGGACAATACTACGGAAAAAGAGCTCACCAATCAGCACAGACACATTCATCAAGACAACTACGACCCGGGTATATGCATGGAAATATACCGGAATGTCTTTTCCAAGCATCATAAAGGTCAAGTAAAAAACAAAGTTGACAATGACAAAGTCGCAACATGAGATGGCGGCCAATAGAGTTTTACTTCTGTCTACGTTGATATTATTCACGCTACGGATGGTTTTTATTCACTTCCCTCTGCCATAAGGCGGATAGGACAGGCTTAATACTGTTCGTCTTAACGTGGCAAATTTACGACTTTATTTTAGATTATACAAATATTAGCCACTAAAAAAGTGCATGTAGGTTTTTTTTATTACCTTTGCATTGCCAAAGGTGTATAAGAAGATATAGTATGGTACTCAATTATATTTGGATTGGATTCTTTGTCGTTGCCTTCGTCTTCGGCGGCGTACAATTGCTGATGGGTGACACCACAATCTTTCAGAAAATGGTGGACTCCACGTTCGACACGTCTAAGACAGCCTTCGAGACCTCGCTGGGACTGACCGGCGTGCTGGCTCTGTGGCTGGGAATCATGAAGATAGGAGAGAAGGCTGGGGCCGTCAACGCGCTGGCGCGGCTGCTCAGTCCGGTGTTTACCAAGCTCTTTCCCGACATTCCCAAGAACCATCCCGTGATGGGTTCTATCTTCATGAACATCGCTGCCAACATGCTCGGACTCGACAATGCCGCCACGCCGACGGGCTTGAAAGCCATGGCCGGGATGCAGGAGCTGAACACGAGGAAGGACACGGCTACCAATCCGATGATCATGTTCCTGGTGCTCAACACGTCGGGACTGACCCTCATCCCCACGACGATTCTCGCTTTCCGCGCCAGTTATGGTGCCGCACAGCCCACCGATGTGTTCATCCCCATCCTTTTGGCGACGAGTGTGGCCACGCTGGCGGGTATCATCATCACGGCCATGTGGCAGCGCATCAACCTTTTGCAACCGGTACTATTAGCCACTTTGAGCGGACTCATCGCCTTTGTCGCTTTGGTCATCTGGGGGTTCGGTCAGATGGACAAGGACACGATGGGCACCGTGACAGCCGTCGCTGGCAACCTGATACTGATGACGGTGATCGTGCTGTTTATCCTTGCGGGCCTGAGAAAGCGTATCAATGTCTACGACGCCTTTATTGAGGGAGCCAAAGAAGGCTTCCAGACTGCCGTGCGCATCATCCCCTATCTTGTTGCCATCCTGGTGGCTGTGGGCGTGTTCCGTGCCTCGGGCGCTATGGACATGCTCATCGATGGCATTGCCTGGGTGGTGAAGCAATGCGGGCTGAATACCGACTTCGTGGGTGCGTTGCCCACTGCGTTTATGAAGCCGCTCTCGGGCAGTGGAGCCCGCGGACTGATGTTGGAAGCGATGAAGAACTATGGCCCCGACTCCTTCGTGGGTCGTCTGAGCTGTATCTTCCAAGGTTCCACCGACACCACCTTCTATATCCTTGCCGTCTACTTCGGCTCCGTAAATATCAAGTACACACGTCACGCTGTGGCTTGCGGCCTGCTGGCTGACCTCGCAGGCGTCATTGCGGCAATCGCCATCGCGTATCTGTTCTTTTGAAAAATAGAGTTTCTAACGTTAAAAACGACATAAGCTCATCAATATAATTATGGCTAATTTAAAATCTCTTGCAAAAGACACGGCCATCTACGGCCTGAGCAGTATTGCAGCCCGCTTCATCGGCTATCTGCTGGTACCTATTGAGACGGCGAAGTTCAACGCTGCCGGAGGACAGTATGGCATCATCACCAACATCTATGCCTACATCGCCCTGCTCATCATCATCCTGACCTACGGCATGGAGACCACCTTCTTCCGGTTTATGAACCGCCCCGGCGAGGATCCGAGAAAGGTCTATCCCACCACGCTCCACACCGTAGGCTTCACCTCTCTGCTCTTCGTGGTGGTGCTGGCGCTGTTCATCCATCCCGTTGCCAGTGCCATCGGCTATCCCGATCATCCCGAATATCTGATGATCATGGGTGTGTGCGTAGCCATAGACGCCTTCACGGCGATACCCTTCGCCTATCTGCGTTATGCTCACAGACCCATCAAGTTCGCATTGCTGAAGATGGTAAGTATTGCCGTGAACATCGTGGGCGTGTCGCTCTATCTCATCGTGCTGCCCGCCATGCACGTCAATCTCTTCGGCATCTACGACGCCAACTTCGACTTGGAGGTGGTGTGGGTGTTCTGGATAGAGCTCTCCGGTTCCGTGCTCACGCTGCTTTTGTTGGGCAAGGAACTCAAGGCGATGGGCAATCCGTTCGACAAGGCTACCTGCAGGCGCATGCTTCGCTACACCTGGCCGCTGCTCGTCATGGGACTGGCCGGACAGCTCAACCAGTGTGCCTCGCAGATCATCTTCCCCTACGTTTTCGATGGCAACGCCCATGACGCGCGCGTTCAGCTCGGTATCTATGGCGCCTGCATCAAGATAGCCACCATCATGGTGATGATCACCCAGGCCTTCCGCTACGCCTACGAGCCGTTTGTCTTCGGGCAGTCCAAAGAGAAAAACAACAAGGAGACTTACGCCCGCGTGATGAAGTTCTACATCATCTTCACCCTTCTCGCCTTCCTCTGCGTGGTGGCCTACATGGACATCATCCGCTACATCATCGGCCGCAGCTACTGGGAGGGCCTGGAGATAGTGCCGATCGTGATGGCTGCCGAGATTATGTTCGGCGTGTTCTTCAACCTCAGCTTCTGGTATAAGCTCATCGACAAGACCATTTGGGGCGCCTGGTTCTCAGGTATCGGCGCGGTCGTATTGATCGCTTTCGACATCATCTTCATCCCGCGTTTCAGCTATTGGGCTTGCGCGTGGGCAGGCTTTGCGTCGTATGCGGTGAGCATGGTGCTGAGCTATTTCTTCGGTCAGAAATACTATCCGATCGCCTATCCGCTGAAGTCTATCTTCACCTACACACTGCTTGCCGTAGTGCTCTTTGTGGGCATGACGGCTTCCAACCGCTATCTGCCGATGCTGCCGGCCTTGCTTGTCAACACGCTGTTGCTGATTGCGGACGTAGCTTTCATCGTGAAGAAAGACTTGCCGCTGAGCTCGCTGCCCGTCATCGGGAAGAAGTTCCGGAAATAACGGACGCAAACTTCTATATATAATTAAGGTGTGAGCGCGGACGAATCGCACCGTCGTATATATACATAAGTAAAACTTATCATTCAGACTTTTACAAAATACTTTTATTTTGTCACATTATCAAAAAGGTGATTTGAGCAAAAATTCTATAGAGAATTTTTGCTCAAACCACCTTTCTGACCCGACAAAACTACCGAGATGACCACATGAAACAACCGTTTTCATCACCCTCAAATCCGCAACTACGCGCCTAATATGATACAGAAGCGAAAATAATCTGCATCGTTAGTAAAAAGGGGGCACAGTGCATCGAATGTCACCATAAAGACATATAAATGCCCCTTACCCCA
>NZ_JAMXSP010000040.1:0-20002 GCF_025457485.1 Hallella absiana
AGAATGACGAAAGCAAGAAGATTGTCTGGCAGTTCCGTACAGAGGATGCAAGAGTGAAGTTAATTTCTCTTTATCCGAAGTTATGAGTATAACAGAAGAAATGATCAGGACACTACACTAGTTTATACTCAACACATAGACAAAAGTCGATAGTCAACACATGCCTATAGTCGACACTGGTCGAGCACCAACACATCGACACAAGTTGACAGCCAACATACCGACCTACGCCATTCATTGACACAACGTCACGACATCAAAGGCTTTGGTTTGCGTCTGACTTCCGCCTGTAGAGATTTGAGATGCTCCTCGGCCTTGCAATCATCAATGTTAGTATGACCGGTGTCGGGATAGTCGATGTCGCTGTATCCTCCGTCGGTAATCCACTTCATCAGTTCGTCCTGGAAGAAATAGAGTTTGTTGCCACGCTTGTGGAACGGTATCTTCCGCTTGGAGGTCATGTCGTAGATGGTCGACGGGCTCTTGCCGAGCAGCTTGCAGGCCTCCGTCATGCCGATAGGTGTGTACTTAGCAGCATCGCACGTGCCGCTGGCGATGAACGACAACAAGGCGATGATCGTGTCGCACTTCTCATGGAGGGATGCCAGAGTTTGCGGCATCCCGTCAAAGGTTAATGTTCTCATGGTAGTAGTTGGTTGTGAGGTAGGTGTTTGGTTTTCCATAGTATCAAAATGTCAGTAGGTTAGGTTATGAAGATGGTTTTCTATTCTAAAAGTATGTGAGTATGTAATAGTATGACACTGTGAGTCTCATTTCAATGAGATCTTGTTCGTTGCGTCACGCTTGAGCGAGCTGACTACGTCGGTATAGACTTGTGTCGTTGACACGTCGCTGTGGGTGAGCAACTTCGAGATGGTGTATATGTCGGTGCCGGCTGCCAATTGCAATGTGGCAAAGGTGTGGCGGAAGCAGTGGAAGGTGATGTGCTTCGTGATGCCTGCCGCCTTGAGCCACTTCTTCAGGTGATAGGCCACGATGCCCGTGGTGAAGTCCTTGAACACCTGACCGTCCTTCCGTTTCCCGCACAGCCGCTAATCAGTTATTTTTATACGTAAGCGTCTCCGCAATTGCGTATTGTAGCTAAAAATATAAGTGCGTATCTTTGCATCGGAACTAAAAAGATGAAAGATATGTATGATACAGCAAATGAACGTTATCAGAAAACACTGACGGTCTTTGAGAAGTCTCTCAGAAGAGGCCGCCAGACGAAACTGTCAGATATTTGTCGCGACAATAAGGTATATTATCGTGGCATGTTGAAATGGCTTTATAGATCAGGCCTCACAATCGCCGATATACGTAAGGGCATTGTGTCTGAATCCGGGCCCGTCGCCTCTTCTGAGCCAAAGTCACAATCATCCTTTGTTGAGTTGTCAAATGTTCCCAAAGCAGAAAATAACGGTTTCTCGTCACACATACTTGCCAACGTCAAGCTCAACCTTGGCACCAGCATCAGCCTTACTATGGAAAATGCAGACGCCGGTGCATTGGCAGAGCTTGTAATAAAGATAATGAAGGAGGCGGAGGTATGTTCGGACTGAATGATAGCATGCATTATTACCTCTGCACAAGGTGTGTGGATATGCGTAATGGCATTAACGGTCTGTCAAAGATAGTCCGTGACGAAATGGGGCTTGCCCCATTGGGCGGCGGTATTTTTGTATTCTTTTCCAAGAACAGGCAAAGCGTCAAGATACTCAGGTGGGACAGTGATGGCTTCATTCTCTATCATAAGCGTCTTGAGCGCGGCACGTTTGAGATGCCTTCTATAAATGTGTCAACAGGACGCGCAGAGATGCCCTGGAGAACGTTTTCTCTCATAATGCAGGGAATTTCTACCAAGTCGGTGAGATACCGCAAGAGAATGAGAATTGATGTTTGATGCGTCTTGTAATGCTTTGATTATCAATAAAATAGTTGCAAAATAGTAGGCTGAAAACTTTGTCATTACGTGAAAATTTATTATCTTTGTAGATGTAATGACAAGCAATCAGATCATAGAAAGTCTCAAGGAAGTAATCGCCTCGCTCAAGGCACAGCTCGAAGTGTATCGTCTTGAACGTGAGCAGGACAAGCGCCAGATCAATGCGCTGATGTCCATAATCACTGGTCTGAGGAAAGAGATATCCTCTCTTCGCGAAGCCATTGACGGCCGTAATGAGGACCTTGAGAAGGCAAAGAGTATAAACAAAGGCTTGTCCAAGATTATTGCCAACAAAGCAGAAAAGCAACAGCCCCCCAAGCCGTCAGAGGAGGAAAGGCTGGAACTGGAGAAGAGACGGGCTGCGGCTGCCAAGGCTCGCGGCAACAACGGAGCCAAACGCAGCACCCACCCGGAGAACTCAGCACATACACAGATAGTCTACGTCACCCCTGACGCACCATGTTTTAATCTGTCACAGGCAACACTTGTCGGCGGCACGGACCAGGACGGTAATCCCACTGCATATCTTGAAAGCAAGAGGTACCGCTATCACAAAGGCTATATGGAGACGGTACTCTACCGTGCGCCGCTGTACAAGCAGGATGGTCAGCTGTACCGGGGAAAAGCACCGAGGACCCCGTTTCTGAACTCCTTTTATGAGTCATCCGCCATAGCACACGTCATGCATCTGCGATATGGTTATGCGATGACTGTGGAGAGCATCTGCCACATGCTCCGTGAGCAAGGCTTCGACATGAGCAAAAAGACGGCAGACGGCCTGCTGAGGAAGACGTCAGACATATTGGGAAATCTTTATCAAGCCCTACGGGACACTGTGCTTAAGGCTGACTATCTTAATATAGACGAGACTTACTACAAGATATTGTCAGAGAGGAGGCCGAAGGCAAGTGAGGCCAGCCAGGCTGAAGACGCCAAACAAGCCACTGAGGATGAACAGAAGAAAGATTGTCCATCCCCGACGGATGTATCTCCGGCCAGAGGCTCAAGAAAAGGCTATCTTTGGCTTGTTGCCAGCAAGTCCCTGAAACTGTCGTATTTTATATACGACGGCGGATCAAGGTCACAAAGGATTATACTTGACGAGCTTGTCAACTACCATGGCTATGTACAGTCCGACGGCTACTCCGCTTATAAAAAGATGGAGACAGATGAGTATAAGGACATACGGCGTATAGCCTGCCTGCAGCATATAAAGCGGAAGTTCCTGGACTGCGGAGAAAGCAACAAGGAAGCAAGAGAGATTGTGAGGCTGATCAACAAGCTGTACAGAGAAGAGCATAAGCACAGGAATGACAAAGACTGGACAGCCGACGACAATCTTAAATGGAGACAGGAATACGCGCCGCCCATACTCAGAGAGATAAAGGAAAAGCTGGACATCCTTCTTGCTCTCCCTGACAAGGAGCTCCCGCCGAAGAGCGACCTCTACACAGCTGTGCATTTTTTGGACGGCGAGTGGTATGCCATGGAAGGCATCTTCACTCGCGGAGATACCGCGTTGGATAATAACCTCTGCGAATCTCAGAATTTATATGTAGCCAAATCAAGGCGCAACTCCTTGTTCTTCATTACGGACGAGGGGGCCAGGCGGGGAGCCATGTTCTACTCGCTGACCCTGTCTTGCATGCTTAATGGTGTTGATGCCTTTGAATACTTTACGGATGTCATAGACAAGGTCGCCCAGATGAATCCCAAAAGCCCAATAGAGAAATATCGAGAACTGCTGCCTGACAAGTGGACTAAACAAAATTAGATGTAGTAAGTACCCCATGGCGAATCTGTCATGGGGCTTATTTTTTATGGGTTGACGCAAACGTGGAGACGCTTACTTTTATACCGTTTTCCACCTGTCACAATGGGGCATACACAAAAAGAAAATATCTTATTATCGTTTGATAAACTTTTTGATTTCATTTGATTCGTTTGTTAACACCCTTGCCAAGCTATCTTTGTATACTACTATCTCTACCATTTTATGATAACGGAAGATGGAATCCTCATAAACGGCCACTCGTTTTCTCACGTTACGAGTCACGATAAAATCTTCTATTGATTGAATATCATCGGGTTAAGCACTTTAAAAAGTGTAACTGCTAACGATTTAGAAACGAGTTATATTCTTTTTCTTTCACAACCTGCAATATACAAAGAACGCCTAAATTTGGAACAAAGATACGATATTTTTCTTAATGTCCCATAATTTGCAAGAAGAGAGACATAGAAATTAGGACTTTTTTACATGAAATCTCAAATTTGTAAACATAACCCCATCATAAAAAATGAATAGCAAGTATTCCTGCTGAGTTTATCAAATCAGGGCCATTGTTGTTGATGACGACTCTACCATCAGCTCATATATACCTTTCCGACACAAGCATATATTGTTTTCGTTTGTACTCCGAGTGTGTACAGTTTCAAATCATGATTTACATTCTTATATAAGAAGGTGAAGCCGTGACCATTTGTGTATTTTTGCCAAACTAACTTCAGTACATACAACAGATGTAAAAAGATTTCTGTAAAATCGACCGAAATTATAAGAAAAAAACACAAAATCTGCAAATTTCTTAAAGATTACATCCGTTTATTAAGATTATTTTTGTATATTTGCAGCATTAGTTTGGTGGTAAAGCCTATTGGCCAGCCACGTGACAATAGGACTTTACGGAGCAGCCCTTTATCACAATTCATCTCCGTAGTAACAGTCCGTTCTCTCACTGGTCTCTCCCTGCGCGGCAGAGGCATACGTTTTTATATTTTTCAAGCACTCCAAATTGACAGCGCATGAGAAAGTTTACTTCTTTGTTACTGTTAGGCTTCGCTCTCGGCAGTTTCGCGCAAACGCCCGGAGGAGTCAGTGGAAGCGAACTGTGGTTCAAGACTGCGCCTTTGAACTCAGACCTGCAAGGTTATTACCGTTGGCAGGATTTCTCTGGGGATTCCATACGGCTGATGCTATTGGACAGCCGTGGCGTCAAGTCTGAACTTACTCTTCCGAACAGTTCAGTCCATTACTTCAATTTCAATCCGAGTCTCTGGCTCGCAGAAGGATTCCGCAGCCTGAGTGCCAGCCTCAAGCACTGCGACCTCTCACAGGCTACCGTCATCGGTGTCTTTGCACCGGAACTGGCAACCATCGGCAAGGATATGGTTGTCTATGCTCTTGACGGCCGCAAAGGCGACGGAGCCATTCTGAGCAAGGACAAAGCCGTAAGGGGTAGAGGTGTTGAACCACTGGACTATGGTTCAGCATCGGGTGAAGACCTGCTTTATCAATCAAGTGATTCTTTGTCCGAGAACGGTTTTAAGGAAAGCGCTCTGCGAGTTGTGTCCTACTTCAAGGTAAGCAATCCTTCAACAACATTGTGGGGAGACAACTCCAACACCACATTATTTATCGGAACCCCTTCCACCTCTGGCAGTTTCGGTACGGATTTCCCGACCTCGCTCTTCGGTAATGCTTCCATCCGGGGATATGCCCCTGAGCTTATTGTTTTCAGCAGGATGCTTACACCCGATGAGCGCAGAAAAGTGGAGAGCTATCTGGCGGTAAAGTACGGCATCACCCTCAAAGGCTCGTATCTTGACAGCGACGGAAACCTGACTTGGGATATGGCGGAGAACCAAGCCTACCACCATAGGGTCACAGCTGTTGGAACCGACACGGCAGGAAGTCTATCCCAACCGCTTTCCGCAACATCATATGAGGAAGGTCCGGTGTTTGCGGCCTTGAAGGAGAACGGAACTTATCATGACGCAAATCCATACAACCTTTCATCCGCTTCCCGTCTGCTTGTCATGGGACGTGAAAACGGCAATCCGATGCCGGACAGAGGCTTTACTTTCTGGGGCGACGATGATGTGGCACTTGCAACATATACCTCACCTACAGATTCCCTGTGGCATGTCATGAAACGTACATGGATGGTCAAGACCAACGTGCCGTCAAAGCCCGACAGTACAGTGGCAAGATGGACTGCGCAAGGATTTGAAGTGTCAAGGAATGGCTTTACTGACAATATCATCCAAGAGAAAGCCGCTTCCGGAGCTTATGCCACGACCCCAGCCCTTGTTGGAGGTGGCGGTGCTTTTGAGTTCACCTGTCCGACAAGTCACCCGACTTTTGACGTTGGCTTCGGAAGCATCGGTGGCAGCACATGCAAGTATGGATTCCGGTTCACCAATGCTGGAGTTGTTTATCCGATCATCAACGGAGCGGTCTCAAATTCATACATTGCCACGGATGTTGACGGAACGGACATCTCTATCCGCAAGGAAGGCAAAAACATCTATCTGCGTGTTGACGGAACAGGAAGTGCGACAAGAACCATATCCCTTTCGGATGCAACTGACAAAGACACAAATGTGGGCATTATCCGAACGGAAGGAGCAGAGTCCGCCTTGAATATGGCAGGCTTGAGAACAGGAGGAATAGATGATGTCGGTTATATGGCAGAGTTGAGCTATGACCTCACACCAGACAGAGAATTCTCAGACTATTGCCGCAAGCGTACCGTCATGCTCATAGACCCAAGCGGTGAAGGTGATTTCGACATCAACAGCAACAGTAACATAAGATGCTCCAAGCCTGATATGACAAGGGGCAAGACCATATTCCGCAATATCCTATGGGATGCAGACGGAAGCGGAAGCGATGTGTTCACATTCGCCTATTATGACGGCATTTCCTATGATGCCACTCCTACGCCGTCAAGTTGCGAGAATGGAGTTCCACGCAATGACGGGTATATCGACATCGGCATCAACATCGGTACACCTGTCTATTCCTATGTGCTCAGCGTTGACACCGTTGCAGGAAAAGTAAAAGGAGAAACCATTGCCAGAGGAACATTCTTCGGTGACACGCATAGAATCACGAATCTTGCCCCCGGCGCCTATGCGCTGTCCGTATCACAAGGTGGAGGCAACGAGATTTATGCCACTGGCAACGCACTCTACACCTCATACTCGCATGACACCAGGACCTATCTGTCTGGTGACATCTCATGGACGGTGAACGATACAAAATCAAACTACCGTGTGGGATTGGAGCCAAGCCTCACGGACGAGATCACCCAATATGGCTTCGACGTGCGGGGCGACAAGACCCATATCATAACCGGTGGATATACAAGCCTAACCAAATATGTCACCATCAAGCCGGGCGATGTGCTCAGTGTTACAGTCCGCAATATGCAGGTCACATACAAGTTGAACGGACAGACCGTGCATCATGAATATGTCTGGTCACTTCGTGCATGGCGGTTCTGCATCAAGTACGGAAAGGGCGAGACGCATATCACCGACCTTACCGTAAACGGTACGCCTGTAACCTCATTCACCACAAGGGGCAACGTGCAGATAGAAACACCCAAGAAGTGTACGACAACGATGACCGTCTATGTCGGCAGCGAGTGTGATGCAAGTATGCCTAACGGAACACAGGCAAGGGAGAACCATGTGGGCAGCTCGGACAGACAGGCTGACAACTCCTTCATTTCTGGAGAAGACGAGAATTTCACTGTCAAGGGCAACGGTTCTACGACAGGCATCTACGAGGCTAAACTCACACAGGACAAGCCTTCTGCAGCCACATTGATGGTGTTTGACGTATCAGGCAAACTGGTAGTGTCACGCCAAATGACAGGCGAAAGCGTCAAGCAAGCTGACTTCAAGGTTCCCGCATCGGGTGTGTATGTCGTGAAGGCAATCTCCGAGAATGGGGAGCATACAAGGAAAATCTCAGTAAAGTAACTTAAAGGAAGATACGCATGAAGAATTATATACAGAAGGTGGCGTGGGCATTGGTTTTACTGCTTGCCGCCACACTGTCCCTTTCGGCAAAGGACGGTACAGCCGTGAGAAAACTCTTCAAGAAGGGTGTCTCTGACAGTATCTCCGTAGGAGGTAGCAAACTGGTCGTTCTTCAGAAAGACCTCATTCGGAACAGAAGCCTTTCCGTGAACTCTATCGGAGAGGAGAATGTTCCTGAGCTTGACTTTGCCATGACCAACGTCACGGCAGGAGGACAGGGCTACCGTTTTCTCCCTCACGGAACCCATTTCACAGGCGAGGGTGCGACTGTCAAGATAAAGTATGACCGCACGAGAATACCAAGCGGCTATACCGAGGACGACATCCGTACCTATTACTACGACCCGGCCGAGAAGCATTGGGTTGCGTTGGAGCGTGTGCGTGTGGACAAGAAGGAAGAGTGTGTCGTTTCAAAGACGACCCACTTCACCGACATGATCAACGGTGTGATACAGGCCCCGGAGTCACCGCAGACCGAAGGCTTTGCCCCGACGATGATGAACGACATCAAGGCGGCAGACCCGACGGCGAAGCTCAATGTCATTGCGCCTCCAAGCGCAAACAACCGTGGCTCTGCCAACCTGCAGTATCCGTTCGAGATGCCGCCAGCACGAAACGGTATGCAGCCAAGCCTTGGCTTGCAGTACAGCAGCGAGGGCGGTAGCGGTTGGCTTGGCGAGGGTTGGAACGTCAGCGTGCCAAGCATTACGCTTGACACCCGGTGGGGCGTGCCTCGTTATGACCAGTCAAAAGAGACGGAGACTTATCTCTTGTCCGGCTCAATGCTCTCCACGATGGATGACAACGGACAGATGGGAGTCGCACACCGTGGCGAGAAGATGAACAGAAAGGCTGACCGCCAGTTCTACACCCGCCAAGGCGGTGATTTCAGCCGTATCATCCGCAAGGGTGACAGTCCTGCCAACTATTATTGGGAGGTTACAGACAAGCAGGGTGTCAAGTACATCTATGGCGGTGACGGAGCTGTTGTAAAGGGCAATGTCACCGATGCTTCGGGCAATACCCGTGAGGTGATTGCCGAATGGAAGCTGAAACGTGTCGAGGAACTCCACGGTGACTATATAGAATATGTGTATGACATCGTGGATGAGGATGTGCGTGGCGGCTTGAAGGCCAAGGCTGCATATCTGAAGGAGGTTCACGCAGGTAATGCAGGACAGGAACCGCACACCGTTGTACTCTTTGATGGCAACAAGGTAAAGCAGGTAAAGACCAACAATGCCCGCTATGGATTCCTCGCTTCTTCCAACAGGCTGTTGGAGAAAGTGACCGTGAATTTCCAGGGCGAGACATTGCGCAGCTATGCCTTTGACTACAAGGAAGGTGCATTCCACAAGGAAATGCTCACAGGTGTCAGACAGTATGACAACACAGGAAAGGAAGTGGCTTTCCAGAACTTCGACTATTATGATGATGTGCAGGCTGAAAAGGGATATGTTCCGTTCAAGGACGATTCCGAGAAATGGAACACGCACGATGACGGACTTGACGCTGGTTTCGTCAATCCATTGAAGACTGTCAGCAAGCGTTTCAGCGACAAGCCTACTGCACTTGGCGGAACGACAAGTTCTTCCGTGAGCGGTTCGTTCTATGCAGGTGTGGGGGTCGTGGACGGAAGTCCTTGGAAAGGCAATACCGTGGGTGGCTCATACAGCTATTCAAGCGACACGAGCAAGGGACTTTCCGCACTCGTTGACTTGAACGGTGACGGACTTCCTGACAAGGTGTACAAGTCTGGTGGTTCTGTATATTATCGTCCACAGATTAAGACAGACAACGGAGAAATCGTATATGGTGAGTCTGTCAAGGTAAAGGGCATCAGTAACTTCTCGACAACCAAAAGTTCAACGAACTCGTTCGGTGCGAATGCCGTTGTCGGTTGGAATGTCCTGACTGCCGTTGTCGGAACGGACAAGTCAACCACTAAGACCAAGACCACTCAGTATTTCAGCGACATCAACGGTGACGGACTTGTTGACCTCGTTTCCAATGGCAAGGTGTTTTTTAATCACTTGGAGTTTGACGGCTCTGGCAATGCCGTGCCTACGTTTACATTGAGCAGTGCCGACACGCCAAGCCCAATCATCTATGGTGGCAAAGTTGACACTTCTGTCATGGAGGTCAGTAAGGATGAGCAGGCGGAAGCCATCAAGAACTCCCCTATGGAGGATATCGTGCGTGTATGGCAAGCGCCAAAGGATGGGACAGTCAGTGTGGCAGGTCAAGTGAGTCTTGTCGCTCCGACTGGTGACTATGACGCTGACGAATACCAGAAAGCTGATGGTGTGAGGGTTGCCATTCAAAAGGGTGGCAATGAACTTTGGAGCAAGACGATAGCCAAGGGTGACAACAGTCCATACAGCGCAGCCGTATCATCTGTTGCCGTCAAGCGGGGTGACAGGATCTATTTCCGTGTGCAGTCGGGTTCTGAGGAAACAAGCAATGGTTTCTTTGACAAGGTCAACTGGTCACCAACCATTACATACGCTGGCGAGGCAATGACTTTGCCTAATGGTCTTTCTTCAACGGAGTATAAGCCTGAGGATGGTGCCATCTATGATGTGAACACCTCTGCCAATGTGGAGAATGGATCAAGCGTTGAAGTTCACAGTGCCTTCCACAAGCCTGTAACAACCGACGATGTTGTTCTCAGCATCATTGGCAGCAACGACAAGAAAGACAGTGACGGAAACGACAACCCGAACTATACCAAGAAGACTGTCTTTGCTCGTACATTGAAGGCTGGTGAGGCTTTCAATGGTGATTCTCTCAACATCAGTCTGGAGAATACAGAAAAGCTGACCAACTTCAGCTTTGAGATTTCATCCTCCTCAAATGTTGATTGGAAGAATATCGGTTGGCAAGCGTCTGTGACTTATAAGGACTCTGCCAATATCGAACAGACGGTAGCCGTTCCTGCACACTACAATACATTTGCAAATGCCTTGGCAGAGGGCAAGCCATACTTGACTACAGCGACTGATACAATTATGGTTGTGTCACCAGTGCTTACCCTTTCAGACAATTCTATCAACGGGCAGATTACTTTGACCGCCAAGACAGAGGATACACTTGTTGGCAAGAAGTCTTTCAATATCGAGAATGGCATCTTGAAAGCCGATACTCTGCGATTTGCAACTACTGCAGGAAAGAACATCTGGTTTGAATACAGCTATCCGGCAGCAATCTCCAATGAAACTGTTACTTCAGCCTCTGTTTCCATTCTGAAAGATGCGGCAGGTCTCGTAACTGAGAATGTGTTTGCTGGATTCTATGCAGAGAATGACAATCTTGGCTTCGGTATGCTTTACCGTGGCTGGGGAGGTTTTGTTTATAACTCGGCAGAGGGCAGATATGCAAAGCCTATTGACGAGTCATTGCTGAAATTGCCTGAAAACGAGAACGACAAGGTTGACCCTCTCACGATGGCATTCACTCCATTGGGTACAGACCAGACTTCTATGGACAAGTGGGTCGGTCAGCGACAGGACATCTATCTTACTGCAACCGAGGCAAGTACAGCCCGATTGACAGAACAGGATATACTCCTTACCAATCCATTGGATAATAATGCTGAAGTGGCAGGACTTGCAGGTGAATATTTGCAGGGTACTGGTGCGGCAGCTGTAAGCCAAGTGGTGTCAAGCAAGAGTACCGTTGTGCAAGGCGGTGCACTTGGCATTACCCATAACAATGCAAATGGCAGTTCCAAGACGGAAGTTGCCATGATGGATATGAATGGTGACGGATTCCCTGACATCATAGCTGGTGGTACTATCCAATACACCAACTCACAAGGTGGATTGAGTGGCGAAATCTACAAGGGTATCGGAGCTAATAACTCTGACAATGCTTCTGAGGCGTGGGGATATGGCGGCAATCCAGTTGCTTCTGCTTCTGGTATTACCTATTTAATATCTGGAGGAAAGGCATCAATACTGAACCAACAGACTGCTTGGTTGGCCCAATTCTCCATTTCTGGCAGTGCGCCAAAGAATACGGATGAAGCTGTAGAATCGTTCATTGATATTAATGGCGATGGACTTCCTGACAAAATTCTTTCCGATAAGAAGGTAAGATTGAATCTTGGCTATGCTTTCACTGAGCCTATAGATTGGGAACTTGACCGCGTTCAAGGCGGTACGAGTCTTTCTTATAATATTGGTGCAAGTGGTAATACTCCTGAGGCAGGTTGGGGTAAATTTCAAGATGAAAAGTATAAGGATATAAACAAGGCCTCTGGTAGTTTCTCAGCAGGTTTCGGTATCGTAACCTCTGAAAGTGAAGAGGAATACAACCTTATCGACATCAACTCTGACGGTCTCCCAGATAAGGTTTGGAAGAATGGTGATGGTATCACTGTTGCCCTCAATACAGGCAATGGCTTTGACGAGCCTATCAGTTGGAAGGGTGCAAGTGCGCTTAGTGAATCAGCCTCTACATCAGAGTCTGCAAATGCAGCGTTCACTTTGACCATCAACATTCCTGTCATAAGCATCAAGATTTCAACCAACCCTGGTGCATCAACCTCGCACAGTATCAATCGTCCTACCTACTCTTTGCAGGATGTTGATGGTGACGGTTATCTTGACATCGTTGAGTCTGAGAAGGAAAGCGAGTTAAAGGTTACACGCTCTGCCATTGGCAGGACAAACATGTTGAAGTCTGTCACCAACTCCTTGGGCGGCACTTTCACACTCGACTATGCGCATACCACTCCTACCTACGGACTTCCTGGTGGCAAGTGGGTAATGTCTGCCCTTACCGTTGATGATGGTATCCATGACGATGGACCTGTAATGACTACCGCCTTTGAGTACAAGGACGGAAAGCGTGACCGCCATGAGCGTGAGTTCCTTGGCTTCGGCGAGGTTATCACCAAGAATCTCGACACGGAGAATGGCAATTCTGTTTACAGACAGGCTGTTGAGAACTACGATGTTGCTAACTACTACACGCAGGGCAATGTTACCGCCACATCCGTAGAGGATGCCAACGGCAACAAGTACACCGAGACAAAGAACCGTTACGACAGCTACTATCTGACTGCCGACGGTGACAAGTACACGTTCGCAAAGCGAGACGTGAACCTTTGGAGTGACCGTGCCTCTGCATTCGTACCTCTCCGCTATACGGCAAACTTGCAGTATGAGGGAGCGGCAAACGGTGTGGTTACATCCGAGGCATGGAATGAGTACTACCTCAATGGCTATCATGGTGAGTTGAAGTCCTACAAGTACAGCGACAAGGGAAGCCTTGGCGAGGACGGAAGCGGAAAGTTTGACTATGCAACCGCCATTAAATACACGGACAATGCAGCGAAGCATATCTTCGGACTTCCAATAGATGTTACGGTGACTGGCGGTGACGGCTCACTCTATCACCATGTGACGGCAAAGTATAATACCAACTACGCCAACCACATCACGCAGATTACACAGCAGTTGAATGATGGCGAGGCTGTTACGGATTACAAGTACGACTCTTACGGCAACATCATCCAGAAGACTCTCCCTGCCAACGGCAAGGGACAGCGTATGTGGTACAAGTACCGCTATGAGCCTGAGATGAACATGTATGTGGAGCGTATTGACGATGCGTGGGGTTACCGCAGCGAGCAAGGCAATTTTGACTATCGCTATGGCATTGCCAAGGAGCATCGCGACCTCAACAACTTCTACTATGAGACTGATGTTGACGATCTCGGTCGCATTACTGGCGTGCGTGGTCCAAATGAGTTGGCTACGGGCGTGCCTTATGCCATCGCCTTTGAATATCAGCCTTTGGCTACATTCAATGAGAGTGGCATTACCGCACCTGCTTACGCAGTGACCAAGCACTACGACATCCAGCACCCTAACGATGACTTGGAGACCGTTACGTTCGTTGACGGCTTCGGAAGAGCCGTGCAGGTGAAGAAGGACGGTGTTGTGACAAGTGCATCCAAGGGAAACTCTGCTAAGGACGAGAACGTGATGATAGTCAGCGGAAGAAACATGTATGATGCTTTCGGACGTGTGGCAAAGGCTTTCTATCCTACAACGGAAGGAACAGGCTCGAAGTCAACGTTCAACAAGTCTTTCGACAATGTATCTCCAACGGTTACTGTTTATGACGTGCTCGACCGTGCTACCTCAGTGACATTGCCGGACAACTCTACGACAACTACGGCATATACTGTTGACAACGGCAGTCATGCACTTGTTACAACCGTAACAGACGCACTCCATAATGTTCAGGCTACCCATACCAATGGCAGTGGCAAGACCTTGAAGACCATCCAGAAGAGCGGTCCTGACGGCGAGATTACCACCTCGTTTGAGTATGACGGCATACAGCGCCTTGTTCGTGTCACCGACACGGAGGGCAATGTAACGACCTCTACTTACGACATGGGTGACCGCCGTACCGAGGTGAACCATCCTGCAAGCGGCATCACAAGTTTCACTTATGATGCGCTCGGCAATGTGCTGACCAAGCAGACTGCCAACCTTGCCAAGGAAGGAAAGTTCATCACCTACGATTACGATTATCAGCGTCTGACGGGTATCAACTACCCAGACCACCCGGAGAACAACGTGAAGTATTATTATGGTGGTCGCAACGCTTCTCAGAACCGTATCGGCAGATTGATGCTCCGTGAGGACGGAACTGGTGCCATCGAATACTTCTATGGCAAGATGGGCGAAGTGACCAAGACTCGACGCACGATGATTGTGCCCAACCAGGCGATAGCAACCTACGTGACGCAATGGACTTACGACAGCCACAACCGTCTGTTGGAGATGATTTATCCTGATGAGGAGAAAATCACTTACTCTTACAATCTCGGTGGTCAGCTTGAAAAGGTTCATGGCTACAAGTCATACGGCTACGATTATGTAAGCAAGATTGGCTATGACAAGTTCGAGCAGCGCACATACTTGAAGTATTGCAATGGTGCTGAGACATTCTACACCTACGACCCACAGCGTCGCAGATTGCAGAACCTCACTGTGAATAGTGGTGGCAACACCATTATGGATAACGCTTATACATACGATGCTGTAAGTAATGTGCTCAGTGTTGTAAATGGTGCGTCAGTTCCACAGAGTGGCAAGGCTGGCGGACAGATGGCGCATACCTATACATATGATGCCCTCTACCGTCTCGTTAGTGCAACTGGCACTTATACTGGTGCTGACAACAAGACCGCAAGCTACACCCTTGCGATGGGTTACGACAACATGCACCGTATCACATCAAAGCGTCAAATCCTTACACAGAACAATGTGCAGTTCAACGGCACATTGAATGCAGGTTATGATTTGTCATACACCTATGGAACTGAGACAGGCAAGAAGTTCCAACTCGCCAATGTGAAGGATGTGAACTACCGCACAGAGGAGACGCCTTCGGAAAGCGATAATGTGAACAACAATCACGCCTATGAGTATGATGCCAACGGTAATCTTGTCTATGTCAATACAAGCCGTACCAAGAAGGATGGCGTGGCTGATGAGAAGACCGCAGAACGAAAGCTCAAATGGGATGAGGAGAACCGTCTCCTTGCTTCTGATGACAATGGTTTCGTGACTAACTATTGGTACGATGCTGATGGTGAGCGTACGGTGAAGACATCAGGCGAGAGTGACCAAGTTTATGTGAACTCAGAGTTTGCTGGAGGTCGCACGAATACAGCCAAGTTCTCACTCTATGTATCACCTTATCTCGTTGCCAACCAAGGCGGACGCTACACCAAGCATATCTATATCGGTAGCCAGCGTGTCGTTTCCAAGATTGGTGACTTCGACTCTTACGGCTCAGACCCACGCCGCATCCAGTATGCAGGTAGTGAGACTGATGGCTTGTCTGTTGATTATAAAGCTAAATATACCGGGCAGTTGCAGGTTATCAAGGATAATTATGCAACCTTTGCAGTGCCGTACAATGGCGAGGACAACAACGATTATGTCGATGGCAAGGGCTTCTGTTGTAATGACGGCAGCTTGGAGGCTGCTCAGACACGAGCTTTAGCGAGAGCTGCAAAGAACAACTTCCAAGAAGGCGATACATACGAGAAGATGCAATTCTACTACCACCCAGACCATTTGGGTAGCAGTAGTTACATCACCAACCTTGACGGCGAGGTGGTGCAGCATATCGAGTATGTTCCTTTCGGTGAGGTTTTCGTTGAGGAGCGCAACAACATCTGGAATACACCTTATCTTTTCAATGCGAAGGAATTCGATGAGGAGACGGGGCTATATTACTATGGAGCGAGGTACTATGAACCGAAGCTTAGTCAATTCCTTAGTGTGGATAGATATTCTGAAAATTATCCCAATTTTAGTCCATATTCATATGTTGGAAATAACCCGATTAAATATATAGATGTAAATGGGGACAGCATTGTAATTAATAATCGAGGATATGTTAATTACTATAATTCTAACGACCCAGATACAAGAGTATTCTTAAACAATAGGTGTATTGGTTCGCTTGGATCCACTATTAATGCAAATGGATGGTTTGACAATTTGCTTTCTGATAATGCAAAAGAATCTGACGATTTGTTCTCGCCACTTACTTTTAAAAACTATGTTCAGCAATATGGAAAGTGGGATTATAAATACCGAAGTCCAGCTAACAAAAACTCTGAAACCCGTTCTATGAAATATCATATTCTTGGTATAGCATTTTATAGAAAAGATAAAAGTAAAGGTTTAGGAGATTTACCTGAAACATATTTCTTGTTTAGGAACAATCCTAAAGCCAGGGCTGAAGATTTGAATAATTTCCATTTTGGAGTAGTAGGCAAAAGTTTCTGGATGTTCTCTGAAGAATTTATGTTGAAGACAGCAGGGGCTGTCGAAATGCAAAAATGGGCTGAAGATTACAAATTTGGCAAGAGACCAACTCCTTATGTACCAGAATCATGGCGACCGATTATAGTTACCGGTTATTATCCAAGTGTTATGGGAGGAGGCCCTATTTATGAAATTGGTTGGCCTTATGGAGATAATCCGAAAGATAGCAGATGGATTATTAGAGGCTTTAATTATTATAAGTCTCATATGAAATAATTTTTAAATAATTTCTCTGAAGGAATATCATTCCTTCAGAGAAATTTAAAATAACAGGTATGAAATATTTAATGCAAATATTACTTGGTTTAATACTTTTACAACTGCTGCAATCATGTGATTACAGTAAGAGTCGCGATGTGTTGTGGATGAAAAAAAATTTTGAAAATAATGCAGAGCTTTTTTTTGATGTTACTAATTTGTTTAATAACTCTATTCCAATAAATTTAAAAAAAGAAAATTATGTTAATTTTATTATTAATGATAAAAATAATAGTGTTGATATTATTATAATAAGCAAAAAAGTAATTAATGGAGAAAGAGTCACTCAAAAAGCTAATTCACAAAGGTTAGATAACAAGAATTTTAATCTATTATTGAAAAACTTAGGATGGAACTATTCAAAAGTTGATTCAATACGAAATATGTTACAGAGGATAAAATGCAATACCATTAGAACCGTTGATTATAAATATTTTGATATTGAAATTTATAATAGCTCTAATTTATCGTATTCATATTTACATATCAAACATAGTATAGAGTACCATAATATTAAAACAATATCAAATAACTCTAAATATGGTAATTTGTTTTCCATTCAGTAACTAATAGCTTGTAGCCAAATAATAAAAGAAAGCAATTGCAAGCGTGTAAAAAAAGAGTATCACTGCATTATATTGAAACAATGTCGTGATACTCTTTAATCTGTATTCTGATAACTATCTATTTGCGTCAACAATTTTAGCACTTCTATTGGTCATGCCTACGAGTATGATGCCAACGGAAACCTCATTTATGTCAATACAAGCCGTACAAAGAAGGATGGCATGGCTGACGAGAAGACCACGGAACGCAAACTCAAATGGGATGAGGAGAACCGTCTCCTTGCTTCTGATGATAACGGCTTTGTGACCAACTATTGGTATGATGCAGATGCAACGATTCCATAGAGATCCTTGTCCCTTACAAATACCACTATCTCTTTGATGAGCCGCGCACGGCACGCCTCACCCTTGAAGGACAGGACAATGATGCCGCACCAATCGTGTGTCCCATCACCAGCCACAACGACAAGCTGCTCGTCGTAGACGGAAACCATTATTTTACCGCTAAGACCAACATCCGTTCTAATGGCAGCAACGCTCAGCCGGAATTGAAGGTCTCTGCCCGTATCGTTATCAGCGACAAGACGCTGTGGCAGCAGGTATTCAAGATGTATTAATGACATTAGTATTGGTGGGCTATTATCTACACAGCAACGCCATTCATCGCCAATTCGTCAGGACATCAATGGTTGGGGTTTTCGCTTGACTTCCGCTTGCAGGGTTTTGAGATGCCTTTCGGCCTTGCGTTCGTCAATGTTAGCCGTGGCTTCGTCCGGATAGTGGATGTCGCTGTATCCTCCGTCGGTAATCCACTTCATCAGTTCGTCCCGGAAGAAATAGAGCTTGTTGCCACGCTTGTGGAACGGTATCTTCCGCTTGGAGGTCATTTCGTAGATGGTCGACGGACTCTTGCCGAGCAGCTTGCTAGCCTCCGTCATGCCGATAGGTGTGTGCTTGGCTGCAGCGCAAGTGCCGCTGGCGATGGACGACAACAGGGCGATGATCTTGTCGCACTTCTCATGGAGGGATGCCAGAGATTGCGGCATCCCGTCAAAGGTAAATGTTCTCATGGTAGTAGTTGATTGTGGGGTAGGTGTTTGGTTTTCCATAGTATCAAAATGTCAGTAGGTTATGATGATGGTTTTCTATTCTAAAAGTATGTGAGAATGTGAGTATGTGAGAATGAGATAATGTGAGTCTCATTTCAATGAGATCTTGTTTGTCGCGTCCCGTTTGAGCGAGCTGACCACATCTGTATAGACCTGCGTGGTTGACACGTCACTGTGGGTGAGCAGCTTTGAGATGGTGTAGATGTCCGTGCCGGCCGCCAGCTGCAACGTGGCGAAGGTGTGGCGAAAGCAGTGGAAGGTGATGTGTTTCGTGATGCCTGCCGCCTTGAGCCACTTCTTCAGATGATAGGCTACGATGCCCGTGGTGAAGTCTTTGAACACCTGACCGTCCTTCCGCTCTCCGCACAGCTCTACTGCCTCGTCGCTAACAGGCAGGAAACTCTCCTTATGCGTTTTTTTCGTGCGGAAGTGGAGCATCCAACCGCCATCGGCTGACGGCTCGATGTTGTCCCATTTCAGTCGGATGATGTCGCTGACACGTAGTCCCGTGAGCACTGAGAACAATGCTGCTCGTCTTAGCACCTCGCTCTTGCAGGGAGTAGCCGAGAGATGTTTCACCTCGTCGAGGGTCAGAAACTCCCTTGGCGTACTGTCGTTCTCAGCCTTCTCCAACTTCGTGGCGACATTTTCCTTGAGCTTACCGTCATCGAAGGCGATGCGGAGCACTGCCTTGAGCTTGCACAGACAGTTGTTGGCCGACGAAGCCATCATCAGTTTGCCGTTACGGGCGCACTTCTCCGACATAAGGTAGCCGAGAAACTTCTGGCAGTAGTCCACGGTGATGTCGTCGAAGCAGCAGCTGCCGCCACAATAGTCCTTGAAGTGACCGAAAGCCGTCTGCCAGTTGTGGCCGTACTCATTCTCCTGCATCTGCTTCTCGAAATAGTCGAGGAAGCTCTCACGGCCTTTTGCCCGGTCAAGGAAACCAAACTGCTCATTGATTACCGACTCCGTGCGACGGCACTTGATGAGTTCCGCCTTCTTCATCATCGAGCGGTTGTACTCCTGCTGGAACCGCTCCGTGGGGTTGGCATAGATGTATATGCCCAGATACTCGCGCCGTGTCATCCGACCCGTCCGGGGGTGGCGGATGGCAGGGTAATAGTCAAGATAGAGTGAGACCTTGCCCTTTGCCAGCTTCCGCTGGCGCACTGTTACTTTGGTACAAAGATTTGTCATAGTTATTTTTCTTTTTTTATGTTTCAATTTAATGGTCCAAATGATACTTGTATCTTGTCGCCGTCTCCATGCGGTTAGACAAATAGATTGCTAAATCTTGGCCCAAGGGGGATTGTCCGTGGCGGACGGATGCCGCTGCCTAACCAAAGACAGTAACACATCTATAGAAAAAGAAGGGTATATCCCTTATTCCCTTCAGGCATGACCTGAAGGCTTTCA
>NZ_JAMXSP010000041.1:0-19540 GCF_025457485.1 Hallella absiana
AGATTGAGGCAAAGGTTAATAACGGTGTGCTTCATATCACACTTCCTCGCACTCAGAAGGCTGAGAAGGAGACAAAACGCATTGAGGTCGCATAACCCCGGCGTTGCTGCTCAGTGGTATTACAGGGACTGTTCTCTTCATGGGGAGCAGTCCCTTTTTTGTTTCTACAACATAATCTCCTATATGCCGCCCTTTTTCCGGCGGGGGCGACTTCTTGAATAAGGAAGCCGCCTTTTTTGTGTCTGCTCAATAACACTATGGGCTCACCAGATTAATGTGAATCAATTATCTTCTGATAAGCCAACCGCTCATCACCGTCGAGCAGATGGATGATGCCACAGTAGTGGAATCCAGCCTTTGCCAACTCCTCCGTCCACTCTCTATGAGAACGAGAGCCACCGGCAGGTCCTCAGCTGTTGCTTTTCTGACGAATCGTTCCATTTGAGTTCTTGGTTTGTTCATCAAACTATCATTTCAACTCCAGGATGGCGCATACGGCGCTGGCTGATAACAACTCTACATAGAAGATGCCATCCGTCGACAAGTATGTCTTGGGGACGATTACCTCCCCGAATCTGACGGGACGCTTGTATTCTACCCTTACATGTCGGTATGCGAATCCTTCAGGCAGATACTCCATAGCAATACGGATATAGTTGGCGTTGTTCACATGGCCGTTATAGTCAATATCGTTGTGGGTTACGGCGACAGAGGCCTGCTCTTTGAAAGCTGCATTTTTTGGCAGAATGATTCGTCGTTCACCGTAGGTCATGTCCTTCTTGGACTCAATCATTACTGTTTTGAGAACCTCATCGGGTATTCTCTGCAACTTGCCGCTTATGCGGTCGACGAAGGCTCCCATTGACCAGGTCTTATAGCATACGTTGCCGTCGGAGTCATAGATGAACGTGTTGCGGAAGCCAAACATAGGCTTGACATCAAAGACCGATGTCTCCGTTCGGAGCTTTTCCTTGAACCGCGGTACTCTTACAATCTCCACCTCTCTGGAGGCGAGCAGTTGTGTCATACCGGATTCCTCAAAGAAAGTCTTCACGCCAGGTTCTGACTCTATCCACATCTCGGAGCAGTCTTGCATCATCTGAAACGCTGAGAACAATTTCAGGTTGCCGCCCTTGTCACACGTGCTTGTCGTTACAATGTTGTCAATGCTATACATGTCTCATCTTTTATTGAATGAAATCACCGTTTGCTATCTAACCAGTGACTGTGTGCAATTATCTTATAGTGGTACAAAAATACAGAAATTATTTGTCGTTCGGATGAAATATCGTATCTTTGTTGCATAAAAAGATATTTTTCAATAGAATGAATACTATCAAGGTTCGCATCTTGCATACTGGCGACGTCAGAGTCTCGCCTTACCTCCCTTTTTGGAGGTGACTGGTGCAACATTCTCATAGTCCCTGGCTACCATAGCCCACCCCAAGCAGGGTGAGTTATGGCTCAGATTAAAATTACTAATCTACTATTATTCCACAACGCTCATTTTGCCTTGCATATTGTAGAACTTACCGTCGGGTGCGGCGATGTTGGTCCACACGGTACCCGTGTTGTAGTTCTGCACATGCACCACGTTGCTCTTGGTGGAGTTAGGCTCCGACCAATAGACCATGAACACGTTTGGAGATACCTCCACGACGTTGGGCAGCACGTTGTCGGTAACGCCCTTGTAGACTCCGTTGAGACCGAGGAATGTCATGTGGTGGGCATCCTTGAAACTGTTGCGGAAGGCAAAGGCGCCGAAGTCTACCTTGATGGCTCGGCCGATGGGTGGATAGGGGGTGAATATCTTCCACTCCTGCTCGCCCTTGAAAACTTTTGCGCTGAAGACGAGGTTGTCCTTCCCGGGCAACTGCGGCCAAGCTTTCTCCATAGCGGCGGTCAGTTCGTCAGCATTGTTGCTCTTGGCGGCAGCCTGACGGTAGTCGGCAAGATACTTACCAACGAAGTCGAGAACTTGCGGCTTGTAGTCGCTACTGACGAAATGTGCAGGAACGACTGTGACGGGTTCCAGTTGCTTCATGGCGCTGATCACCTGCTGCCACTTTGCGATGCCCTTGTCGCCTTGAGTGTCTGCCATCCAAATGTGACCGCCCTCTGTGACGCTGCCACCGCCAACAATAGCCTTCAGCGAGGGAATCCAGACAAAGGGATGGGCCGAGTCGTCTTTGCTGTATTTCACCTCCAAGGCATTGCCCTCGATAGCGGGCAGCGAGTCGACAACCTCAGGCACGATGAGCGTGTCGGGGGCATCGGCGCCCAACTGCTTTTTCCATACGTCGAGCTTCATGTCCTTGGAAGCCTCTATGAGATAAGCGGTCTGTGCCGTAGAGATGATCTTTGCCTCGGGAAAAGCCTTGTGGATGACGTTGAGACCGAAGTAGTAGTCTGGATCGTGATACGACACGAAGACATACTTCAGATTCTTCTTCATGTTCTTGATCTCCTTCACAATCTGTTCAGCATACTGTTTCTGAAACTGTGCGTCGATGAGCGCAGCGTCCTTCTTACCATAGACGATGGTGGAGGTCACCGGGAAGATGGCTGAGGTGCCGGGATTATAGACTTTCAGTGCCAGTCCCTTGGCTTCGCTGCTGAGAGCGATAACAGTCAGGACGACTGATAATACAATTTTCTTTAGTTGCATATACTGTTTGTTTAGAATGAATATTCAATGGTCTTATTAAGAAAGACAGTTCAATTTCTACTGATTTATTTTCGATTGCAAAATTAATATATTATCTTTGTGCAGCATTAGCAAATTAGGCCAAAGAATTCTCAATTACCGCCAAGCCGGAATTCCTTACCAAAGGTCTAACCTTGCGGATAACTGAATTATACATTATATAATAATATAGGTACGTAAATGAACGAAGAGCAAGAGAGTTTTATTCGTCAGGTAGAACAAGTTGGGAAAGGAAAAGTCCTCATCAAGGTTACGGGGCGCGAGGGTGTTGACCTTGCACCACACAGCCATCATTGCATACAGGTGGTGGAGACTATTGCCGGCTCTCTGCATGTGACTGTCGGTACGCGTGAATACTTTGTGCCTGAGGGCTACACTTGCTGGATTCCCAGCGGCATGATGCATGCGTTGGCAAGTAACAACCGGAAGATAAACCTGCGTATATTCTATTTTCAGTTGCCTGACGACAAAGTCAAGACCTTTGAGTCATTCAGCGTGCTATATGTATGTCCTTGGGCACGGGCTAATCTAAGTTTCATTGCCAAGCGCGGCCCTGTTGTGGATGAGGGTGATGCCACACTCCACAGTTTCTGTCTTTTTTTTTTGAAACCTTCCACAGAGTGGAACGGCAACTGTCATTGCCCTTGCGCGGCATAGACACAGAAAGCAGTCCTGTACTCCGTAAGGCGATGGACTATATTCACAAGCATCTTGCTGACAATATCAGAGCCAGCGATGCAGCCCATGCCGCGGGTATCTCCACACGCACCCTGAGCCGATTGTTCAGTGAGTCGGGCACTACCCTCAGCAATTATCTTTGTTACCAGCGAATAATCCGGTCCTTGGAGTTGATAGCTGATAACACCTTGTCTATTAAGCAGATTGCATATGATACAGGCTTCAGCTCCCCAGCCAACTTCAACCGGGCCTTCAAGCAGGTGATGGGACTGCCACCTAAGGAGATGCGACTGCGACACAGAGAGAATGAGTAAGAAGCAGAAATTCTTGAAACACAGCATGTAGACAGGTGCCGACTTGAACCAGTCGTGGTTGTTGCACGCTTTCTCCGTTCCATTCTTTATTGAGCAATGGAGCGAAAAGAGATCGGCAGGTCTTGGCAACATCTGTTTGTACAGATGCCTTGTCAGTGGTTTTCTTCTTCGTATCTTGCCACTGGTATAACGTGTGAGTCCTTAATCTCTCCGATAACGATAACGCTGTGCAAGCTCCCAACACAACTAATATTTCCAAGCGTATTGAGCATGAAGTCCTGGTAGTCTTTCATGTCTCGTGCGTAAACTTTAATAAGGAAATCATAGTCGCCGGTGGTGTTATAGCATTCCGTGATCTGATCGATCGACTGCACTGCATCCATAAACTGCTGTATAAGATCGTGGGTATGCTGCTTAAGTCGGATATTGCATAGCACAATAACGTTGTTTCCAAGTTTGTGGTGGTCTGCGATAGCAGCGTAGCGCTGGATATACCCGTCCCGCTCTAACCGCTTCTGTCGTTCGAAAGCCGGGGTGGGGGAGAGATTTACTTTTGCAGCAAGCTCTTTCACGGTGAGCCGTGAGTTCTGTTGCAGTATCTTCAGCATCTTAATATCAGTAGTGTCGAGCTTATCTTGGTTTGCCATATTAGTTATCTCTTAATTTTGTAGAATAATATTCTGCATATTTTACTATCTGATTGCAAAAGTAGCACATTTTTCTGAATTCAAAAGAATATTTTGCAGATAATTTTATTGTTCTTACCTTTGCATCGAAATCAAAAGTTTAACACAATAGACAATAACAATGAGCAGTACATTACATGCGCCGTTCCGCGCAGACTTCGTAGGAAGCTTCCTTCGTCCGAAAGCACTCAAGGAAGCAAGAGCACAATTTGCCGAGGGTAGAATCGGTGCCCAGGAACTAAAATCGGTAGAGGATCGTCTTATCAAAGATCTGATAGAGAAAGAGAAAGCGCACGGACTACAAGATATTACAGACGGAGAATTCCGCCGTGCATACTGGCATCTCGACTTTATGTGGGGTCTTGAGGGCGTTGAGCATATAGAACTGGAACATGGATACCAGTTTCACGATGAGGAGACCACGAAGGGATCTACGCGATTAACGGGCAAGCTTGGCGGCAAGAATCACCCATTCGTGGAGCACTTTAAATATGTGAAACAGTTTGAAGGTGAGGGAATTGTTGCCCGACAGACTATTCCTGCACCGGCACAGACGCTTGCAGAGTTCTTCCGTGGCAATAATGCCAGAGATACACAGAAAATATATCCTGATGAGCATCAGCTGATAGAAGATCTCGCATCAGCCTATCGTCAGGTTATCAAAGACCTCTATGCTGCGGGCTGCCGCAATCTGCAATTCGACGATTGCACTTGGGGAATGATCATCGACGATGATTATTGGAAGGCAATAGCGGGCACCGGCTTCACGCTTGAAGGAGAAGCTGAGCGTTATCTTGAGGTGAACAATCTTGCTCTGCAAGACAAACCGAATGACCTTGTTATCAATACCCATATCTGTCGGGGCAATTACCACTCATCATGGGCCAGCAAGGGTGCCTATGACCCTGTAGCCCCCTATGTGTTTGCCCAGGAAAACGTCGATGCCTTCTATCTGGAATACGACGACGAGCGCTCAGGCAGTTTCGAACCACTGAAGTATATTCCTGAAGACAAGCAGGTCGTTCTCGGATTGATAACGACCAAATTGCCTGTATTGGAAGACAAGGAAGAGGTGAAGCGTCGTATCCGCGAGGCAGAGAAGTATGTACCACTCGACAGACTGTGCCTCAGTCCGCAGTGTGGATTTGCATCCTGCGAGATTGGCAATAAACTCACTGAGGCTCAACAGTGGGCGAAGATAGATCTCGTAAGAGAGATCGCAAAAGAGGTCTGGGGATAAGTTTCTTCGCAGGGTTGAGCACCATCTACAGCGACAATGTAGCGCAGAATATGCCGTTTTGTGATGCATAATCTACAATGCATATTTCTTTCGGTGCCTTATGATAGCATCCATGTTGTCCAACGACCAGTCCACCAATTGGTTGAGCAGTGGGATGAGTGTCTTTCCGCGCTTTGTCAGTTTGTATATTTCCAAAATCCTTTCCCGGTTACTGACTGACGACAAACTCTTTGAAAGTCTTGAAGAACGGATATCATTCATTAACAAGATTCTCCACTTCATAGAAGGCGAGTGGTCGTGTGATACTGCTGATGACTTGTTGGTCGTACAAAATTACTTGCTCAGCGGGATTATTTCCAGGGCGGGTAAGAATGAGCAACAGATCAAGGCTTATAACCTACTCCGTCCGAAATCAGGATTCACCGTCAGTAACCTTTTCACAGGCAGCAATCACGACCTGTCTCTGCAGAGTGAGATCAACCTTGACATTCAGTCGGCCGACGAGATCTATTGGATTGTTGCTTTCATCAAGTTTTCGGGCGTGAGGATTTTCAAAGATTCCCTCAGTCATTTCTTGGAGCGCCCTGATGCCCGTATGCATATTATCACGACCTCTTACATGGCGGCATCAGAGCCTAAGGCCTTGCAATTTCTAAAAGAGCTCAGTCCAGAGAAGGTAGACATTCGGGTCACATACGACACAACGCTCGACCGGCTCCATGCCAAGTCGTATATCTTTCTCCGCAATAGTGGTCTCCATACCGCTTATATTGGTTCCTCCAATCTGACGAAGTCGGCCATGACAGGACTGGAATGGAATATTCGCGTGACGTCACAGGAGAACCCACAAATCATCAAAGCCGCCTTGGCAACCTTTGATACCTATTGGAACCGTCCCGACTTTGAACCCTATGACGAGGAGCGTTTTCGACGTGCCATCTATGCCGAACAGCATAAGAACGACAGTGAGCACCCCACTGTGTTGGCAAGATATATGATTCGTCCGGAACAGAAAGAGATCCTCGACAAGCTTTCTGTTGCCCGTGAGGTCCATCACAGCTTCCGTAACCTTGTCGTGGCTGCCACGGGAACGGGAAAGACGGTCATCGCAGCCTTCGACTACAAGCGGTTCCATGATGCTCATCCTGATCACCATAACCTGCTGTTTATCGTGCACCGAAAAGAGATTCTCGAACAGAGTATCCGAACGTTCCGTTCCGTGCTCAATGATCCTACTTTCGGTGAATTATGGGTGGGAGAATACCAGCCGTCGGCGACGGGCAACCTGAATCATCTCTTTATCTCTATCCAGACGTTCAACAGCAATAGGGAGCTGTTCACGAGGATGAGGCATGATTTTTACGACTACATCCTTGTCGATGAGGCTCATCACAGCACGGCAAACAGTTATCGCATTCTCTTTCAGCAATTCAATCCTTCTGTTCTCCTCGGACTGACAGCTACGCCGGAGCGTGCCGACGGACAGAGCCTGCTACCAGATTTTGACAACCGGATAGCTGCAGAGATCCGTCTGCCGGAAGCCATCAACCGCATGTTGCTGTGCCCGTTCCAGTATTTCTGTATAGGCGACGACACGGCCAATCTCTTGAATGTGAGATGGACGGCAGCAGGATACGATGAGCGTGAGCTTGCAGCAAAACTAAATACGCGCAACCGCCTCAATCTCATTACCGCCACGATTCCTAAATACCTCGCTGACGAGATGAACTGTCGGGCGCTTTGCTTCTGCATCAACATCGAGCATGCACGCACTACAGCTGAAGGACTTCGGGAGGCTGGATATCGCGCCGATACCCTCACCGGACAAGATTCCGAAGAGCGGCGCCGCCGTGTGTTGGAGCGCTTTGAGACGGGGAAAATAAACTATCTCTGTGTGGTAGATATCCTCAATGAGGGTGTTGATATTCCTGAGATTGACACTGTCCTCTTTCTCCGACCGACCAAGAGTCTTACTATATTCCTTCAACAGCTCGGCCGTGGTCTTCGCTTGGCACCGGACAAGGATTGTCTTACGGTTCTCGACTTCGTGCTGCAAGCTCACCACAACTATAGCTTTGAGAGCAGGCTCCGTCCGCTGCTCAGTCCCTCCGACAAGTCCATAGCTTCTCAAATAAAAGAGGGATTTCCAATGCTTCCCCGCGGGTGCGCTATCACGATGGATAAGATCGCCCAGAAGTATATCCTTGACAATATCCGTTCGGCCATTTTCAATCAGCGGCGTATCGTCAATGAGATGCAATTGTTCCAGACAAACACAGGACGGGAATTGACGCTCAGCCATTTCCTGGAGCAGTTTGACCTTGACATCCGACAGATCTATAAGAACAATAAATGCTGGTCGCTCTATATGAAACTGGCTAACCAGGTTCGTTACGAGGAAGACAAGTATACAAGCGTTTACGAGCGTAATCTCAGCAACTTGTTGCATATCAACTCTATAGATTATATCAGCTTCATCCAGCGGCTCATAGCGAATAATTTCATGTATGAGCATGCTGGCAAGGAGGCAAAATGGGCGTTGATGTTCTACTATGCTTTGTACAATGCGCCCATAGGGAAAATGGGCTTCTCAACGATCGACGAAGGATTCCGCACCTTCGCCGCCCATCCGCTGTTTGTAGAAGAGGTAAAGGAAATAATGTCCTGGCTCAAGGAGCATGTCGATTTAGCGACGCGGCTTATAGGCAGTCTGCCCAATGATGTTCCTCTCGAACTCTATGGCTGCTATTCCCGGGAGGAACAACTTATTCTCTTCGGACGGATCACAGCCGAGAAGAGCCTCAGCGCACAGAGTGGTATCTATAAGGTGGACGGAAAAACAGAACTGTTGTGGGTCACCCTCAATAAGAGTGATAGGGATTTTTCGCCGAGTACACAGTATGAAGATTATGCGATCAGTGAAACTCTTTTCCAATGGCAGAGCCAGAATACTGCCAGCCACGACAATGCCGGCAGACGGTATGTGGACCAGGCACAGACACATCAACAGTTTCTGCTTTTCGTCAGAGAACAAAAGAAGGATGCTTATGGCCTGACAGAGTCCTATTATTGTCTTGGTCCCGTCAGGTATGTCTCATCCCGTGGTGACCGTCCGATGACCATCACATGGCGTATGGAGAATGAAATACCAGGTAAGATTCTTGATAAAGCAGAAAAATTAAGGGTAGGGTAGAATAAACTATGGCAACTACCGTAGCCTTACGGATACTGTTGAGGGACAGATGCTGGGGACATTTTATGACACCTGCGGCATAGTCGGTGAGATGGGTGAAGCCGGACTCGTCGAGAAGATGCAGTCTGTAGTATCGGCGTCATCACCCGGTTCGGGATATTTGGCCTCAAAGCCATAGCAGGTAGCCGACATGTTGTCATAGTCGGATATCCATAACTTTGCAAACGGCAATAAAGATAGCAAATGCGGTAAAAAGGGTTGTGACGATGCTGCTAGCCTGCTTTATTCATAGGTAGACACATTTATGGTATCCGTCATGAGTACATTACGAAAAAGCTGGGCGTAATAGTGTACTTTGCCGATCCTCATGCCCCATGGCAAAAAGGTGCATCAAAAACACAAACGGCCTCATAAGGCTCTACATACCCAATAGCACCGATTTCAAGAATGTAAGTCAACAGAGAATAAAGATGATACAAAGAAAAATTAACGCAAGACCAAGGGAAAAATTAAATTTTCTCACTCCTGATGAAGTCGTCTACAAAAAAACTTTGTAAATTTGCACTTGCGAATTGATTCCGCCTGTTTGATTATAAAAAAGTCGTATTATGAAAACGTTTTTCTTGACAATAGTCGTTTGTTTCTCAACAATGGCACAGATGATGGCACAGAACATTTCAGGAAAGATTGTAGATTCCAAAGGAGAACCTTTGGCCTTTGCAAATGTAGTGCTCCTAAACCGTCAAGATTCAACATTTGTCAATGGGGCTGTGAGTGGAGAGAACGGGTGCTTTTCCATCAACTCCTCTTGCAGCGGTGGAATCCTCAAGGTAACTTCTGTAGGCTATAAGACAATATTCAAGGACTGCACAGGTGAGAATGTGGGAGTTATCAAGATGGAAGAAGATAGCAGGATGCTCGACGAAGTGGTAGTAAAATCATCTTTGCCAAAGACCGTTTTGAAAAATGGGGGAATGGTGACTACTATTGTTGGTTCTGTCCTTGAAAAGGCAGGAACAATGGAGCATCTGCTCGACCGCATACCTAATGTGTCTGCACAGAATGGCAACATAAAGGTGTTTGGACGTGGCGAGCCTATCATCTATATCAATGGACGACAGATGAGAGACAGAAGCGAACTCGACCGTTTGAGTTCGGACAACATCAAGTCGGTTGAAGTAATATCTAACCCAGGTGCTCGTTATGCTGCAAGCACGAAGGCCGTCATCCGTATCACAACGAAGAAGATACAAGGAGATGGATTCGGTTTTGACGCTACAACAGAAGGATCGTACGACGAGAAAAAGAACATTGGCGGATATGACAGACTGAATATGTATTACCGTAAGAGCGGATTGGAGCTTGGTGCTTACGCCTATGGCGCAAAACAATCATCGCCAGACGAGAAAGACTTGCAGCAAATGACATATCTCGACAAGACATGGAACCAACAGGACAAAACACGATGGAAAAACAAAACCGAAACTTTTAGTTCTCGCTTGAATGTCAGTTATCAGTTTGACGACAACAATTCGTTGGGAGCAAGCTTCAGTTTCTTACGCAATCCAAAGCTGATAACAGCCGGAAAGACGGAAGGCTCTGTACTGATAAATGAAGATTTGACGGAGACCAGCACTTCTGTCAGATCAGAATTTGGGCAGAACAGCAACTTGTCAAGCAATATATATTATGTAGGCAAGGCAGGGAAATTGGGCATTGACTTCAATACCGACTGGTTTTGGTCTAAAGGAAACAATAAAAACAATATAGATGAGCATTATCAGGAGGTAAACTCGGAAATACAAAACCAACTTGTAAACAGTACCACTTCAAAATACAACCGCCTGATAGCTTCCAAATTGGTGCTCTCTTATCCGCTGTTGGGTGGTGGCTTGTCTGTAGGTGGCGAGTATTCATTCACAAACCGTAACACCAACTACGCCATCATTCCAAACACTCTTGCCGACAATGTAAGAGACCGCATTAAAGAGAGCATGTCCTCTGCGTTCGTTACCTATAGTCGTGACTTTGGCAAGTTGAACATGGAAGCGGGATTGCGATACGAGAATGTTGATTTCAAATATTACGACGATGGTAAGTATATGGCGGAGCAAAGCAAAACTTATGGCAACTGGTTTCCGTCTCTCAGCCTTTCGATGCCGTTTGGCAATGTACAGATGCAGCTGAGCTATGCAGCCGACATCGATCGTCCTAACTACTGGGTATTAAGAAGTGGTGTGCAATATAGCAACCACTATACATACGAGACCGGTAATCCGTTTCTTGTCTCAGAGATTTCAAGAAATATAAGTTACGACCTCGCCTATAAATGGTTGATTTTCAACTTGACTTATGAACATGTATCCGATCCGATATATCAGACTGTAGAGATGTATAAGGACGATGCCACCATTGGGTTGATGAGGATGATAAATGGCGAATCTTATAACAATGTGACTTCGTCGCTCACCTTGCAGCCTACCTTTGGCATTTGGCATCCAGAGCTGTCAGCATTGATTGAGAAGCAATGGTTCAAGTTAGAGACAAGGGACGGATATTATCTTAACAAGCCTATAGCGGAACTTAAATTCAACAACACTTTCGATACGAAATGGGCGATGTTCTCCGTTATGATGACTTACATCACAAAGGGATATGAGGAGAACCATTATATCTACAAACCGATGTTCGACACCGACTTGTCTATATACAAGGGCTTTCTGAAGGACTGCTTGACTTTCCAGCTTTATGTCAACGACGTGTTTGGTACGAACGACAGTCACATCATAGGTAAATACGGCAAACTGAAGGAAACCATCTTCGATGAGTTCTCAACAAGTAAAATCTCATTGACAGTCCGTTATAAGTTCAATGTCACTCGAAGCAAGTATAAGGGTACAGGAGCAGGTCAAAGCCAGAAGAACAGAATGTAATTCTACGGTGTTCTTAAAATGGGAAAAATAACAATCATATATCAGCATGACTCAATGCAATGTGGCATAGCCTGCTTGCAAATGATTTGCAAACATTTCGGCAAAGAATATTCTATAGATTCTCGGTCGGCGGGACGCGATTGAAAATCGCGTCCCGCCGACCGAGGTTAATGCCTAACGGGAAAACGCCCCTGACACAGTTGAGTTGACTACCCTTGATTTTCACGGTATCGGAAGGATCCCCCCCCTTGTACCACCCCCCCCTCAAAAAAGACTCGAACCTTTTAATCCTATTAATTTGTTTGACTACCTAAATTGATGATGTCCATTCTTTGCTTTCAGTGATTTTCATTATCTTTGCAAGCAAAAGCGTTCATCATTTGAAACCGAGATTGAATTCATGAAGATATTAGGAAATATCATTTGGCTCGTCTTTGGAGGATTGGGCATCGCAGTGGAGTACTTCGTTTCATCACTCCTGCTGATGATCACCATCATTGGCATCCCATTCGGCATTGCCACCATGCGGCTGGGTATTCTTGCACTGTGGCCTTTTGGCTCACAAATTGTTGACCAGCCGCAGGATGCTGGATGCCTGAACATGATCATGAATGTACTGTGGTTCTTCGTCGGTGGCTTCTGGATAGCCTTGACACATCTTGACTTTGGTCTGCTCCTGAGCATCACCATCGTCGGCATTCCTTGGGGCAAGATGCACTTCCGGCTGATGCGCCTGGCACTGGCACCATTCGGGAAGGAAATAGTCAACAACGATTTCTAATATACAGAAAACATAAAACGGATAAATATGGAAAAAGAGAATTTGAAGGATATATATCTTGCCGGAGGCTGTTTTTGGGGCACCGAGCATTACTTCAAGCAGATTGATGGAGTGGTGGACACAGAGGTTGGCTTTGCCAATGGCTTAACGGAAAACCCGACTTACAAAGAGGTATGCACCGACAAAACCGGCTTTGCCGAAACCGTCCATGTCACCTACGATCCCGCAAAGGTTTCATTGAAGTTTCTGTTGGAGATGTATTTCAAAGCCATAGATCCAACCAGTATTAACCGCCAGGGCCACGATACCGGAACGCAGTACCGCACCGGTGTCTATTACACCGACAAGGATGACGAGAAGATTATCAACGAGGTCTTTGCCGAAGAGCAGAAGCACATCAACGGAAAGATTGCCGTTGAGAACCAGCCTTTACAGAACTTCTACAAGGCGGAGGATTACCACCAGGATTATCTCGACAAGAATCCCGACGGTTACTGTCATCTGCCGCAAAGCTTGTTTGAGTTTGCGAGCAAGGCAAAGGACACAAAGAAGTGATACTCAATAAAAACTGTATCGAGATGAAGAAGAATATATTACTGACCATGTTGCTTTTGATGGCAACAATGGCTTTCGCAGCCTGCACAGGGAAGAAGAGTACTTTACAAAAGGACGCTGCTGTCCAGACAGACACGTTCAAGATCAAGAGCGGCAAAGAGATTGTCTTTACCGCCATCAAACATGGCAGCATCCGCATCACGTTTGACGGTCGTGAGATAGAAGTGGATCCGGTGCGTGGCTTGAAGCCGACGACGGACTATAGCGCCTATCCCAAAGCTGACTACATCTTCGTGACACATGAGCACTTTGATCACTGCGACACAGCAGCTATCCATCAACTGGAGAAACCAACGACCGTAATCATCACGAATGCGAACTGCGCCAAAATCATCGGCAAGGGAAAGGTCATGCACAATGGCGACCATCTGCAGCTGGCTGATGACATCCGGGTGGATGCCGTGTCGGCGTACAACACCACTCCGGGCAAAGAGAAATATCATCCCAAAGGCAGGGACAACGGTTTCATACTGACTCTTGACGGTTTCCGTGTATATATCTCCGGCGATACCGAGGATATTCCAGAGATGCGGAACATCAAAAACATTGACGTGGCTTTCCTCTCCACCAACCAGCCGTTCACCATGACACCTGAGCAGACGCCCGCGCCGCCAAGATCATCAAGCCCAAGGTGCTCTGGTAGGGGACAAATTTTATAACTATATGGATAAAAAGTTTGATTGATGTTGGTACTTGATTATATAATATATGTTTTTTATAGGCTTGCATGTGCCGATCCCTTTTGGAACGAAACGCCATATTTAGGGTGTTCATTTTTTCTATCAATTCCGATTAGTCTTCTTTTTGATAGACTTTTAAAGGCATTCGGAATAGGATATAATACTCTCAACATACTAATATGTTTTTTCCTAACGTGGATTATTCTCTATCCTTTTATGAAAAATAGTTGTACGAGAGCATATGAAAAGTTTAGAAAAAATAAAATTCTTACTCAATGGTGGGTATGTATGCTTTCTTATATAGCATCTAATGTTATAATAATATTTTTGGTCTTTATATAATATTCAACGCATGGAAATTTGCTGTAATATAACTGATTGCTATTATGATTGACGAAATACTGGAGAACAACCGACGCTTTGTTGCCGGGAAGGGCTACGAGAAGCATATCACCGATGGCAAGCCGTCAGGCAAGACGCTTATAGTCACATGTATGGACACCCGTCTGAGCGTGATGCTGCCTGAGGCATTAGGCATCAAGAATGGTGAGGTGAAGATTGTTAAGGTGGCAGGCGGCGTCATCCTCGACGACTATGACGCAGTCATGCGGTCTATCATCGTGGGCATCTATGAGTTGGGCATTGAGGAGATTATGCTCATCCACCACACGGATTGCGGTGCTGGAAAGATGACCGGCGAGCACATGGAGCATCTGATTCGAGAGCGGATTGACGCTGACAAGGTAGCGGAAGTGGAACAGCACATCGACCTCCACCAGTGGCTCAACGGCTTCGGCGACACGGAAAAGAGTGTGCGGGCGACGATGCAACGGGTGAAGAACCATCCGCTCGTTCCCGACAACATCATTGTCCGCGGTTTTATCATCGATTCCACAACTGGAGCACTCACGGAATTGAATGCGTAATCATTCTACATTAATAATTTATTAGGCAATTGAATATGAAGCATTTCTTTTTACTTTTATCAATGGTAGTATTCTGTATCCAAGCTTCATTTGCCAACGATACAGCATGTGATAGTATGGCTGTTACCATGGTACGCTATGAGCAAAATTGGAATGATACAGAAGGAACGCTATCCCTTCGGAATCATACGAAACAAACGATTTGTAATGTAAGATTCCGTCTGTGTTATTTTGATATGAGTGGTACTCTGCTTGACTATAAAGATTATTGCAAGACTGACATTGACATAGCTCCGTCAATGACTAGGCAAGTGGATATACCCGCTTTTGAGGCACGTAGAAATTACAGCTATTATAAATCTACTAGTTTATATGAAGACCGTCGCTTTAAAATTACGTTTAAGCTATTAGAATACAATGGTAGCCATTTCAGCAAGACTACAGAAAAGATACCGTATGATTCAACAAAATGGAAGGGTCGAATTTATGATGTGGTAGAACAGATGCCTCATTTCCCGGGAGGCCAATCTGCCATGATGCGGTATATAAATGAGAATTTGAGATACCCAGAAGAGGCAGAGCAGAGTGACGTAGTGGGGCGTGCAGTAGTCTCTTTTATCGTGGAGCCTGATGGAGCCCTTTCTGACATAGAGATTAAGCGCTCCTTAGATCCTGCTTTCGACCGGATGGCTTTGCTAGTGGTGCAGGGTATGCCGCGTTGGGTTCCAGGGAAACAAGACGGAAAACCCGTCCGTGTGAGATATAACCTCCCAGTATCTTTCCGATACTAGACATAGTGTGTTGCGCAGAGGATAACAAGTTTACATATGTGCCACTGTTGTCAGCAAAGTGTAAATATTTTAAGCATTACTGACAATGATGGCACGATTTGTCACCATTTGTTTATAGGCACGGATATTGCATTGAGATCAGTGAAGTTCAGAAGTCGGACGAAGGCAACGAAAGGAACCTGAGGACGATGAATGAGCCGAGGATAAATTAAGAACGAATTAATTGATAATTAGGAGGTTTTGACTTATGTTGTATCCGGTATTGAGAGACATGAACAATTGGCTTGACAATGATTTCGACGATATGTTGAACACAAGTTGGATGCCGCGCATGAACGTCACAGCACCTGCTATCAATGTCAAGGAAAATGATAAAGAGTACGAAGTAGAGCTTGCTGCTCCAGGCACCACGAAGGATGACTTCAAGGTGAACGTCGACAAGGATGGCAATCTGACCATCAAGATGGAGCACAAGGACGAAAAGAAGGACGAGAACAAGAAGGAGCACTATCTGCGCCGCGAGTTCTCATACAGCAATTATGAGCAGGCTCTGACGCTGCCTGAGGATGTGGAGAAGGACAAGATTGAGGCAAAGGTTAATAACGGTGTGCTTCATATCACACTTCCTCGCACTCAGAAGGCTGAGAAGGAGACAAAACGCATTGAGGTCGCATAACCCCGGCGTTGCTGCTCAGTGGTATTATAGGGACTGTTCTCTTCATGGGGAGCAGTCCCTTTTTTGTTTCTACAACATAATCTCCTATATGCCGGCATTCTCCGGCGGGGCGACTTCTTGAATAGGGAGCCGCCCTTTTTCGTGTCTGCTCAACTATGCTATAGGCTCAACAGATTACTGAGAATCAATTATCTTCTGATAAGCCAGCCGCTCATCACCGTCGAGCAGATGGATGATGCCACAGTAGTGGAATCCCGCCTTCGCCAATGCTCCTTGCATGGGTTTGTTATCCCGGTGGGTATCAATGCGGATGTTACCGGTCTTTGTGAAGCAATAATCAAGGATGCTGGTCATGATCCCGTGTTGTCCATGCGCACTTGCCACGCGATGCAGAACGTAATACGGTCTGTCGGTGTCAATCCACTGTCCGTCGTAAATGACAGCGTAGGTGACATCGGGGCCGGGAATAAACGCAAAGGTGGCTATGGCTCTGCCGTCCTCCATTAGCAAGTAGCTGCAACCATCAGCAATGTCATCCTCTATCTGCGCTACCGTCGGATGGCTGTCTCCCCACTGATGCGGATTGCCATTCTCACGCATGATCCTCCGTCCACTCTCTATGAGGTCGAGGACCACCGGCAGGTCCTTAGCTGTTGCTTTTCTGACGAATCTTTCCATTTACAATGTTTGCGTTGCTTATTACCCATTCAAAGATTTAGTAACTTCTCCACCGGTTTCCCTTTTGCCAGCTCGTCCACCAACTTGTCGAGCACACGCATGTCGCGCATCTTCGGGTCTTCTATCTCCTCGACGCGGATGTCGCAGATTCTGCCTTTGACATTCATGCGGGCAGGGTTCATCTGCGGGGCCCGGTCGAAGAACTCACCGTACGTCGTATCGCTGGTGAGCAGGTGGTCGAGTTCGTCGCTGCTGTAGCCGGTCAGCCACTCCGTCAGTTCATATACCTCCTCTCTGCTCCGTCCCTTGTGCTCCGCCTTGGCGATGAGCATCGGGAATACTTTGGCGAACTTCATTTCGAATACGTTCATTTTGCGCTTTTTTGTTTTATTCCCTTTCTTTACTATTTCATAGGATTTTCTGATGAGCTGCTTGAATAGTTCATTGTCAGCCCGGTATGCGTCCATGCCTATCCAGTATTTGGCATTGCCGTTGTATGGTTTGCTAATCCAGTCGTAATGATCCTCCAGCTCCGGAATACTGTCAGGGTCGCACTTCACCGTCACATTGCTCAGGTCGTTGATGTCGAAATAGCAGAACATGTGGCCCGAGATATAGAATACCAGCACATCCTTGGCATATTTGAAGGCCGTGAAGGGGAATTTCTCCACCACGTCAGTGTCGAGAGAAAGACAATATGACCGCAAATCCTCTACGTTCATCATTTCCCTAATTCTTCTTCCAAGAACTCGCACGCATCGGCCACGCACAGCGGACAAGGACGGAGTACCACGTGGGTGTCCACACCTTTCAACAGTCTGCACTGGGTGGCATGGTTGCGGTCCTGGAATTTTTGCATGATCGTCCGCATCTGCTTCATCGTCTTCGCCTTGTCCTTATTGACCAGTCCGAGAACCATGTCTGCACCAATCAGCGCACCGCAGGTACCCTCCATATTGGTCATTCCAGCCGCAAAGCCGTCGGTCATGCTCATAGCTGTGGCTTCGTCAAGTCCCGTCAGATCGCCGTAAGTCGTCAGCACCGACTGGGCACAATTGAATTTGAAACTCGCTTTCTTTTCTGCTGCTATATCTTTTCTTGATTCCATTGTCATTGTTTAATTAATTCGTCTATCGGATCTTCCCTGACGATCTGTGGTTCTGCTTTCCCTTTCAGTACCAGCACTTTCTTGCCGTTGCGGTAGATATGCAGCTGGCGGGAACGGACAACTGCCGTCAATTCCGGATCGTCTTGTATTGTTTGCCAAATAGGATGATAGATGCCATCAGCATCCATCAGCTTGTGCCGTAAGTGCGAGCACATATTGGTCGTGTCAATGTCTGCTGTGTTCATTTCTCAAAGCTGTATTTATCTCTCAACCGCTTGGGCAGTTTACTGAGTACAAGCCTATAAGACTGATTAATAAGGTCTTTTACCATATCACCATCAATCTCATCGAAAAAACATCATTCCAATGCACCTTATTCAAGTGGTAAGCCGGACGGATGCCGTCATAATGGTCGCGTAGCGTCTGTCCTTGCTCGGGAGGAAGTTTCACGGCGCAGGTCGGTTCCGGGGCATTGAGCCATATATGCAGGAAGATCTTTCCTTCAATACGAAACAACACCCAATCCGCACCATAAGCCTGGTCTTCCGTAGTCCCGGGCAAGGACAAAGCACAAAGACGAACTTCTTCGATATTCATTAGCTGATGAAATTACTTCAACTGCGTTCCATCCTTGAAAGCATTGCCCACACGCTTGCCAATTTCAAGATAGCCTAGATGAACAGGGTCGAATGTCAGCAAGTGCATCTTCTCCAAATCCGGTTTGCCATCCTCGGCAAGGTACTCCTCGTTCACTCGGATATTTACGATCTTTGCCACGATATAGTAGCCGGTCTCCGACTCATCAATCTTGCGTTCTATGCGGCATTCCATGGTCATGGGGAAGTCGGTGAAGACAGGAGCGTCCACGTGCTCACTCTTTTCCACTTTCCAGCCTGTCTTAGCCACCTTGTCTTTCACTTTCTTTCCACTCACCACACCGACAAAGTCAGCTGCGATCATCGTCTCAGTCGTTGCGAAAGCAATGGTGAAGTCGGGATTGGCGTTGAGATTGACGGTTGTCTGATGGTTGCCCATCGAGATCATGATCTTGTCGCCGTCCCACTGCCCAGCCCACGCCGCGTTCATCGCATTCGGAGTCCCGTCAGCATCATACGTGCCGATAATGATTACTGCTTGTGGCATGAACCATGCCTTTGGATCAAAGTTCTTCATATTCTTCTTATTTTTCTTATTCTAAAATTGTTGCTACAATATGTCTGCTGCCACCGTCGTTGCGGAACTCGCAGAGATAGATACCCTGCCAGGTGCCTAAGTTGAGCCGTCCATCAGTGATGGGAATGTTGATGCTCACACCGGTAATGATGCACTTGGCATGTGCGGGCATATCGTCAGAGCCTTCGAGGACATGACGGTAGTCCGGCATATTTTCCGGCACGAGCCGATCGTAAATAGTCGGCCCAAGGGGGATTGTCCGTGGCGGGCAGATGCCGCTGCCTAACCAAAGACAGTAACACATCTATAGAAAAAGAAGGGTATATCCCTTATTCCCTTCAGGCATGACCTGAAGGCTTTC
>NZ_JAMXSP010000042.1:0-19445 GCF_025457485.1 Hallella absiana
GGCTGACGCCGAGGAGCTGCTCTCTGCCATTGTTGAGGAAAATCCGAAGTTCCATAAATTCTACGTACTATACAATATTAATGCAGCTTGAGCGTATGCTCATTCACTTGCGAAACTTGAGTTATTAATATCCATCGTTACAAAACATTTATTCATTAGAACTACTGACCGTGGGTTCCAATCCACGTCATGACATTCACATTATATCTATATCCGTTTTCAAAGGCCAGCATTCATAAGAATGCTTTTCTGTCGCCTTTCGGCAGTTATTGACATCTTTTCATCCATTAACCCTCCATTATTGTCATAGGTCTATGGTAAACGATAAAATTCCGATTCAAAGTTAGTACTTTTTTTGTTTGCAAGCAAGGGAAAGTGAACGATTTTTCTAATTTTAACACAGTAATCCTAAAATTTTTAACCTCTGCGTGCATATTTACATAAATATAATAGTAAAAGTTCGCATCTTTGTATCTTTATCGACGTAGTCCTGACAACCACAGTCCACCGAAGGTGAGGGCTCCGTTGAGCATGAGCAACTCGTAGCCAAACTGGTAGTTGAGGTGCTGACGGGCATACAGGTCAGCGGCAAGACAGAGCAGAGGGGAGGCCAGACAGATGACGGGCACCCACTTGTCGCGCACGGCGCGGCGGGTGAGCAGCCCGTAGGCGAAGAGGCCGAGCAGCGGGCCATAGGTATATCCCACCAGCATCAGCACGGCCTGCAGGAGACTGGTGGAGTTGAAACGGGCAAAGATCAGGATAAACACCACAAAGATCACGGCGATCACGGCATGTGTGGTCTTTCGCAACCGCTCGGCGTTGGGGCGGCGAAACAGGTCGAGGCACACGCTCGTGGTCAGAGCCGTGAGGGCCGAGTCGGCCGAGGAAAAGCAAGCGGCCACAATGCCGATGGAGAACAGCACGGTGACCAGCGGCCCCAACCGCCCGCCTGCCGTGAAGTTGAGCACCAGCTCGTCGGTGTCGGTCGGCAGGGCCATGCCCAGTTTCTGCGAGAGCAGTGCCAGCAAGACGCCAAGCGCGAGCAGCAACAGGTTGGTCGGCAGGAAGGCGAAGCCATAGGAGCACAGGTCTTTCTGCGCCTCGCGCAACGTGCGGCAGGTGAGGTTTTTCTGCATCATGTCCTGATCGAGCCCCGTCATCACCACCACGATGAACACGCCGGAGAGGAACTGTTTCCAGAAGTTCTGTGTCGACCGCCAGTCGTCGAAGACAAAGATGCGCGAGCGGGAGTCGTGCGCCACGGCGCTGACGGCCTCGGGCAGTGTCAGTCCCAGGGTATGCGTCACGCTGAGGATGATGAGCACCAGCGTGGCGAGGATGCACAGCGTCTGGAACGAGTCGGTCCAGACGAGCGTGCGGATGCCGCCGCGACGGGTGTAGAGCCAGATGAGCAGAACGAGTGTCGACACGGTGAGAACAAACGGCACATGACAGGCATCGAGGACAAAACGCTGGAGAATCATGCAGACGACATAGAACTTCACCGCCGACCCCGTCATCTTGCCGATGAGAAAGAAGAGGGTGCCACTGAGATAGCTGCGCTCGCCCAGCCGGCACTGCAGATAGGAGTAGATGCTCGTCAGCCTGAGCTTGTAATACACTGGCATGAGCACAAAGGCCACGGCAAAGTATCCCAGGATATATCCCATGCACATCTGCAGATAGGTCATCTGCACGCTGAGCACCATGCCGGGCACGGAGACAAACGTCACGCCCGAGATGCTGGCCCCGATCATGCCGAAGGCAACCATCGGCCACGGCGAACTGTGACGCGCGCTGAAGAAGTCACGGTTGTCGGCCTTGCGACTGGTCAGCCACGACAGGGCGAGCAGGCAAAGGAAATACACGAGTATGGACAGGATGATGATCATGGGTGCAAAAGACGGAAGAAAAAAAGAAGTAGCCAAAAACAGAAGACATATTTAGTGTTTATTAACCTATAAGTAACAAAAAACAAGAACCTCTGCATCCTCACGGACACAGAGGTTAGACTATCTTCAAAGCACAAGGAGAATGAAGTTACACTTTGCGAAAGGAAATGAACTCTCATCCATGTGCAATGTCGTTACCGATTGTGTTATTGGCGTTTCATTGACACAGCGAACCCTCCGCCCGGTGCTTCAGTGAATTTAAGTACGTCGCCACGCCGTACCTTGCGATGCGTGATGACATAAGCCTTGGGATTGGTCTTATAGTCAGCATTCTTTGCATCGGCATAGATCGTACAGTCGTAGACAGCATGCTTATCGAGGAAGTCGAGTTTCACGCTGCACTGATGTCCGTCAGCATCGCACTTGCCCCCGAGATACCAGTCACCGGTCTTCTTGGCCTTGCGCGCCACAGTGATGTATTTAGCGGGTTCGGCCTCGAGATATTTCGTATCGTCCCAGTCAAGAGGCACGTCTCTGATAAACTGGAAGGCATCGTCGTACTTGGCATAGTTTTCCGGCAGATCAGCAGCCATGGCCAGTGGACTGTACATGACCATGTAGAGAGCGAGCTGCCCCACGAGTGTGGTGTGGACATACATATCCTTCTTGTTAGGATTCCAAGTGCCGATCTGGGTCTCAAGGATGCCGGGGGTGTAGTCCATAGGACCACCCTGCAGGCGCGTAAAGGGAAGAATGACTGTATGGTAGGGCTCATTGCCTGAGAAAGACTCGTATTCCGTGCCGCGTGCGCTCTCGTTGCCCACCAGATTGGGCCACGTACGGCAAAGGCCGGTAGGACGCACGGCTTCATGGGCATTGACCATGATATGGTGCTTGGCTGCCTCGGTGACACAATAGAGATAGTGGTTGTTGATCGTCTGGCTATAGTGATGCTCACCACGTGGGATGATGTCGCCGACATATCCACTCTTGACGGCGTCATAGCCATACTTGTTCATCAAGTCGTATGCTGCCCCGAGATGTCTCTCGTAGTTTTGTGTAGAAGCCGACGTCTCATGATGCATCATCAGTTTGACACCCTTGGAATGGGCATAGTCATTGAGAGCCTTGATATCGAAGTCGGGGTAAGGCGTGACAAAGTCAAAGACATAGTCCTTGCTGTGTCCAAACCAGTCCTCCCATCCCTCGTTCCATCCTTCAACGAGCACTTCGTCGAGATGGTTCTTGGCAGCAAAGTCTATGTACTTTCTTACCTCAGCGTTGTTGGCGCCATGACGGCCGTTGGGCTTCACTTTTGTATAATCGGTTTCACCGAGCTTTACCGAAGGCAGGTCGTCGGTATAGTTCCAAGTGTTGTTGCCGGCGATCATTTCCCACCACACACCGCAGTATTTCACAGGGTGGATCCACGAAGTGTCCTCGATCTTGCAAGGTTCGTTGAGATTGAGCGTGAGCTTGCAGGCGAGCATGTCACGGGCATCGTCGCTGACAAGCACCGTGCGCCAAGGAGTCTGACACGGCGTCTGCATATAGCCTTTCATGCCGGTGGCATCAGGCGTAAGCCAGCTCTCAAAAACCATATTCTTGTCATCGAGGTTGAGGTGCATGGTAGGATAGTTCACGCAGGCAGCCTCGTGAATGTTGATATACAGCCCGTCGTGTGTCTTCATCTGTAGCGAGGTTTGCACACCAGTCGGAGAGAACACTGTTTGAGAGGCATTGCCGTCGACAGCAGTCTTCATACGTTGGCGAATACCGGAGAGTGGGGTGATCTGTGTCTCATATTCTTGTGTGTCGTAGTCACCAGGAATCCAGTAGGCTGTGTGGTCGCCCGTCATGGCAAACTGCGTGTGCTCTTCCTTAATGATGAAATAGTTGAGATCCGCCTGCTGTGGAAATTCATAGCGCAGTCCCATGCCGTAGTCGTAGACACGGAATCGGATGATGATGTGTCTGTTGGCTGCCTTTTGGAAAAGGTTCACAGCCATCTCGTTGTAGTGGTTGCGGATCGTCGACGTTTCTCCCCATACGGGCTTCCACGTCTCGTCGAAGGTTGATCTCTTGCAGTCTTCCTCTGTGAAGCCATCCATGAGACTGGTCTCCTCCAGTCCCTTACTGGCGTGCTTGTCCTTGGCGAGTTCCAATCCGAGATGAGAAGGACGGATCACCTCACGCTTCTTATAGGTCATCTCGTATGTGGGCACACCATCTTGCGAGAGAGAGAATTTTACCGCTACGTTGCCGTTGGGTGACGTAACCGTCTGGGCTTCAAGTCCGCATGTTGGCAACACCAGGGCGATGGCCAATGCGAATAATATTTTGCTATAGTTCATTTTTGTTTTGTTCAACAAGTCTTTTGTCTGTTTATGATTGATTCCTCTCCTCCTTGCCAGAGAGGGCCAGGAGGAGAAGCTGTTCACTCTATCACCACCATAGTCCAGTATTTCAGTGAGGGCAGGGTGAAAGTCACATAGTCACCCTGTTGCTGAAACTGCAACTCCTGGACAGCACCGCCGAAAGAGTCGGGCGAGGCCACCCATACATTCTTCACCCCTTTGGCCTTCACCGTCAAAGGAATGTCGGACAGAAGTTTTGGCTCAGGCTGTGTACCATCCATGTCGCGCCAACTCAGAGAATTGGCTTGGGAGAAGTTGAGCAGGCTGATGACCTTCTTCCCGTTTACCTCCCGGCATACTGTGGTTACGGTCTGCAATTTGGGCGGCCACGCGTTGATGGTCATCTCGCTGCTATTTGTTTCTACTGGAATGGAGAGGTCTGTCCCCCGGTCTCTCAGCAGATTCTCGTATGCCGTGAAGAAATCGTAGTAGTGCACGATGGCCTTCTCCAAATCGTTGTCCATTTTCAGGTCGTCATTGGGGAAATACTCTTTATGGAGCATGTGGTCGCCCAGCTCCAGATGACTGGCACCGATGGCAAACATCACAGCGTCTGTGAGCAGCACCCCCGGCGTGTTGAAGGTTCCAGACTCCTTATTATAGTTCATATAGGCAGCGAAAACCTGCGCCATTGCCGGAGCGGCCGGATCCGTGTTGGCTTCGCTTTGGTTGCTGCGCATGATGGAGAACAGGTCGGCAAACTGATCCTCGCTCCCCCATAATTCACTGTAAAGGAAGTCTAAGTCACCAGTGGCAGCCATCTGCTGGGCACCGTAGTTGCTCACGGCATTCATAACCAGTCTCTTCTCAGGATTGGATTTTTTCATCTTGGCAATAAACGAGGCAAATCCCTGAGGGACATTGATCTTACTGCCATAGTAGTCGTATTCCGGATCACGTTTTCCTACCTGGTCGATATGGAAGCCGTCGAAGTCAAACGTTTTATAAACGTCGCCGACCTTCTGGGAGAAATAGTCTTGCCAGGCAGTGTTGCCGGGATTGACGAGCTTGATGTCGCTTTTCCATCCTGATGGCAGGCCGAGCGCTTCGACAGTGTTGTGGTTCTCATCCTTATACATGTACCATTTGGGACTGACACCATCTTGAGCTGCATCGTCAAGCGCGCCATAGCACAGATCATAGAACATGGCCTTCATGCCGTGGGCATGAGCTTGGCTGATATACGCTTTGACGACACTGGTGTTGATCTTGCGATTGGCAATGTCGGCATAGCTGTCCTCCACTTTGCCGTCGCGGAGCACTACGGGTTCGTGGTGTTTATTCTGCCAGTCATAGAACTGCAGACCGTTGATGTGGCAACGGTTGAGCAATGCTGTTTCCTGGCTGATGGTTTCAGAGGTTTTGGTATCGTCGTAGGTGCCCACGAAGCCATAGCGCGGATAGCGTGCCCAGTCGGAAGACACATCTACAGCGATTGTGCCGTAGATCGTCTGCTTGCCACTGGCATCGGTAGTGTATACATCAGCGAGGTAGCCCGTGTAGTCTGTGGAGGGTGGCGTCCATGACCAACTGGTACCGGTGGCTGACTGCTCCTCAATGACAGTGGCACCATGGCGGTAGCGCACCTTGGCACCGTCTGGCAACGGACTGCCGGATGTGAAGGACACTGCTTCACCGGGAGCATAACGGGCCTTGTCGGTGGACAATTGCAAGTTGAGGTTGGAGATGAGCGTTGTCTGTGGCTGCGTCGGACTGATGGTCGATGGAGCTACGGGAGTATCGCTCTCGCTGCCGCAAGCTGCGCACAACAGCGGTATAGCTAAAAGCAAAGAGTACATGGTTATGTATATAGTTTTATGTTGTACTGAGATATCCATAATATGGTCTATTGTTTGACGATGGAGACAGTCTCGGAAAGTTGGTTAAGCGTGATGGTATAGGTACCCGACTGTGAGATCTTCCACTTCTGATCTATGTCACCCACTTTGATGTCGAGGTACTGGCTCTTAAATTCCTCATCGCTTTTGTCGATGAAGAGCATCTTTTCGGTCTGTCCCGTAGGCTCCTTGTCGTTGCCTGCAGCACAGAGGAACCAAGCACCATTCCAGTCGCTGCGTTTGTCACAAGTGAACTTCAACTCACCGGCGTTGAGTGTGCCGGTCCATGTGAAGATGTAAGGATTATCGGTGGCCTGCAGGGCTGTGGCATTATCAATTGACCAACCTGCCGGCGTAGCGTCGCCTACCATCCAGATGGTGGAATAAGGCGTGAACGCTTTCATCAGCATTCTCTCTTGTCCTTTACGGATGTCCACACATATTTTATATGCCTTTCCCGTCTCTTCGTCTTTCAAGAACCATTTATGGTCTGGGTCATAACCACTGACAAACTGCATGCGCGTATCGGTGTAAGGAGCATTGTCTACCGTAGCCTTGTACATATTCTCCCAGCTGCCTTTTGTTGTTCCGAACTTGAACTCACCGCCTTTGTCAAACACTCTGCCGATGCGGAAAAGGTATGGGTCGAGGGCATCTGGTGTCATCGTCTCAAAGCCCCAATCGGTCATGTTTCCCACAAAGTAGAGATGATCGAAAGCCGGACGGTTGCCTTCGGCTTGGGTGAATGCAACATCACCCGTAAGCAGATTGGCCTCCACCTTATAATAATGGTCCTCTTCTATCTGCCATTGCTCATCGGGCTCACTGTCGCTGGTGCGTAGTACGGCCTGGCCATCTGTGCCTTTGTTGTAAGAGGGAAGGAATTGACCTTTTGTGGTGATGAATTTCAGAGCGCCTGTTTTCAGATTACCTTCCCATTCAAATATACCATTGTCAACACGCTCCATGGCCGTAGCATTGTCTGCGTTCCAGCCATTGGGCGTAGCATCGCCGATGAGATAGAGCGTTGTGGTTACCGGCTGATAAGGTGTCACAGAGAAAGAGAGAGAATCGGAAAGTGTCTTCTCCCATCCCGGTGTCTGGGTCAAGACACGTGCTTCGATGTCGCATTTCTGCCCCGGAGTGCCTCCGAACTGGTCAAGAACGAGGGCATTGAGGCTTTCCTGGCTCACACTCCACGAATAGGTCTGCCCCTCTTGGCTGAGGGCGGCATAAGGCTCGGCGAAATGTGTGCCGGCCTTAGCCAGTTGCAGAGTATAGTAGATGCGGTTTCCTGTGCCACCGTTGTTACCCGTTGTCCAGTTGAGAGTAAGAGCGTTGGCAGCATGGTTGATCTCCTGTAAGACATCAGCGCTTTGCTCAGCAGTGAGTGTCAGGGGGTCCATGCCAAGGTTGTTTTCTTGGTAGTCTTGGTCGTTGCAAGCTGTGAAAGACAGTCCGCAGAACAGCAAAACCAAAAGTGAAAATAAATATGTCTTATTCATACTACTTAGCATATTATTGATTAGAAGGCAAAGTATGGCTTAATAGCCAGGGTTCTGTGTGATGAGAGGGTTGGCGTCTCGCTCTGTTTGAGGGATGGGGAATAGCAGCCGGTCCTTGCTGATATTGGTTTTGCCGATGGACTTAAGGAACTTGATGGCATAGTTGCCGTGGTCAATGCGAATCATATCGAACCACCGATGTCCCTCGAATGCAAACTCCATACGCCGCTCGTGGATGATTTTCTCACGCATCTCATCCTGAGTAAGCCCCGTTACCGCATCCAAGCCAGCGCGTTTGCGTACGATGTTAAGCGGAACCTCTGCCGCGCTGGTCTGTCCCATTTCGTTGAGTGCCTCTGCTTTCATCAACAGAATGTCGGCATAACGATAGACTACGAAATTAGCCGGTGAGGTGTTGTATTCGGGCGAGATGCTCTTGGAAACAAGGAACTTGCGGACGTTATATCCTGTCGTCGAATAAGAACTCTTGTAAGCATGCCCGTCATAATCAGGACAGCCTTGGTAGAATACCGTCAGATCCTTGCGCTTGTCGCCCGGCTCCCATTGATCCATGAATTCTTGGGTAGGCTGGTTCCAGCCCCATCCACCGGCAACGAAATCTGAGTTACGTGGCCCCATGAAGGCCGAAAGCCAGCTCGACTGAGGATTGTTGCCCCAGAAATCATAGTTGGTATCACCACTGTACTGTACTTCGAAAATGGATTCCGGACCATTGTTGACAGTAGCATCAAAGTTGTCTTCAAATTTGCACTTGCTCAGATCATAACCTAAAGCAGTGACTGAGTCACAAAGATTGACTACATGCTGGTAGTCGGCTTTGTTGTCAGGTGCAAGAGTGAGATACATGTCGGCCATCATCGTCAGTGCAGCATCTTTTGTAGCACGGCCCAAATCTTGACTGCCATACTCTTTCTTTGCAGGCAACAGGTCGATAGCTTTGAGACAATCAGAAGCAATCTGACTATACACCTCTTCTTTGGAAGCGCGGGCGATCGCTGTCGACTCACCAGGCGTGAAAGGTTTCAGGCGAAGGGGCACACCACCATAGAGACGTACCAATATATAATAATAATGTGCACGGAGGAAGTATGCCTCACCAAGTGAGCGCTTCTGGATATTATCACTGGCTTTGCCTTCCAAGTCATTGATGAGAATATTGCATTGCCCAATGCCTACCCATGGGGAGCGCCACATATACAAGGCCATGCCGTTGTCACTCTGGGTAGTGAAGTTTGCGGCTTGCACAGTCTCCAAACCGTCTGTACCGCCTCCGGCGCCTACTATGCTGTTGCCAGCAACAATGTCGAGGGTCCATAGACGCTGGTTGTACATGTTTGATGATTGCAGGGTGCGATAGCAGCCGTTTGCCATAGCCACTGCTACCGAGTCCGTAACGTCTACTTCAGGGTCAACAGTGTTCTTGGGGGTTTTGTCGAGGAAGTCGTCGCCACAGGAAACTAAGGCAAGTGAAGTCAGAGCGACGGCACAATAATGATATATTTTGTTCATAGCAGCAATCAGAAATTGAGGTTGATACCAAAGTTGAAAGTACGTGAGATGGGATAATTGCTAAGGTCTATGCCATTGACACCCACCTCCGGGTCAAAACCTGAGTAACCAGTGATGGTGGCAACATTCTCACAGGAGAAGATGAGGCGTGCTGAAGACAGAGACAGCGCACGAAGCCATGTGGCAGGCAGGTTGTAGGAAAGAGAAATGTTTTTCAAGCGCAAGTAAGAGCCACTCTCTACATAGCGGTCGGAAACGCGATTGTTGCCGTTGGGGTCTCCATAGACAGCGCGGGGCATAGAGGTGCTGGTCCCTTCACCGTGCCAGCGTCCGAGTACATCGGTAAGCTGGTTGTAGGCTGCGGACATTCCCGTGAGGTCGATGTTGTTGGCATTGAAAATCTTATTGCCGGCCACACCTTGAAGATACACGCTCAACTCCAATCCTTTCCAGGAAACTATATTGTTGATAGAGAAGAGGTGTGCCGGATTAGGATTGCCGATGACAGTGCGATCCTTTTCGTTGATGACTCCGTCGTTGTTGAGGTCACGGAAGCGTATGTCGCCGGGTTCCGCACCGGTCTGCACGGCATGCTCCTTTACCTCTTCCTGGTTCTGGAAGATTCCGTCTGTGACATAACCGTAGAACACGTTGATGGGATAGTCTTTCGCCAACATGGTGACATACGAGTTGTTGATCTGGTTGATATAATAGGGTACGCTGCTGTTGAGATCGTCGATCTTATTGCGGTTGTAGGTATAGGAGAGAGAGGTCTCCCATCCCGGATGAGCATGGCTCTCCTTGAAGTTGATCGTATGGAGAGAGACCTCGATACCCTTGTTCGTCACCTTGCCGGCATTGGTGTATGTCGTGCTGGTGTCTTCAAAGCCAGAAGTAATAGGTATGGAGGCTTTGACAAGCATATCGGAAGTTTTCTTCAAATAAGCATCGACGGTGAGCATAACACGTGAGTCGAAGAGGGCGGCATCGAAACCGATGTTGGTCTGTGCTACGGTTTCCCAATGAATGTCCGGATTGGACAATGTGGTAGAGATGAGTGCTGTTTGTTCAGTGCCGTCTGTGCCTAATGGATATACACTGGTATTGTATGTAGCTAAATAGCCATAGTTGCCCACGCTGGCCTGGCTACCCGTCTGGCCGTAACCGGCACGTATCTTAAGATCAGAAAGAATGTGGTTGGGCTTGTACCATTTTTCTTCTGTCAGGCGCCAAGCCAGAGATACAGAGGGGAAAGTACCCCAGCGGTGGCTGCGGCCAAAGCGACTTGAACCGTCCCGGCGTATGGTAGCTGTAACTAAATAGCGGTTCATGTAGTCATAGTTGACACGCGCCATATAGGAGAACAAGGACCATTCTGTAGTGTTACCTCCCATTGACTCCATTTTCTGACCGTTATCCATCTCGTGCACATTCTCAAAAGTGAAAATGTTCTTTTGTGCATTGAGATAGTTATAGTTGTTCCATTGAGCTGACGTACCGGCCATAACGTTTAAATGGTGTGCCCCTCCAAAAGTATGATCGAAGGTGAAATAGTTATCCCACAAGTATGTAAACGACTTGTTGTTGCCCTGATAGCGGGAAGCCTGATCAACGGGTGTAGGCTTCCACTTGTAAGCAGGTGTAAAGTTGTCATAGTCCCAGAATTTAGCATCGAGTCCAAAGGTTGTTTTGAACTTCAGCCACGAGGTCAGTGTGGCTTCACCAGAGATGTTGCCCAACAGATTATATCCTTTCGTCTTTTGTGAGTCAGTCTCTGTGGGACCTACAGGGTTGCGTGTAGAACCATACCACAGCGAGTTGCCTTCCGGGCCAGACCAATTGCCGTCGTCGTCTTTGACTGGCAATACGGGAAGGGCACGATAAGTGGATCCGAGATCGTAGCTTCCTTGCTCTTTCAGATCTGCACTCATCGAGAGATTAGTGCTTACCTTTAACCAATCGAGTACCTGGGCGTCTAAATTGTCTTGGAAAGTATAGCGCCGGTAGCTAACGCTGCGTACTGTTCCGGTCTGCTTTTGAAATCCTCCGGAAACATAGTAGTTGATCTTGTCAGAACCTCCTGTGTAGCTAAGCGTATAATTTTGGAGATATCCTGTACGGAACATCTCATCAACCCAGTTGGTTCCCTGGCCGAGTGTTGTAGGGTCTGTCCATAGAGGGTTAGCCGCATTGCCGGAGTTGATCATCATATCATTGCTGAGAGCTGCATATTCTGAAGCGTTGAGCAGATGAGGCTTTCTTGTGGCGTTTTGGGCAGAGAGATTCATGTTTAGGATCAGGTGTCCACGACCGTCCTTACCCTTCATCGTAGTAATAAGAATGACGCCGTTGGCACCGCGTGAACCGTAGATGGCTGTAGCGGAAGCATCCTTGAGAACGTCGATGCGTTCGATGTCTGCCATGTTAAGGTTGTTAAGACCTAAATCAGTGGGGACGCCATCAATGACAACGAGCGGGTCGCAGTTGTTAATAGAACCCAAACCACGGATTTTAATGGACACGTTATCGCCTGGCTTACCGGCATCAATGACTTGCAGACCTGACACTTTACCCTGAAGAGCCTGCCCAAGATTGGCCACGGGCTGGTCTTTTAGGTCTTTGTTGGCCAACGAACCGACAGCGCCGGTAAGGTCGCGCTTGCGCATAGTACCATAACCCACAACTACAACTTCGCTGAGTTGCTGGTTGTCTTCCGCAAGTACGATATCCACATTGTTCTTGCCATTCAAAGGTACAACCTTTTCTTTGTACCCCATATAAGTAAATGACAGTGTACTGTTGGCAGGTACCGAAAGGGTAAACGCGCCATTGAGATCCGTTACAGTGGCATTTTTCGTACCCTTTTGAACTACGCTGGCTCCAATGATGGTCTCACCGTTGGTGTCCTTGACGACTCCATGCACTTGTATGTTCTGGGCTGAGATGTCAAGAGACAACATAGCGGAGAACAAGCCAAGCACTACTCTTCTGTGAATTCTCATTTTGTGCATAATAAGAAATAGGTTTTTATGAATAATGAACTTTGGTTGTAACAGTTGCAAAGTTAGTTTTTATAAGGGTACAATGTGTTGAAGAGTAGGGAAAAAGTAGATTAATTCTAAAAGTTAATAGCTATAACATGCTATAAATTAGGAGAATAGTTTTATAAGTCTGAATGGATAAGGTAGAATATTAAATATATAGGATCACACTAATATACCAACGTTGAACCATTATCCATTACTGGATAATCGTTCCAATCTTCATAATATCTTCTTCGAAAGCTTCCTTATTGACAGCCCAGTTTTTCACGCGTGAGCGGTAGTTGTAGATGGTTTGTGGGGAATAAAAGAGTACGGAAGCGATCTCACTGCTTTCTTTTACGCCGAGTCGGATAAGCGCATAAATACGCTGCTCGGATGTCATTGAATGGTTGTCGGAATTGGCGATGCGGTGTTCAGGCTCCAGTAAAGCGTTGAGTTCGGTAGTAAAAGTTGGGTAAAGATCAAGAAAAGCTTTGTCGAACCGGTTGCGGAACACTTCTGCCTCTTCATCTGACAGTCTCGACGAAGAGATTTTGCTCAGCAGTTCGCTGACTTGGTTGGCCTTGATCTTACGCTGTACAAAAGTTTGATAATGGGCGAGTCGGTCAATAAACTTAGCGCAAAGGTCTATATATAATTTTGCCAGTCGCTCACGTTTGCGGTTGGTATCCACAAGCATCGTGTTTGCTTTGGCAAGTCTGGAGTTGAGTTCAGTAAGTTTGAAATTGAGTTCAGTAAGTTTAGAGTTGCTTTGCGAAAGCTGATGACGACGGTTGGTGAGCAACTTGTTCTGCCGGAAGATGTAAAGGATAGCCATCAGCGAGCCAAAGACCAAAAGCGAGATGACGATAATAGCCCACTTCAATGTATTATTACGGTTCATCATCTGCTGTTCATAGGACGCCACAATGGTCGGCATCTTCTGTGAGATTTCCAAGATACGCAGTCGTGCGTTGAAGAATTTGGCATCCTCCATGGCAATGTTGATATATCTGTCTGCCCTTTCTATGTTGTTATTGTCCTCTCGGAAGAGATATGTAGCCAAATCCTGAAGTGCCAAGTTCTCACGCGTACAGCAGATAGCATCGCTGATGGCAGCCTCTATAAGGTATTGCTCATATCTTTCCTGGTCACCATGGGCACTGTAGTTATTGGCGATAGCAAAAGACGCCATTGCATAGTACCGGGAGTTTTTAGAGAGTCTCCGGATGGTACGAAAATAGTAATAGAGGGCTTTTTTGTCGTTGCGCTCTACGTAGATATAGTATTCACCATGATAAAAATCCCAAAAGGGCATCGACGGTTCCAGAAAAGGCATTGCTTGCTTGAGAAAATCTCTGGCCCGTGCAGCATAGATAGGCGAGAACCGGTCATCGCTGCAATAATTGGCCCAGTTGGAGTAAAGGATGAAGTAGGTAAGATAATATTGTAGTTTGAGATCTTTTCTCGAACCTTCTATGTTGATATTGTCAAGCACATCGATAGCTTCACTATAGAGGCCACCTATGGCATAGAGTTGTGCCTGCCGCAGGAGATTGAGTTTGATGTAATAGTCTTTATGGAGCTTTCGTGAGAGCGTGAGGGCAATATCTACATAATATCGTGCAGAGTCGAATTTGAATACGTAATATTCATCGAAGAGCTGGTCATAGAGCCGGAGTTGTTGTTCGCTGTCAGGCTGAGCTTTAAGTTGAGCTTTGAGATAGTCAATGTGCTGGAGCTTACGTTGAGTATAGCTATCGCGTTGGTCCAGGGTCTCGTCAAGTCGCTGCAGGTCGCGTTGGTTGGCAGCGTGCATAGACATCGAAGCGAGTGCTGACAGTAGAAAAGCCATCAGCACTCGCATCAGAGTATAACGGAATGCGCACATCTCCTCAACTGTTAAGTCTAAAAGGAGGCATGAATGCAACTGTATTGTACATGTTGCCATGGAAAGCAGGCCATGACCCCATGGCCGTCTTTCCCCTTGAAGTCTTTCCCTTGGTTGGTGCAGGCAATTTCGGGAAGGCGGCATTCTGCTTAAACAACATCAGTGCACGCGTGATGACGGGGTCATCCTGGTTGAGATACTCGTAGAGAGCCTGCTCGTCGAGCATGTTGTAGATGATGCGACCGTTGATGAACTGCTCCAGGAGCGAGTGGCTCTTCTTGATGAGCAGGTTGCGGCGCTGCAAGCCATGCTTGTCGGCATAGTCGGCAAACTGGTCGACGGTGTTCTGCTCATTGAGATATTTCGAGAGGTCGAGCATCTGCTTGAACATCTTCATCTTTTGCCGGTTGTTGTCGGTGTAGGTGAAGGCGAACTGCAGGATGAGTCCGCTCATGATGGCCTGCTTGTAATAAGAGGTGACATAGGTGGTGTCTTCCGGCACGAAGATGTCCGGCGTGATGCCGCCACCGCCGTAGACCACACGTCCGATGCCGGTATGATAAGCCGGACCGGTGTGCTTGATGCTGTCCTGCGAGAAGAACTCGCCGTGCTGGTAGCGGTCGATGATGTCCTGGGCGTAGGCTTCCTCGTCGCCGTCGACATAAGGCTTCTGGATGCAGCGGCCCGACGGCGTGTAGTAGCGGGCGATGGTCAGTCGGATCATCGAACCGTCGGGGAACGGGATCTGCTGCTGCACGAGGCCCTTGCCGAAGGAGCGACGGCCGATGATCGTGGCGCGGTCGTTGTCCTGCATGGCGCCGGCGAGGATCTCGGCGGCCGAGGCTGTGCCCTCGTTGATGAGCACCACGAGCGGAATGTTCTGGTATGCGCCGTGACCGTCGGAGGTGTAGTCCTGTCGCGGCGACTTGCGTCCCTCGGTGTAGACGATGAGCTTCTTGGCGGGCAGGAACTCGTTAGCCACCTGTACGGCACTCTGAAGATAACCGCCGGGATTGTCGCGCAGGTCGATGACCAGGTTCTGGAAGCCCTGCTGTTGCAGGTTGGCCAGGGCGATGAGCAACTCAGGATAGGTCTTCTCGCCGAAGTTCTTGATCTTGATATAGCCCGTGGTGTCGTCGAGCATATAGGCTGCCGTGATCGTCTTCGTCGGAATCTCGGCGCGCGTGACGTCGAAGGAGAGCACCTTAGGATGACCGAAACGCAGCACGCCGACACGCACCTTGGAGCCCTGCGGACCCTTGAGGCGGTGCATGGCCTCCTCTTGCGTGACCTGCTTACCGACGAATTTCTTGCCGTCGACCATCACGATTTTGTCGCCGGCAATGATGCCGGCCTTCTCAGCGGGACCGTTTTTGATGACGTTCTCGACGTGGATGGTGTCCTGACGAATGGTGAACTCGATGCCTACGCCGGAGAACGAGCCTTTGAGATCGTCCTCGGACTGCTGCACGTCCTTGGCGCTGATATACACCGAGTGGGGGTCGAGCTCGCCGAGGATGAGCGGCATGGCCTTCTCCACGAGTGAGTCGATGTTCACGTCATCGACATATTGGTCATCGATGATCCGCAACAGATTGCTGAGCTTGTTGCTGCCATTGTTGACCACCGTCAGCCGGCTGCCCGAGAAATGGTTGGCGTAGAAGGTGCCAATGAGAATACCGAGGATCATGCTTGCGGCCATGAGCAGCGGCATGAACCGGTTCTTCTTGTCGTATTTCATGTTCATAACTCTTCTTCGTGTTGTTTTTCCAGTTCATTCATATCCAGGAAGTCTACCTCAATGCCGGCGCGCTGCAAGAGCCGTATGCCGTCGTCGAGGCGGTATTTCTCGCCGTAGACCACGCGGCGGATGCCCGCCTGGATGATCAGCTTGGCGCATTCGATGCAGGGCGAGGCCGTGACATAGAGCGTGGAGCCGTCGCTGTTGTTGCCCGAGCGTGCGAGTTTGGTGATCGCGTTGGCCTCGGCGTGGAGCACGTAGGGCTTGGTGACGTTGTCGTCGTCCTCGCAGATATTCTCGAAACCGCTCGGCGTGCCGTTGTATCCGTCGCTGATGATCATCTTGTCCTTGACGACGAGGGCTCCCACCTTGCGGCGACGGCAGTAGGAGTTCTCGGCCCAGATACGCGCCATGCGCAGGTAGCGGCCGTCGAGCAGATGTTGCTTTTGGGCTTTGCGGGCTTTTTCTTCCTCTTCTTTCATAACGATGCTTTCGTAAGTATATATATTATATAATAATGTGTAGGTCACGCTTTGCGGATGCCGTCGCGCACGAGGAGGGCGTCGATCGTCGGCTCCTGACCGCGGAAGCGCTTGTAGAGCGTCATCGGATTCTCCGTGCCACCCTTCGAGAGGATGCAGTCGCGGAAGCGCTGTGCGGTAGCCTGGTCGAAGATGCCATTGTGCTTGAACACGCTGAAGGCGTCGGCGTCGAGCACCTCGGCCCATTTATAGCTGTAGTATCCGGCGGCGTATCCTCCGGCCATGATATGGGAGAACTGTGTCGTCATGCACGTGTCGGGGAGCTGCGGCAAGAGGATGGCGTCTTTCCACGCCTCCTTCTCAAAGGACTGGATGTCGGCCGTGAACGTCTCGCGCTGGGTGTAGTAAGCCATGTCGAGCAGTCCGAAGCTCACCTGGCGCAGACAGCCGTAGGCCACATTGAAGTTGCGCGAGCGCACGATGCGGTCGACGAGTTCGTCGGGCAGCGGCTCGCCCGTCTTGTAGTGGAAGGCAAAGGTGCGCAGGAACTCTTTTTCCACCGCATAGTTCTCCATGAACTGCGACGGCATCTCCACGAAGTCCCACCACACATTCGTGCCGGAGAGACTCTGGAAACGGGTGTTGGCAAACATGCCGTGAAGCGAGTGGCCGAACTCATGGAGGAAGGTCTCCACCTCGCCGAGGGTGAGCAATGCCGGCTTCTCGGGCGTGGGCTTGGTGAAATTCGTCACCACGCTCACGTGCGGACGTATGTTCTCGCCCTTATGGTTGATGGACTGCTCCTGGAATTCCGTCATCCAGGCACCGTCGTGCTTACCCTTGCGTGGGTAGAAGTCGGCATAGAAGACGGCGAGATAGCTGCCGTCCTTGTCAAAGACCTCATAGGCCTTGACGTCGGGATGATAGACGGGGATGTCCTTGTTCTCCTTGAAAGTGATGCCATAGAGGCGATGTGCCAGACCGAAGACGCCGTCGATGACCTTGTCGAGCTGGAAGTAAGGACGCAGCATCTCCGCGTCGATATTGTAGTTCTCAACCTTCAGCTTATGGGCATAGTAGGAGAAGTCCCACGGCTCCAGCTGGAAACCGTCGCCCTCGAGCTTGCGTGCTTCCTCTCGGATGGCCTCCACCTCCTTCTCGGCGGTCGGCTTGTAGGCGTCGATGAGGTCGTTGAGCAGCTTATAGACGCGCTTCACACTGCCTGCCATGCGGTTTTTCATCACATAGTCGGCAAAGGTGTCGTAGCCCAGGAGCTGTGCTATCTCGCGCCGGTTGTTGACGATGGCGCGGCAGATGTCGCGGTTGTCGTCCTCACCGTCGCGTGCGCAGAGGGTGTTGCGTGCCATATACATCTGCCGTCTCAGCTCGCGGTTGTCGGCATGCGACATAAAGGGTGCGTAGCTGGGATAGTCGAGTGTGAACAGCCAGCCTTCCTTGTCCTGCTCCCTGGCGGCGTTGGCGGCAGCCTCCACGGCGGTGTCGGGGAGCCCGGCCAGGTCGTTCTTGTCGGTGATGAGCAGAGTGTAGGCTTTGGTATCCTTCAACAGGTTCTGGGAGAACTGCAGGGCGAGCAGCGATCCTTTTTCCGAGAGCTCGCGCAGGCGCTGCTTGCCGGCCTCGTCGAGAAGGGCGCCGCTGCGCACAAAGCCGTCGTAGGTCTTGTCGAGCAGCATCTGCTCTTCGGGCGTGAGCTCACGGTGATGCTCGTACACGGCCTTGACGCGGGCGAAGGCCTTGGGGTTGAGCAGGAAGTCGTTCTCGTGCTTGGTAAGTATCGGGGCGAGCTTCTGTGCCAGCGCCTCCATGCGGTCGTCGGTCTCAGCGCTCATCAGGCAGGAGAACACTGTAGACACGCGGTCGAGGAGATCGTAGTAGTGCGGGCCCTTGCTGTCGTTGTGGTAAGCGATCGTATTGTCGAAGGTCGGCTCCTCAGGATTGTTGAGCATGCGCTCAATGTCCTCGTCGTCGCGCCGGATGCCTTCCATGAAGGCGGGCTCGAAGTCCTCAAAGCGTATTTTGTCGAAGGGTATGGTGTCATGGGGCGTATGGTAGGGCTCCATGAAAGGGTTCTTTCTTTCTGTTGTCTCGTTCATCACTTTCTCTGTAAATCTTCTCTTAACCGATGAGTCTTTCCTCACCTAATTTATTATTATGCAAAGATACGAAAAGTATTGCATGACAATATATAATATGGTGTGGAATTATAATTATTTATAACAGCGAGAGCCCTTTGTAACTTTTCAGCGATTCATATCTTGCTACTCGCTATTTTCTTTTTATCAAGAATTTGAGAATTATAGATGCGCATCATAGTGAACTGATAAGAATGTGGAGAATATAAGCAGCTTCGCTGCCTTCTTTCTCATAATTCTTTTTAATCCTGTCGATAGAATAATTCTCTCATTCTCAAATTCTTGATATAATAGTCACAGAAATCATTCGCTGAATAGTTACACTATCGCATAGTTTATCGCTACTAAAGGCTTTGCATCTGTGTGAATCTGTGAAATCTGTGAGAATGAATAATCGTGGGAGAGGGTCACACAGAGTTCACAGATCTCCACAGATCCCTGCGCTCGCCACAGCGCTCGATAAGCCGGTTAAACATCTGTGTGAATCTGTGAAATCTGTGAGAATGAATACTTGCGAGAGAGGGTCACACAGATTTCACAGATCTCCACAGATCCCTGCGCTCGCCACAGCGCTCGATAAGCCAGTTAAACATCTGTGTGAATCTGTGAAATCTGTGAGAATGAATAATCGTGGGAGAGGGTCACACAGATTTCACAGATCTCCACAGATCCCTGCGCTCGCCACAGCGCTCGATAAGCCAATTAAACATCTGTGTGAATCTGTGAAATCTGTGAGAATGAATACTTGCGAGAGAGGGTCACACAGATTTCACAGATCTCACAGATTCTTGCTATCGCGTAACTTTTCAGCGATTAACTCCTTACTACTCGCTTTTTTCTTTTTATCAAGAATTTGAGAATTATAGAATTTCCTGCACATCATAGTGAATTGATAAGAATGTGGAAAATATAGGCAGCTTCGCTGCCTTCTTTCTCATAATTCTTTTTAATCCTGTCGATAGAATAATTC
>NZ_JAMXSP010000043.1:0-16211 GCF_025457485.1 Hallella absiana
TAAGGAGATTTAATGCCATATTAATGGGTGGTATTAGTCAATTTTATACGTTGAAATATTTTGATTAATTAACACGTATAATCATATAGATACAAGTCAATATGAATAGGACACTACACTAGTGTCGACTCTCGACATGTGTTGACCATCGACTCATGTTGATGTGTCGACTCTCGACTTTACGCTTTTCAAACCGCAATACCTGGACAGTAAGTAAGGCGACTTGATAGATAGGAAATCAGATGATAAGACTTGGCACATTTATCACGAGATAAGACTTGGCACGTTTATCACGAGATTAGACTTGGCACAGTTAACATGTGATTAGACTTTGCAATTGCATAGTTAGAGCCAGTAAAAAACTGAATCTGCGGAAAACTGGAATGATCCGAAACTTTCGGAAATCCGCAACAGTTGAGAGCTATTGCAATGGTTGCCAAATGATAGAATCTATCCGAGCAATCCTTATATAGAAACTATCCATGGATAAAATCTATCCTATCTGAGCACTTAGATTTAATTTGTGACACCTATGGTAACGACCATAGCAGTTTAGACTTGCTGAACAAAATAGGTTTACTACTGTTATAATTGATATAAATCAATTAATATGGCGTTATATTATGTTGCGCTGAAAATGCTTATATGGCAACTGAAAAGATGCTACCTTTGCACTAACAAAACATACCAAACTATGCAGAGATACCCTTATATAAAGAAGGGTGCACAATATGCATTTTGCTACATATTTACACTAATGATGTTGTTTGCTTGTGGCAATGACGAACCATTACCAAATAAGCAAATAATTCACAATGAGAATGACAGTACAATCTCTCAAAATGATACTATAAAACATAATCAGTATAATTTTGACCTTTACGATATTCCTATTGTTGAAGAAAACTACGTTCAATGTTTTCTTGGAAATGTTGTTGATTTAGAGAACTCTTCAGCACGACATATTACTTCTTTGCCAAACCCTCAATATAATAAGGTTTCGACCATGTTGTCATATGGTGCAGAATTTTATGAGTATAATTATACTCCAAATCTATTAGAAACACAGAGGATTATAAAGTCATTAAAAGAGAATGATATTGAGCAAAATGAACAATTCACCTTTTCTCAAAATCGCTTTAATACACTGAAAGAGATTCGTTTGGCGTATGGAGGGAAAGAATGCATCTCATTAGACTCCTTATGGCTACAAAACAACAGTATACAGCTTCGATATCAATCCTTTATTGTATATAGCTTGAATCAAGTAATGGCACATTTTTCCCTTGCAGATGAATCAGAGAACATTTTGTCAGTATATCCTGTTGAGAAAAATCATTATGGCTGTATTAATTCGATAACTCTGGGGAAAATATGTTATGTCATAGCAGCGATAGAAAACCATAACGATGATGAACGAATAAATACAGCTGTTTCAATAGAAAACGATGGTATTGTACGCAATGCACTGATTATCACATTTGACAATCAGTGTAGACCTATTGTTCAACAACGTTCATACTTAACAAAGGAAGATATACTTAATATTTTTAACCAACAACCCATTCGGCCTCTATATTTTAATATATATAGTATGAAGAATGGCGCAATTTGTACTTTAAGGAATACAATAAACATAAAATAATATTTATGAAACGCTTTTTAGTTGTTATTCTGCAGGCTTCAACCATAATGCTTGCATTAACTCTTGTTTTTTCATGCTCTAATCAAGAGGTCAGTCTTCAAACCATTTCAACAGAGGAAAACAATCCATATAAGTGGGATGAGTCATTTCATGTGAATTCTTCCACAAGAGCATCTGAATCCCCTAATGAAGCGTATGAGTTTGTGCCTGATGGATTAACATCTGGTGTCTACCCAGGCCTTGTATTAAGTGGTTCTTCAATATCTGCTCCGCCATTAAGACCTACAGCCTTGTCTACATTAAAAGATTCTATAGATGTTTGTTTTGATATGCCTGGATATTATTGTGAACGAATATATCCTAGAGGCACATCTTACAAAAATGCATTAAATCATGCTCTAAAATCACCTGATTTTAGTGGTGAGCAACTTGAACAATTTGAGTACGATCTCAAACAATTTAGTCGTTACGATGAAATGAAGCTTGCTTTTGGTGCAAATGTAAACGTTGCTAAAATTTTAAGGTTGGACGCTTCGTATGATAAAACAAAGATAAAGCATAAAACAGGTTTGTTCGCAAGGGTCTATCAGCGAAACTTTACTGCGACGATGGATTACCCTTCCGACGGAAATCTATTTAAAAACAATAATGATTTAAATTCGTTTTCAGACGATGTATACATTAATTCTATTGTATATGGTAGATTGGCTATTATTTCAATTGAAAGTGATTCTTCATACAATGATGTAAAATCAGCTTTTAAGGCTTCTCTTAATATAGGGAAATTTGGAGGTGAGGATTCTCTTGATGTTAAATCAAAGAAAATTCTAGACAACTCTGACGTGCATGTCTATATATTAGGTGGAGAGGGAAATACTGCAGCACAGACATTTTCTGGTATCAGTAAATTCATGGATTTTATTACATCAGGAGGAGTATTTTCTAAAAACAAGCCAGGTGTTCCAATCTATATTACCACAAATTATTTGAAAGACAATTCTATTTGTGTATCGCATTTTACAATTGAAGGTGATAGATAGAAAAACGCAAGTAATGAAAAAGTTTAATATAAAGCTATATGTTATCTTTTGTCTGTTTATAACTTTTTATGGCTGTTCTGACACAATTGATAATATCGAACAAGTAAATGCTTGTCATCTTAGCCATGACATAACGATAAACATAGATACATATAGGGATCCTAACAACATCCTCTCTTATCCAGCCACACGATCAAGTGACAATTCCCTTTTTGAGGAGAAAACGGTTTCAACTAACGAAACCGTTATTTTCCCTCAATTTTACTCATTGATGTGGCTTGGGAATACTTTTTATAGAAATTCTGTGGCAAATTGCAGTTACAAACCTATTATTGGAAACAAGAAAGGATTAACGGCTTCGCTATCTCTAAGCAATACTAATTACTCTTATATAGAGAATCCTTCTCGCGTGACATACAACCAATACTTGAGTAACGAACTCAAGCGAGCTACATTTAATGGAGATGATAACATTGCTTTTACTATAGACCAATTTACCTATTATCAAGAATTAAAAACAGCTTTTGGAAGCAATACTAATACAGATGTTCTCTTTTGGGGAACTTCTAGCACAAGTGCCACAACGACGCATAAGATTAGTAAAAGATCTGGCCTTTATATTAAATTCTGGCAAACAAGCTTTGTGTCTACAATGGACGACCCCGATATTCCTTTTATCAGCACCACTAAACAATTGATGGATTCTGCTGTTTTTATTAATAGCATCACATATGGCAGATTAGGAATTATAGCAATCGAAACAAATTATGACATAAATCAAGCTAAGGATTTATTACAAAAGTCATTCCATGCAATCTTATTCGGTGGTAAGGAATCACTTACAGATGAAGAAAATCGGTTTTTAAGGGATTGTGATTGTAGGATATATATTCAAGGAGGTGCAGCTAACCTTGCTGTACAGACAATGAATGGATTAGACGCTTTTGTTAATTATGTAAAACATGTAAATTTCTCTTACTCACAGCCTGGAGTCCCTATTTTTTGTTCTTTTGAAAATGTATCTGACAACTCCTTGTCGAAAATTAATTTCAAATTCAATTTTAAAAAAGAGCCAATATATGTTGAACTTATAGACAGCATTAATACTGCTGTAAAAGGCGAGATGCATCATTTGTCTTTGAGTTTTTATAGGAATAAAGCTCGATTTCCAGAAATTCCTAATCCAAGCATAGAATATAAAATTAAAATTGATGATACTCCATCGAGCAAATACAACCCAACAAAAACTCAATACAGAACATTTTCCAATAAAAATTACAACAAATATATTAAAGCATTTAGTTTTTTAGGGAAACATAAAGATGTTATTTACAAAAGAAAATTCAAAGGTTTCACTCTAACGCGTACAGAGGAGTATACGACAACTGCCAAACTATGCGATTCTGAGAGTTATGAAATAATAGGCGAAAATCCAACTAAAATTTATTATTATGACAAAAAACATAATTAATTTCTTGATTCTTATTGGGTTGAGCGTATCTTTTAGTGGGTGTGATAATATTATTACAGAGCAAAATTTACAAGAGAATTCGCTTCTCTCCTTAGATAAAATACCGTGCAACGATATTAACATTCAGGCCCACAGAACTACTGGAAATATAGTAAATAAAGATGTCTCTGTATTTTCAAATATCAATATGACTAGTGTAGTGTCCTGATCATTTCTTCTGTTATACTCATAACTTCGGATAAAGAGAAATTAACTTCACTCTTGCATCCTCTGTACGGAACTGCCAGACAATCTTCTTGCTTTCGTCATTCTTGTCGGTCTCCCATGCGGATAGTTCTTTTCTTAAAATAGATATATCCTGAATTCTTCTGTTCAAACACTGCCTCGTCATCATGTTCAATTCTATTTCAGCCATGTCAAGCCAACTGCCATGTTTGGGAGTATAGTGAATTTCCAGCTTGCGTCGTATGCTCCTTGCTGTTTCAGGGTCGTATTTTTTATACAAGGATGCTATTTTATGCGTGTTCAGATTGTCCATGACGAGGACGATCTTCTTCGCTTCCGGTCTGTTGTCAACCAACCACTTTATTTCTTCAGCCCAATCTACTGCGGTTCTGTGTTCTCTGACACTTTGGTGATGCCAACCGGCAAGCGGTTCAACAAAAGCGAAGATACTGCATGTTCCATTTCTCACATATTCAGAATCTATCTTTTTGTCATTACCGGGCTTCATATCCTTGGGTTCACGCGCCTCACCCAAGAGTTGGTATGGTTTCTCATCCATGCAGATGACCGGGTAGTCTGGATCGTAAGGACGTTCATAGACATCAAGAACGTCTTCCATGCATGCTACGAATTCGGCATCTTCTTGGTTGGCGATGCACCAGTATTGGCTTTTGTGCGGCCGAAGTTCGTTTTTTTTAATACGTTTCCTATTGTTGACTTGCTAACAGGTTCGTCCAACACTATTCTTGACTTGTCTGCCAAGAGTCTTAAAGTCCATCTGGAGTGGCCCTCAGGAGCGGGACCACATGCCAATTTTATGATATTGGCTTCAGCACGCCCGTCAACCTTACGACGTGAGTGATTGGATCCCTCCCCACGGTTCAGGGTTAGCGCTTTTTCTAACCCATTTGTTGCATAGTTCTGAATAGCAGTATAGACCGTCTTTATGCTTATGCCGTTAGAGTGAGCACATTGCTCACAAGTAAATTGCTTGCCATGATTAACATCCAAATCCAAGAAGATCTGGCATCTGCTTCTCAATGTTTGACAAGTTGATTTTGCCTTACGCATTTTCTTGACATATTTCAACTGATCGTCTGTCAACTCTATTATTGTTGTGTGTCTGCCCATAAGATGTGTACTTTATTGCATTGTTATAATGCAAAAATAGGGCTTTAATCGCATACTCAAAAGTAAGTATACAATACTTAACATATTGAATATCAATACATTTAGCGCATATTTCAATATAACAACATTCAATATATCCCCCTATGTGAGCTCTCTAAAAGCAACGTCTACAAGCACGGAAATGACCATATTTTAGTTGCGCTTGAAGGTGTGTAAGGAGATTTAATGCCATATTAATGGGTGGTATTAGTCAATTTTATACGTTGAAATATTTTGATTAATTAACACGTATAATCATATAGATACAAGTCAATATGAATAGGACACTACACTAGACAGCTTTGAGAAGAAATCTTCATTTTTCTTCTTAACTTGATTAATAACTGAAACTATTACGGGCTTAATTTTGTTCTTTTTGTTGCTCATGGTGCAAAGTTTTGAATATTTTTTTATTAGTACTTTAGTATATAGTCCAAGTATGAGACTATAGTCTTACAACTTACAAAAATGTTCTTATAATGCACTGTAGCATAAGCAATTACAAATGATTAATATGAAACTTAATTTGTTGAAAAGTTTTATATCTGTAAAATACTATTACTGATCTTCATTTAGCATGTCGCCTTCTTATATTAAGTGTATATATATAAACTTTTGACGGTACGACCATGAATTAGAGATGATGAATTTGCAATTATAATTCCGCGATACATATTATATAGCTAAGAACATCGCTGAGTGATCGAGGTCAAAGTAGGCAACTACTATGTCCATATGACCGACCTTGAGCGAAGTGTGTGTGATGCTGTCAAGTACAGGAATAAGATAGGCCACGCCCTGTGCTCGGAGATTATCCAGAACTATACGAAACGCACAGACCGTAACCTAAGCCGTCTGTCAGAATATGCCAAGATATTGCGATCAGAAAAATCAATGAAAGAATACATGACAATTACATTGGGAGAATGATTAAGCATAAGAACTACGGGAAGTCAGTAAGGACAAGGCTTCTAACGCTGCTGAATAAGACTGAAAAAGGTACATAAAGCTTTTTGACGCGAAATTTCAACGAGCGAATGTTGTATAGGTTATCTGTTCATCAATGCATCAAAAATTCAATAATAAGCAAGAAAAAACCTTGTAAATCAATTTAAAGTATATTATAAAGCATTATTTTCAACCATAATCTTGCAAGATAAGAAAAGATTGATTATCTTTGCAGTTGAATATACAGAAAGGAAATATACTATGAGTGTATCTGCCGGAACAAAAATAAACCAGTTGCTTGCCAATACATCTCCATCCGGACTTATGTTCTCAGAATGGATGAAACGAAAAGGCTATTCGTCGCAACTGCAAAAACGATACCGGGACACAGGATGGCTGACAACCTTGTGTAAGGGTGTCATGTTCAGAAGTGGCACCCGTCTCAACGCTTTCGATGCGCTTGCCTCCTATAATCTCCAGATGGGAAGACAATTGAGGATAGGAGCTGTCTCAGCCTTGGAATATTCAGGCTTTAACCATTATGTTCCCATGGGCAAGCCTTTGCTGATGGTGGCTTTGCCTGCGGGAGAGAAGATGCCCATGTGGATGAAAAGCGATGCGTATGACATGACTTTCCGGACTTTCTCTTCAACGGCTTTTGCAGAGGTGGAAGTAACTAAGCATGATACCAAGAACGGAACGCTGTATGTGTCCTCTCCGGAACTGGCATTTCTTGAATGCCTTGCGCTGGCACCAAAGCGGTATTCATACATGGATCTCTACTATATCATGGAGCAGCTGACGACATTGCGTTCTGAAGTTGTACAGAGGCTGCTGGAGAATACATCCAATTATAGGGTGAAGCGGATGTTCCTCTATATGGCAGAAAAGGCCGGTCATTACTGGTTCGAGGAATTAGATACAAGCAAGATAGACATGGGTACCGGAAAGCTGCAACTGGTAAAAGACGGTATCCTCAACAAGAAATACTCAATAACAGTTCCAAAAGAATTAAACGATTATGAGGGATAAATACAGGAAGCAGGTCGAGCTGTTGATACGTATCATGCCATCCGTGTTTAAGATAAAAGAATTCGCCGTACATGGAGGCACGGCAATCAACTTGTTTCACAAGGACCTGCCAAGGTACTCTGTGGATATTGACATCACCTACATTCCGATACAAGACAGGGAAACAAGTCTGAGAACAATAAATGCGAAACTGCTGGATATCAAGGCAGATTTGGAAAGAACCATCCCTGGCATCAAAGTCATACCTAAACCCAATGTTTGGAAACTGATGTGCAGCCTTGGCGAGGCTACTGTGAAGATAGAGGTCAATGGCACAAAGAGAGGCATTATCGGTGATACTGTCATTATGCCTCTTTGTGAAAGGGCTAGAAAAGAGTTCAATATGGGTTGCAAGGCTCGTACAGTCTCTTTCAGCCAGCTCTATGGCGGGAAAATAACGGCAGCTCTTAGTCGTCAACATCCGCGTGATCTGTTTGACTGCCATCACATGGACTTATCCTCGTTTGATGAGGTTAAGGATGGCTTCATGCTCTGTCTCTTGGGAAGTGACAAGCCCATAATCGAATCTTTGCAGCCACATGAGATTGACCAGTCAGAAGCTTTGGAAAAGCAGTTCGAAGGAATGTCAGCTCTCAAGTTTGACTATGCAGACTATGAGCAAGCAAGGAAAGACTTGATTCGAATGATTCATGACGGCTTGAACGAAGATGACAAATCATTCTTGCTCTCCTTTGAGCGTGGCGAACCAGACTGGACTCTTTGTTCAGCAGGTAATCTGTCTGCATATCCCTCGGTGCAATGGAAATTAATCAATATACTCAAACTAAAAGAAACCAACATAAAGAAGTTCGAACAGGGTATCAAGAAACTTGAGGACTACCTTACATGTAAATGATAGTGCGAATTTCGGACTTGTCATCTGAATACGGAATACATGTCCGCAGTTGGCAAACACGATAGTGCGGTGTGCAAGGTCTCCTATATATACGACCTCGCACACCGCACTATCGTGTAGCCAAAAAGTTTTTTAAAAGATTGTAGCCCAAATATTTGGTAGATAGTTCATTTTTTGCTAACTTTGAACCCGAGAATTTGAGAATTCATCTCATGACTGGTACATGGTCTCTGTGTGGTCATCATGTCTCCCTTAGGGGTTCACGAAAGGGTCAAAAAATGGCTACACATACGGTACACGGCTTTTGAGTGATTAGATAACTACTTATTATAAAGGAATTTAGCGGATGAGGTCGCGGAGCCTCTCTCTCCGCTTTGTTAAATTGTCTTAAAAGTGTAGAATTAAGGCAGAATAACAAAACAATATAAATCCTGTGACTTTCAACAAGTTACAGGATTTTTGCTTTTCTGATGATTTAAGTTTATTCAACAGAAAATCAGCCCTTAATTCTTAACAAATGTTATAGTGGCTACAATTCGGCTACATTTTTTGTAAACTATTATTATTTGTAGCCGGAAAATCACGGGAATGCCTGCTTCCATGGTAAAATAATAATAATTTAATTTGTTTAATCTATGACCTGAATTTTCTTAGAGTTCAGTAGCCGTCGTTTCCGCACAAACATTATATTGTACCGTAAGTTTAACCGACCGTCCTTTATGCGGCAGACAAGTCTCATGGGGCGGTCATAAAAATTAAAGACATGGTACATAAATTCTCAGTAAGCTTCTACGTCAGAAGCAACTATTCAAACAGGGATGGCATGGAACCTGTCATTTCCCGAATCAACCTTGACGGCAAACGCCTGAGCATCGGCAGCACGGGTGTAAAGGTAATGCCAGGGCATTGGAACGGACTTACAGGCAGAGTGCGCGGTGATGACGAACAGGCTGCGAGATCCAACGAGGAGCTGGACAGAATAGCGCATTCTCTGTACTCGGTATATTACCAGATCGGGCAGCATCACCAGATTACAATTGGGGATATAAAGGCCCAGTACAAGCGTTGTGACGGTGACATAACGACCGTCAATAAACTTCTTGAAAAGTTCAACAGCTTCAAGTTCAATGGCCAGAATGGTAAGACCGGCAAGACCACGAAGTATAAGTACATGCTTGCAGAAAGACGCTTCCTGGATATGCTCCGGTCAAGATACGGAAAGGAAGACATTGGGCTGTGCAGGCTGTCACCCGTAATCATCGAGGACTACTTCCAATATCTGAAGAACTTCAAGGGGCAGAACAACAACACAGCCTGCAAGTCCCTCAAGACTTTTAGGAGCATCATCTTGTTCGGAATCAGGCTCGGCGTGATAGTCAGTGATCCGTATATTGGTATTGTCCATCACTTGGACCCGGTGAAGCGCACTTACCTTACGGACCATGAGCTGCACGCCGTCATAGTTAAGAAGCTCGGCACCAAGCGGCTTGAACGGGTGCGCGATGTATTTGTGTTCGCATGCTATACGGGCATGTATTATTGTGAGATCAGCCGCCTGAAGGACGATGACGTAGTTGAAAGCTGTGGCAAGAAATGGATAAACACCCACAGAAAGAAAAACGGACAGCCCGTATTCGTCCCGCTTCTGGACAAGCCGCTGAAGCTCATTCGAAAATACAGAAGGATGCGCAGCAAGCAGGATGATGACAGCCTTTTCCCGTTGAAGTCATCCACAAAGACAAATGAATATCTGAAAGAAATTGCCGGCGTGTGCGGAATCAACAAGAATCTCACATTCAGAGTAGCCCGTTATACTTTCGCGACGCTGGCACTGATGAATGGCGTCCCCGAGGAGACGATTGCCGTGATGCTTGGGCACAGCAGCACGAGATACACCCAAATCTATGCCCAAATGACCAATAAGAAGGTGCTTGATGACATGGACGAGTATGGTGGCAAACTCAAGAAACTAGGACTATGATAATGGCAGTCTGACGCCCCTGAGAGGATAAGAATGAATTCTGTAATCTAATAAATTTGCGAATGCCTATAGTGTTGCACCTGCATTTGGAGGATGACAACACTATAGGCTTAAGTATATAGTATATAATTTTTATTATATGGGGATTGTATAATTTTCTGTAAGTTACGCACAAAATCTGGTAATCCTGCATAAAGTAAGACAAAAGGTCTGTGTTACTGTCGTGAGTTATGTTAGCAATATCATACCGTAGCAAATTTCCGTGGCAAAACACATATTTTTCTATAACAGCAAATAATCTAAATGGGATATTACTAGCCCCTCAATCGTTATGTCTTTTCTAGTCCAATGTAGACGCAAAGTATTTTTTTGCCAAGTCAAAGAGCCGGTCGGAACTGATATTAGCAATACCTTTCCTTTCTATTTCAGCATACTCCTTTTTGCTCTTGCCAATGACGAACTTACGTTGCACACCATCGATATTAGCCATCAGATGATAGTTGCCTTTATACGTCTGCTCGATTCTAATATCTGAAATCTTGTGGCCATTGACCTCTGTGGAAATAGATTCTGTTGGCTTATCATACTCACCCCATGCACTCAGATGATTGAGGATGGTAGCCTCCACACGACCGACCCATCTTGCGCCTACGCCGTTTTTCTCTGCTGTCGGACGAAATTGCTTTAATGCTTCAGATACTTCTCTTATAATTGCATCGGGCCTTTGTATGCCGTTGTCATGAGCAAATGCCACGGCGTCCTCCCGGCTGAAGTTCCTGAGCTTGGCACGCATGAACAGGCAATGGTCTTCATTGGGAAGGTTGCCTCCCAAGTCCAGTACATAGGTGAGATCGTATGCAGGAGCAAGTCCCCATGTGCCGTCCTCACTCATGATGAAAGAGAAATTCTTGTTATGGTCATCAGTATTGTTGGCAAGGATATTGAACACCATACGCCGGAACACCTCCTGACAGTCCGACTCGGGAAGGTGGAGCTTGCGGTAAACGGTCAGCAGCTTCTCATAGCTATCCGCATCGGGGCACAATGCAGCGAGAGTCTGTGTAAAGAGCTTTTTGCCGTTTCTGCGGTCAAAGCGCATGGTCATAAAATGACTATTGCCATTAACGGAATACAGACGTGACGGCAATCAGATAACGGAAAAGAGATTATCCTGACCTTCACAATAGTCTTTTCATTACGAAGGTAACCAAATTTCTCTTCCATACTCAGCCCTGAGCCTTTATGCCCATAATCCTCTATAAGTCGTTCCACTTCATCTCTGCCAACAATCTTATTGCTGACATCGCCCTTCTTGTTTTTATTATCCATCATAATTCCATTATTAAAAAAACGACCGCAAAGATAGCGGCAGATAGTAACAAAAAACTGCACACCTTAAAATAATTTTGAAAAAGTCAGCCAAAAATTTGCAATCCTCATGAAAATATCCTAATTTTACACACGATAACTGGAAATTGAAAAGACTGGGAAGTGCTTTGTAACGACATCCCTGACCTTTGCACCGTACTAACAACAATTAAGACATGGAAGATTTTGCAGCCATAGATTTCGAGACAGACAACTTTGAACGGACAAGCGACTGTTCTGTAAGAGTTGTTGTAGTTAGGAACGGCAAGAAGGTTGACCAGTTCTATTCACTTATCCATCCAGAACCGGACTATTATAACCGTGTCTGCTCCAGTGTTAACAGCCTCTGCCGTGAAGACACCGAGGAGGCGCCAATATTCCTCGATGTCTGGAAACAGATTGAACCGAAGATAGAAGGACTGCCGCTTGTTGCCCATAACAAGGCATTCGACGAGAACTGCTTGAAAGCCGTCTTCCGCATGTACCAGATGGACTATCCCGACTATTCCTTCTACTGCACTCTAATCCGCTCTCGCCAAGTATGGCCGGGTGGTCATCACAACCTCGACATCATTGCCGAGCGTTGCGGCTACGATCTTAAGAATCACCACCATGCCCTTGCCGACGCCGAGGCATGTGCAGCTATAGCATTAAAAATATTATAATATGAACTTAAATTATCTTACATCCAGAATATTAGTATATTAATAACTCCAATAATTAAAACACATATGCCTGTCCGACTCATGAAATGTTATACCAACCAAAAGGTTTGACAGTACTTAAACAAATAAATATGGCAAATTTACTCTATTCTGTCCGAGAGGTTTTTTCAAATTACCTGAAAGACTGTAAGCATTACAGAATTCCACCATATCAGCGAGGCTACAAATGGGAGGCTCACGATGTGTCAAGGCTTCTTGACGACATCAAAGAGTTTGATCCTGGAGACGATACAGATAAATTCTATTGCCTGCAAAATATAACACTCGTAGAGAAAGACGGCAACTATAATGTAGTAGATGGTCAGCAGCGACTTACCACATTGGCTGTTATACTTTCTTATGTTGGTCAGTATGACCTAATCAATGGTAAACTAATATACAGCATACGAAAGGAAACAGAGGAATTCTTGGAAAAATATATTTACCAGCCATCTGATATTACTGTGTTTACGGACTGGGATGATTTCCTTGCTAAAGCTAAAGTTTCAGGAGTTGATTACGATTACCAAGACATATATTACCTTTTTCAAGCTTATCAGACAGTAGTCAAATGGTTTGAGAAAAATGATAACTTTAAAGGGGTTATACTGACAAGATTACTTGACCATGTAAAACTCATAGTTAATCTGGTTCGTAATATTGATGAACAAGAACTTTTTGAAAACCTCAATGGAAAGCGTGTTCCTCTTGATGGTGCAGATCTAGTAAGGGCTCTCATTATAACACGTATAGCACGTCAGGAGAGTCCGAATACAGAGGATGACATAAAGTATAACGTGCTCATCAACGAACGACGCACAAGAATAGGCATCACTTTAGATGATATTGGAAGGTGGTGGACGGATAGCAATCGTCAGACATGGTTCGGTTTCTTTACACGTAAGGTTAAGACAGACGCAGATGAGACCGTAAATTTCGATGAAGTTCAGCACCAGATAAACTATCTTTATAAACTTTATGCCCAGGTATACAATGATGGGGTCGTTAGTGTGAGCTTTTATGAGAAAGAAGTAGCGAAGAAAGACTTCTTACAACGACTACTTGACTTTCAGCGTACAATGCAGAACTGGTACGACGAACCAGTCCTGTATCATCTTGTACCTTATGCTCACATTCATGCTGGGATGAAATTAAAGGACATCTATGATACGTGGAGAAAATTTTCGCGTCAGGAGTTTATTACGACTCTCAAGAAGAATATCCGCAAGTCATCTGCTATAGAGGCATTATTGGGAGAAGAAGGTAAAGATGAGCAGTCTACCAGTCAAAATGATTGGTTTAACGACGATCTTGCCTCAGTCTGCATTTTACTTGATATTATTCATTGCTTGAACAATCAGACAGAAATGAGGCTGCCTGCCCGATATTTTCAATGGGTGCGAAAAGAAGAAGATCGTGAGCACATATTTCCTCAGACACCTATTGCTGACAAAGTGAAAGAGCCTGATAAGCAAACAGATGTGTTGATGACATACGTTGACTTAATCAATGATATGCTGAAAGATAACAAAAGGGAAGATGAATGCATTGATAAGAAAAAGCTCTTTCCCTCCATCAATTGGTATGACGATGAGTGGCGGCAGCAAACAGAGGAACTAGTTAATGAATATTTGGCTAAACTTATTCCTGTTAATAACTTGGGTAATATGTGTCTGCTTAACAGAAGCGTTAACCGTGGATATGGAAATGATTTCTTCCTGGAGAAGCGTATAGACGTTATGCGTAAGTCTCAGGAAGGAAATTTTATTCGCCCTCATGTCTATGATGCTTTCAATAAGGTTTTCAAGAAACGAGAAGAGAAAATTGATATGGAGCAGATGACAAAATGGGGAAAAGAGGACATACTGCAACGCTGTGATTTTATCATCAAACAAATTAAAAAATTCCTAAGCAATGGCGACACTACAGAATAATGCTTATCTTCGTGAGGAAAACTTATTGTCCTTGTTTTCTCTCAACCGGCTCATAGTTCCAGAGATACAACGTGAATATGTGTGGGGCAATAACACTGATGTTTTGACACAGTTTCTTAATGACATTCGTGCCAAGGCAGAGCCGTGTTCTGTCTGTCATCATGTTCATGCTGCCAAAAGCATGAATGTTGGCTTTTTATATTCATATAAGCCTAACTATGTGAAAAGATCTTATGAACGTATTCTTGATGAATATCTCATTGATGGTCAACAGCGCATTACTACACTTTTCCTCTTACTTCTTTACCGTGCTTCCGTTGAGGATAGACTTTCAGACTTTTTAGCTATAATCCGTGCTTATGATGGACCAAGTACAATAGCGTTCAACTATAAAGTCCGTAATCTTACCCAACGCTTTGTCCTGGATCTCATTAGTTGGACAGAGAAGATGGGAAAGAAAGCCTTTGACTTCGTTGACTCTATGGATGACACTCCATCATGGATGCTTGACGATTATCTCACTGACCCTACGGTAATGGCTATGATTTCCGCTATAAAAGTGATGCGTGATGTTTTTAAGGATGACGACAATTATTATTTTGACTTTCTGCTTACTAACATCCGATTCTGGCACTTTAAAACAGAGGCTACATCTCAGGGTGAGGAACTTTATATAACAATGAATTTGCGCGGTGAGCAGTTGTCTGACAATGAGATGACTAAAGCTCGTGCTCTGCCACAGGATGAACTTATCAATCATGGTATGGACTGGGAGAGTTGGCAGACATTCTTTTGGAGAAATCGCAAAAAGAGTGTTGAAAACCCTAACGCAGACAAAGGCTTCAACGCTTTTCTGGCTTGTATTGAAGGGTATGTCTCTTTTTTCAAGGGTAAGGCTTATAAAGCAAACATTTTTGATATTACTTCGGCAATGTGGGCATTACAATATGTCACAGGTAACGATGTGAAGGATGGCAATGGAAATACTGTCTTTAGCAACAATTTCAGAAAGGAGTTGGAAACCAAGTATAACGGATTGTACACAACTTGGTATGATAACTTCCTGAATGATATATGGACGATTATCGACAAAGATAGCATAGACTGGCATATTGATAACTATAAACTTTCTAAGGACGCAGAAGCTCGCACTCTATACAATAATTCATCTGTGGCAAGGAATGCAAGTATGCTAATATGGCCATGGCTTTACTATTTCAGTACATTGGCCCCTAGTCAACAACCTGACGATGATGTACTTATACACTTGTTGCATCTATACTATGTGCGTTTTCACTGTTATCAGCGGTCCTCCACTACAATCGAGCGTGTCGTTGACAATATAGTAAAGTATTACCGTGACAATGATTCGATAGACAACAGTGAAGCTGGTGATGATGATGCCGATATTGATGACTTTGACCATCTCTTTAGTGAAGAGGAGATGCTTCTGTTTAAACTTTGTGGAAAAGATAGAACTGCTGAATCGATAGCTTGGAAATTACAGGATCTTCCTTATTTTATAGGAGAGAGAAAACTTGGGGGGTATACCATTCGAAACTTCATTCGTAAAGAAGTCGGCATCATAGATTGGGCGAAACCAACTGAAAGTTTGACAGCTCTTTATGATTTTATCAATACATTGCTTCCTGATGGCAATGCTGATGGTGGCAATATTCGGCCCAAGGGGGATTGTCCGTGGCGGGCAGATGCCGCTGCCTAACCAAAGACAGTAACACATCTATAGAAAAAGAAGGGTATATCCCTTATTCCCTTCAGGCATGACCTGAAGGCTTTC
>NZ_JAMXSP010000044.1:0-15788 GCF_025457485.1 Hallella absiana
CTAAGAGACAATATGGATGAAGATGAGATCATACAACTTCTGCCATACCAATACAAAAAATCCCGGGAATAACCTCGGGATTTTTTGTTTGATTACAGGACGGCCTAAATTGAATGGTTACGTTGCAGTCGATAAAGTCAAGGACAACGTTGCCCCGCTCATCCAAAGCCTTATAGTCTCTCCAACTGCGTATGACAAGGCGAAGCTTCCGGTTATTCCACAGTACATAGCGTGTGAGTTTCTTGCCGTTCTTATAGCCGGTGGGGTGGAAGTTGACAAAGAAGTAGATGATAGCGGCAAGGAAGTTCTCGGCGGAGTTCTGGAAGAAGGCCTCGCTTCCGCCTTTCTTCTCACCACCACCCTTGTTCAGAGAGGCAAGCAGTGTGGCCGCCGTCTCGGAGGCTGCCGCCAAATCGGGAATGTACTTCCGTTGGATGGGGTTCACACGATTACTATATTCCACGTCGGTGAAGTTGACGATGCGGAAGCCACAGTTCGGGGGCAGCTTGCCCTGTTTGCGGTTCTTGCAGTACTGGTAGAAGAGGTTCCTTGCCAAAGCCGGGAACTTGTAGTCATAGACCATCATGGCAAAACCTTTGGCTGAGTGTTGGCGGATGAACGGGTCGATGATGCCGAAGGACTTACCGGATCCGGGCGTTCCCAAGACGATGGTGGCACGGAAGGGATTGATGATGTTGATCCATCCGTGGTTCAGACGCTTCTTATAGTAGTAGACCATAGGGATATTGACACTGTACTCGTTCTCTTCCTTGTTCCGGCTCTGCTCGAAGCTCTCGTTTTCGAAATTCCATTTGTCATCGCCAATCTTCATGCCCAAATATTTGGCGATGGCATCTAAGCCCTGGTGGATGAGCATCGTGCCGGTGACGGAGCAGAGGACATAGAGGCAACGGTTGAGGGAATAACCGGCGAATGAGCCGTTGAGTGGCATATCATAGAAGATGAAGCACATGACGAGCATAGATGCTCCGGCAAGGACGGGATAGAGCACCATTGTCTTGAGGTTCCATTTCAAACTCTTGCGCGCTCTCGTTCCGATACAGGTAACGGTAATACAGATGAGTTCCATCACCTTGCAGACAGCCACGGAGTCGAAGACCTTGAAGCGGTGGAAGAGCTCAAGGACGAAGGCGACCATGCGGTTGTCGGAGGTGATGGGCAGGTTCATCACAATCTCTATGATCAGTATCAGATAGATGCATGAGCGGAACATGCTGTACATCTGTTGTTGTTCACGGGTTTCTTCCATATCAAGGGAATTATCAAGAATTTGAGGATTATAGAATAGCGCTCACGGTAGGGGTTAGGACGGGGATAAACCCCGTCCCTACGAACGCAACCGGATATCAGTGGAGATTGATTAAAAGATCCGGCGAGAAGGAGTCGGCATTAAGGATGTCACGGTAGTTGATGTCGAGGTAGCTGACACGGCCGCTGATCTGATCCTCGGTGATTTCAAGACGAAGTTTCTTCTCTTCGGGGAAGGTGAGTTTCTTCAGCACAATGACATTGCGGTAAGACTTCGTGAAATGGTCGGCATGGTTGACCATATAGACGGGCGTGAGCTCTATGGTCTGTGAGTTCGTCGCTTTCAGCTCTTTCTTGTCCATCAGTTTCAGGCGGATCTCGGCAATGTCGTACTTGATGTTGCTCCTGTTCTCCAATGAGAAGTCGATGAAGAAGTAGTCGCCGACGGTGTAGATGTTGTTCACCTGCGCACGGATGCCATACTGTTTGCCGTGCACACGGAAGCACTTGCGACGACTCATGAAGATGGACCAGCACAGACGCGACATATCACCCCGTGTCATGCTCACATCAGGGTTGGTGTAGTCGCGGATGTCCTCTTGTCCGACGGTATAGACGGAGTGGGCACGCTTCGGGGCTTTCGTGTAGTAGACGGTGAACTGGGCGATATGGCGCTCGCCGATGACCGTTACCGTTCCTGCGAGTTCGTTGTCCATCAGCGTGGCCTTGGGCTTCAAGCGGACAATGTTGTCGGCACACTGGTTGCCGACGAGCTTGTCAGTGGAGATGTCCACGAGCTTGATGTTCTCCGGCATGATGAGATGAGTGGTAACCTGGTCATTGACATAGATAACTGTCTTCTGTAGGTTGCGCTCGAAGATACGGGCATCATCCTCCGTGAGACGGTGGATGTAGCGGATGCGGAGAGTGTCATTTTTCTCTTTCTTCTCACTATTTGTGAGGCCTTCAACTGTAATGGTGTTTTCTGCATGGGTTGGCAGGATGGCGACAACCATCAGTGCCATGATGATAATCTTTTTCATTCGTTCTGTGTGTTTATAAGGTAGACAATGGTGTTGTACTTGATTTTGGCTTTGTTCTTGCGGATGTTTTTCGACACGGCGGAACTGGCAGACTGATACATATTTTGCAAGGCCTGCAGGGCGATGATCTCCGGGGACAGACTGCCGGTGCCGTTCACGTCGAACTGGACACTCTGGGCAGCGACATTGGAGCCTGCGTCCTTCACCATCTCACGGAACGTGGATTCGGGAACGTAGAAACCTTCCATGCCGTCGTTGTCGAAGACACTGAGGTTGACCTTTATGAACTTGTTGCCGACAAGGATGCTGGTGATGCTCGCCTTGACACGCTGCTGTCCGAAGCCGGTGACGATGCCGTAGAGGTAGGAGCCCTTCTTCAGTCGGATGCCCTTCACGGTCACGTCGTCGAGGAGCTTGAAGCGGAGACGGGTGCCCTCACGTGCCTTGGTCGTGCGGTCTATCATCGCCTTGATGAGCGGCTCGTCGACATTCTCGGTACTGGCAACGGTGTTGAACTTCTCGGAGTTGTCCTCCTTGACCTTTTCTACGATTTCTGCCTTCTCTTCTTTCTTGCCTTTCTTCTTGGTGTTGCCGGTGAGCGCGTCGATCATCTCCTGCCGCTGGCGTTTCTCCTCGGCTTCCTCTTCCTTGTCTCGGCGGTCCTGTTCGGCCTGGTACTGCCGCTGGCGTTCCATACTGCGGTTCTGGATGCGGTCGAGCTCACGGGCATAGGCGTTAAGGTCCTCCTGCTGGCTCCTGCCGCTGCTGCCATAGCCATCATTTCCATAGCCTCTGCCATAGCCGTTGATACGGTTCATGTTGGCACGCTGACGCTCACGGAGGTCCTCCTCGGCTTTCAGCTGACGGAGGCGTTCGGCATTGACGGCATCGATGCGCTGCCGCTCCTCGTCGTTGTAGCCACTGCCGGTGGTGTCCTTCTGCTCGTACTCGTCGCCGATGCCGTCAACGGCGGTAAAGGCTCCGTCCTCGGCGAAGTGCTTGTTCATCGCCGTCATCTTGTTGTCCATGCCCTCACCACGGGCATCGGGGATGCTCATGTTGATGGAATCGGTGACGACGTTCCCGGCAGTCTTGCCGTTGCCCTTGAAGGTCTCCATGCCAAAGTAGATGAGCCCCAACAGGGGCAGGAAGATGACCAGAGGGAAAATGTACTTGGGTTGTCTGAGGTTCAGACGCTTGAGTTTCTGTAAGTTCATATCATACTTTTTTATTGTGATTGGTTTATTGCTTATTGTCGAGGTACTTTACCACGAGTTCCAACTGGCGGTACTTCACCATGATGTCCACAGAGTCCTTATGGCTCTTGACGGGCAGACGGACGAGGGAGTCGAGGTCGTGCTTGAGCTGCTGGCCTTTGTTGGTGAGCTCTACGGTCTGGTCCACCTGCATGGACTTCAGACGCTGGATGCGGCGGATGCCATCGAAGGCGGGTTTCACGTCGGACAGACCGCTCATCATGTCGGACTCGTTGTAGGTGGAGGTAAGGGTGAGCCACGTGCCGACAATCAGTGAGAGCATGAGCATACTGATGGTGATGACGGACACTCTTTTCTTATGCTTGTCCGCCCATTGGTTGGCTTTGGCTATCTTGTCCTTGAGCTTGAACTTGTCGGTCAGTGACTTGATGCCTTCCGCTATCTTGGCGTCTTTCTTTGCTTTGGTGCGTTTAAAAATCTTCATGGTACATAAAATTATTTTTTATTTAATTGTACCTTTTTACTCCATTTTAGGGAGGTCGGGGTACGTCTTTAGAATATGGCTTAGGGAAAGGCTCCTAATAATCCAAATCTTTGTTCTCAAGTGTTCTCCAGTTGGTGATGAGCAGTCCGTGGGGATTGTTCTGTGTCCTTGGCACGTTCTCTATCTCACCCACGGTGATGATGGAGCGTTTGAGGTCACGGCTGCGACGCTTGATGAGCTGTGTGCCGAAGTACTTGAACTTCTTGTCGTGCTCGTTGAACTGGATGGAGTCGCATTTGATGGTGCAGACGGCACTGCTTGATATGATGTCGGAGTAGAACCCGTTCTCTTCCATGGCCTGTTTCTGCTTCATCGCCGTACCGTCAGCCATGTAGAGTGCCTTGCCGAGGGTCCACTTGATGTAGTCGTCATCGGGCGGAAGGTTGAAGAAGTACTGGTGGAAGAGCTGGATATGTGCCTTGGCTTCCATCACGAAGTTGGCTTCTTGCAGACTGCGCTCGGCAAGGAAGGGAATGTCACCGTCGAGGATATAGATCTGACTGCGCTCCTCACTGACAAGCTTGGAACTCTGATAGACAGTGAAGATGCAGATGACCGTGCATGCCGCCAACGTGAGGACGACGGTCATCAGAGCCAGTTTTGTTTTCTGTTCTAAGGATTGGATCAGCATAATAGTTAGGAGTTATTGAGTTTTTAAGTTAGCAGTTTATGAGTTTTTGAATTAGGGTTAGGAGTCGGAGCTATCTCGCATGGCTTGACAACTCCTAACTCCTATCTCCTAACTTTTAACTCCCCTCGGCTCCTCCGGGTCTGTAGTTGGAGTCGGACTTGCCCACATTGTTTATACTGCGGGCGGAATCGGCACCACGACTGTAGGATGTTCCCAATCTAGTCTGAGCCATGATAGTACGGGCGGTTTGGTTGAAGCCACTGCCACCGTCGCTGTGGGACTGCTGGGCGGCTCCGATGATGGAGGCGGTGCCGGTGGCTGCGGCGGCTCCTGCGGCGACAGTGGTTGTTGCAGCACCCATTGCGTAGCTGGCGCCACCAAAGACAAGGGTCTGGGCCATACTGCCGGATGCGGTTCCCGCGCTGGAACTGATGCCGCCGGGAATGAGCCACGAGGCGACTTCGGGCACGAAGCGGAGGACGTAGGCTCCCACGAGCATGCCCATGGCGTACATACAGTTGGAGCCGATGCCCTGCAAGCCAAGCGCACCGATCTGCTGCCATGAGTTCACAGTACCGCGAAGCAGGGTGTCGTAGGCCTTGATGTCTTCCATAAGGTTATACATCAGGATGAAATCAATGTAGTAGAGGCAGAAGTACACGACAAAGCCCCATAAGGAAAGCGACAGGTACTTGCCCATCCACTGGGCCCAGGCGTTGCTCCATGGCGGTACGATGCTCAAGGCGAACATGATCGGGGCAAAGGTGGCGAGGATGGTCATGAAGATGCGCTGGGCGACGAGCATGCCGTAGTAGGACATCTGGAAGATGAGCTCGCCGACGAAGCGTATCACGTCGTTGATCCACTCGCTGACCTTGGTCTCGGCGGCAACGGCGGCACGCTGGGCGTAGTTGTTGATGGTGGAGCCGAGGTTCTCCATGTTATAAATGAGCTTATCCCACCAGTGGGCATCCTCACCGATCTCCTGCACCTGCTTGGCGGTCTCGATACTGTCCTGGACCTGACGGAGACGTTTGAGGTAGTCGTCCTGCTTCTGGGCAACTTTCAGCTCCAGGGCCGCCACTTCCCGGTTCTTGCTCTGTGCCATCTGACGGGTCACGTCCTCCAGGCCCTTGCCGGGTATCTTGAGCGACATGCAGATATAGCTGCTGTAGGTGATACACAGGGAGAGGCCGATGATACGGGCGAGTTTCATCACGTCCATGCCGCGGCGGCCGAGCATCATCATCCAGCACTCGTAGGAGCCCATGCAGAGGGCAAGCAACAGGCCGAGCATCTTGGCAAAGCTGATGGCACTGCCAAGGACGGCGGACTTGGGAAAGGTCTCCATGGCCGTCAACAGGCGCATCAGACTGTCGTCGATGGCAGGGAGGCCCATCGTCAGCAGCTGATTGATGAACATTGAACTTGATAATAGTATGTCTGTCATGGTTCTGTGGTTTTCAAGGTTAATAATATTGCTGTGCCATTCCTACAAGATGGGCCACCCGTGAGACGAGTTCTTCCATCTGCTTCTTGTACTCCACGTAGGCTTCCTGACGCTTGGAGTTTTCAAGTTCGTTGCCAATGCCCTGTTTGTGGGTGTAGGCGATGGACTGGCAGATCATGTCGTTCTGGCGCTGGAACTCGTTAACCTGAGGGTACAGCTTTCCTTTGCTTTTGGTAAGGCAGTAAGAGAGTCCCTCGGTGATGGCTCCCTGCATACGGTTGAAGTCATCCTTGAAGGAGGAGTAGACAAGGTCGACGTTGCGGTCGGCGGCACGGACGACTTCCTCGTCGTGCATCTCCTTGACCTTGACATGCTCTTCCTCGGCTTTCTTGACTTTTTCCTTCTGCAGCTCCTCCTGGGCGATGCGGCGCGGCATAATGGTCTTGACGTTGGACTTGTGTTCCTTGAAGCGGACACGGTAGCCGGACTTGAAGCCGGACCACTTCCAGTAGGTCTCGGCACCGGAGTAGTTCTTGTGGAGGAAGTAGTAGTACCAGCCGGGCTCGAAGTCCCAAGGACCGGTCTCCATGCTCCGCCACTGTTTCTCCTTCTGTGAATCGTGCACTTTCTTTTGCGCATAAGCGCTCCCGCTTCCCACAAAGAGGAAAGCGAGAGCTAAACAGACAATTATGATTATGGAAGAAAGAATGTGTTTCATGGTATTGTCGCTTTGATGGTTGATTCTTTGACTGTGAGATTTAGATTTGACTTTTATATGTGATACCAAATAGTAGAGGCTACGCCCCGTACCACTTGTCAATGACTTGTTTTGCGATCTCATCCTTGACATCACTGTTGAGGATGTCCCAGATGTAGTCGTAATGGAAGCCGCCCATGGCAACGATACTGCACCAGAGATTGGCGGAGTCGATGATGCCGAGCATGTTGGAGATATAGCTGTGGAGGGTGTTGACAAGCTCCAGTTTCTCGTCCATGCTGGCACGCATGAGGTTCAGTCCGCTGGCGGTAAGGGTGGCGTAGAGAGCCTTGATGTTCTTTATCTCTCGCGCACAGGCGTAGTTGGCCTCGGTATAATACCACATCACTGCCGGCTTCTTGAAGGCGTACTTGGCGGTGTTCTTCGTGAACGTGGCATACTGGGCGATAAGACGGTAGAGGTCTGTGCCCGTAGAGGCGAGTGCCGCGCCGAGGATGACGTAGCTGTAGGCGTTGTTGAGCTTGGAGTTCAGCGTCATGCGCACGTCGTTGAACTTCGTTGCGCCCTTGGTGACGAGACTCTGCTCGCCATAGCTTACTGCTACCTTCTCCAGTGCCTTCTCCTCTTCCTTCTTGATGAGCTTGTGCAGCGAGATCAGGGCCTCGATGGTGGGCTGGTCGTTGGGGTAGTCGAAGGCATGGGCTTTCGACGGGTAGAGGATGGCAACGGCCAGGATGCAGATGATAAGGGTATGGTACTTCATAATAGTTCTATGTTCCAAGGTTATTCCAGTCTCTGATAATCCCGTCCACCATGCTGCTCGCCTGATAGACGGCGGCCCAGCTCTCGGGGTCGATGGCAAAGAATACCTCGCCCCAGCTGCCGAACTGACACATCATCACCATTACGTCCATCCGGTACTTCATCTCCAACAGATGGGAGTAGATCTTGTTGGCCATAGTCAGACGGGTGTAGCGATCCATGAAGTTGTAACCGTCGCCTTGTCCCATGTTGTAGCGTCCGCCGCCGCTGGGTATTTTCTGACGGATGATGGGATTGTCGGGCAGCCGTATCTTGCCGTTGTTCACCACGTCGATGAAGTCATGGATAAGGCCTTCGGTCTCGATGACGACATCGGAGAGCTCGTTCAGGCAGAGGATATGGTTCTTCACGGGATGCGTGAGGATGTACTTCGTCACCGTGGGCACGGAGGTGAGGATGTCGGCACTGAGCTGGAAGATCTCCTTGTAGTAGGCGGTCTCCTCACCGAAACCGCGGACGTTGGTCATCGTCAGGTGGTAGAGTTCCTTGATGCCTTCCATGGTGGCGGTGTACTGCAAGATCTTTTTCTGCTTGTCGGAGATGGTGTCCAGACGCTCGTTGTGTTTGTCCTCGATGGCTTTCTGTGCGGCGGCGTTGGCTGAGACCTGTGCGATGGTCTTGGTATCTATGACAAGGCGCCATCCGGCAAAGGATTGCGTGGTGACAAAGAAAAGCAGTGCCGCTGTAACTATACAACGGCCTCTGTTGCTGTCTTTTGGCTTTGTCTGTATCAGTCTGATTTGTCCCATAGTGGCATGATTTTCTGTTGTTTGTTCACTTTGACCGCAAAGTCGAGGTACTTCTTGATGCCCAACTTCTTGCGGTCTTCCTCAATTTTCGTGATAGCGGTCTGGATGTCTCCGTAGTGCCGCTCATAGACTTTCAAGGCTTCCTTCTCGACGCGCTCAGTGGTGTAGGCCCAGTAGCATTCTGGCGGTTCCTCCACGCCATAGACATCGGAGTACTGGCCGCGACATATCCACACCTCCTTGAAGTAGTTCCGTCCTTCGTGGTTGTTCAAGGCATTGACGGTGAAGATCTGCTGTTTCTGCACCTGTGTCAGTCCGAGAATGGCACTGATGGCATCATATCTGTCCTTGAACTTAGATTGGTCGAGGAGGATTTTCACGTCAGAGTTGTTGATGATGGCTTCCTTGACGATGGGGCTGTCGATGACATCGTTTAGCTCCTGCGTTACTACTCCTGCTATGCCGTGGAACTTTCTCACCGTCTTATAAAGATACTTGATGTATTCTGCCATGGTTGGCGAGCTGATTGCCTTCCACGCTTCCTCGATGATGAGTGCCTTGCGGCCTTTCTTGATGCGCATTTTCTGTAGGAACACGTCCATGATGATGAGCACGACGATGGGGAACAGCACGGGGTCGTCCTTGATCTTGTCAATCTCGAAGACGATGAACTTCTCGTCAAAGAGGCTGGCATCCACGTCGTTGTTTAGTGTGTGCTCGAGCTCTCCGCCTTTATAGAACTGCTCCAGGATGGCAGCGAAGTTATCGATGTCGAAGGTGATGCTCTTCTCCCGCATAATCTGCGGGATGCGCTCGATGGCGAACTCATAGTAGCTGTTGAAGCTGAGGTTGTCCACGTGCATCTTCTGCCGCTGCTTCTCCATGCGGTCGATGCGCTGCTCGATGGTGACGAGGTAGTTGCCCTCGATGAGTTGCGGCATGAGGCGCATGAGCTGGCGGTTGGCGGCAACCTTCTCGCCGTCGGTTGCGGCCTTGTCGTTGATGAGGTCGTGGAGCTTGTTCACCTTCCGCTGGATTCGTGCGTAGGCTTCCTTTTCCTCAGCAGTATGTAGATGACCGTCATCGGCCATACGACTGCCATCAGCAGTATGGATAGGACCGTATTCAGTATCCTGTCCGCCAAAGGCAGATGGATCTTCGAATGTTTCGGAGGTGGGCATGTCTGTTTCATAGTCATACTCTGTATGTTTGTATTTTTCTTCGAGTTCCTTGCTGTGCTTCTCGTAGGTGCCGTTCTTCTTGTCCTCAAGAAGCAGACGCTTGCGGAGTTGGTCGCGCTCTGCGTCGGAGAACTCCTTGAACGGGGTGAAGTACGACACGTAGTACTCGACGATGGTCTGGTTGATGATCATGTCCTCTATCTTCGTGGGTGCCTCGCTGCCCTTAAAGATGAGGAATATGAGCGACTTGAGGAAGTTCTTCTTCTCTCCGAAGTTCTGGGCGTACTCGGTGTCCGTAATCTTGAACGGGTTCATCGAGATGGGCTTCTCCTTAGAGTAAGAGATGTAAGTACCTTTGAAATATCGACATATACCCTCGTAGCTGTCGCCGGTATCTACCATCACAACGTCGGTATTCTGCTCCAACAGCTGGCGGACGACGCTGTTCATGTGGAAATATAATGTTGCTTGATTTTCAAATAGTTACGGGGTAAATGGTACAAAAATGTGCAAGGAATAAGGATATTGTTTAAGGGTAATCAGAGACTATTTCTCTATGTGCAGTTTTGAAATATTAAGGAATTATACTTTTTATTTAACCTTTTAAAACACGATTTTCTTTTGCCAAACTTTCCTAATATGGAAAGTTTTGTTTATTTTTGCACCAAACATCAAATGATGAGTGATATGGAAAACAAGAGCTTAGGAATGATTATACGCGAGGAACGAAAGAAGAAAGGCCTTACGCAAGCCCAGCTTGGAAAGCTGATAGGTTTAAGGAGTCTCGTGTGTCAAAGATTGAGCATGGAGCACCGATAACGCCAGAGGTGGCATCTTTCATTCTTGGCAAGATTGGGTCGGCATTGCAGATTAACGTTGTTGACAAAGCTGGCTTTAACCAAGAGGAAAGCGAATTTATTGTTTCTGTTATCAACAACTTTGCCGATGAGAAGAAGATTCCTCTCACTAAGGCTTACAACTATATCGTGACTTTCAAGGGGATGGACTTCATGCGCCAATACCAAGACATTGAGAAGACCCTCAGCAATCATGAGATTGTCAATGATGTCTCACGTGTATGTGCAAATAACGGTGGTCGTCTATGATTCTCTATCACGGCAGTAACCAACTGATTACCAGAATAGACTTGTCAAAGAGCAAAGACTTCAAGGACTTTGGTCGTAGTTTCTATCTGACTAAGGATTATACTCGTACAGTCGCCATGGCGCAAAGAACAACAGCCATTATGGGCGATGGCAGTCCAGAGGTGTCACCTTTCATCTTTAACCCATCAAGATGCCCCGCCGATGTTAGAATAAAGAAATTCGATGGCAAGTCCGCGGAATGGGCACTCTTTGTGCTAAGGAACAGAGAAAAGAGTACTCTTCATGCCTACAAGCATGACTATGACATTGTCATCGGTCCTGTTGCGGACTCACGTGTGGATGCCATATTACAGGAATATCGTAGGAGCTATGGCAACGCATACGCCAATAGCACTAACCTCAACAAGTTGGCAAAACAGTTGAAATATCCTGGCCCGGAGTACATACAATACTGCTTTTGTACAGAAAAAGGAATTAAACAATTAATTTTAGACTTATGATTACAGACAAACTTGAAATAGAGAGATTGCTGACAAGACTAACAACTTACATTGCCAATAAGCTGAATCTGTCGACTATGGCTGCTGTCGGAGCGGTATGCATGTCAAAGGTAGCCAATGAGTTGGCAGGTGGAAAGATACCAGAAGGAACTAGCTTCGAAGATTTGTCAGAACGACTATTCAAAGAGGTTACGATGGCACTATGAGAAAACATTAGTAAAAGTTCTTTTATAACTAAAGAAGTTCTCGACTTGGCCTGGAGAAACGGAAGGCCAATATGAAGACCCCTTGAGTTATATTATTGTTCACTTTTGTATAGAAATTTTAATATTAACTCTTCGATTATGAACAAAAATAATCCGAATGCTATGTAAAATGGAGCCTCATACGGCATGTAATCCATACAATCAACCCAAGTACATATATACCAAACCATGTAGATAGCACCTATAATGGAAGATATCCATTTTCGCATCATTGAAATTCCATACATAAGGAAAGTAACAATGAATCCTATTAAATATAATGTATTACTGTAGAAGTAAAGAATACCTTCTCCAACATCAAAACTATTTTTGTATCTATACTGAACAAAGGATGTCGCGGTAATATAAGCTAAAGACGACAAAATAATGGATAATATTTTTTTTACTTCAATCTTCATTTTGATTTTAAAGTATAAACTGACATATTGCTTGCTGGATAATCATTTTTTTTCATCACCCAATTTGGAAAATCAAAACCTAAGAAATATGTATGTTCAACGCTCTTATAATATCTTTGCTTAGCCCAGTTAACAGCTCTTCTAATCATAGCATTATCATACGTATTACTGTAGTCATAAGAAGGAAATATTATATTCAACAGACTGCCATTAGCGAATTGAGCACCATCCGCAATAGTACTTATAGCTGCAAATTCAGAATCAAAACTGTTTTTATAATAATTCCTATAATCATTAAGTGCAAATGGAATCTGTCCAATAGCGTCAGTCCAATAAGGTATACCTTCAACTTCTACAAGAAGATACCCATCGCCAGGCTTTCCTTTGGCTTTCCAATCCCCAGAGCCGTGAGACCTATAAGATAGCATATTTCTATCTGTTTCTGCAAAATTTATTATATCTTGCCAAGAAAAATGTTTAAAACTTTCTGAATTTCTTATATCTGCATTCACTGATAGTAATTGCATATAATTATCTGCAGTAGATTCAAACCATTGAACACCTTGGGAATACAATTTTTTAGCTGTAATTTTAGTACGGTTGTATTGATGATTATCTAATGTAAATAAATAAGCACCTTTTGAGTTCAACACATCTAATGTATCTCCATTTATATCTATAGATCCCAAAGGATTTCCAAGACAATACGAATAAGGTGATGAATTGGGATATTTTTCTGCAAATCTATCCGTACTCATCCACAAACTCAATCGCGGATCAAAGTATCTTGCACCATAATAGTATAATCCAGTCTCCTCATCAAATTCCTTACCATTGAACTTATACGGCATTTCCTCGGATGATGTGTGCTCGTCCACTAACAGCTCACCATAGGGAAGGTAAGCATCATACTGAGTGATGTTGCCCTTATCGTCCGTGATGTAAGAGGTTGAACCCAAATGGTCACTATGGAAGAAGAAAGTCTCCTCCGTAGTCGTGTCGCTCGGGATATAGCCATAACCTGCTTGTGGGTCGTCAGGGGTGCTCGGCTCATTCCAGTTGATGGGTGTCCCCGGCGTACTGCCCTCTGCCGTATTATGTTTCGGAGTCTGCATCCATCCTTCGGGCACACTATGGTCACCAAGGTTGGTGATGATAGTGTTGTAGCCTACGCCCGTATTCTCCGGGTCACCGTAGGCACCTTTTTCTGTCGGTACGCCCGGGGCGATACCAAGCTCTTTATAGTAGGCTTCCTTTTGACTTTCAATTTGGTTCATGCGTTCGGCATAGTCCTGCTGACCGGCGGTTACGTAGCTGCCATTCACGCCATAGACGTTGTTGAACGTACCGGTACCAATTCTACTTGCAATACGCTGGCTACCGATAAAGTAATGCTTGGTAAAACGGTTTTTGTTGACCGTGAGGATGCTTGCTGGATAGAGCGTAAAGTTATCCGTTTCATGGAACGTGATGCCTTGTGGTGCACCGTTGATGTACACACCCTCCATCGTGCCGTAGCTCTTCATGATGCGTTCGCCACCAGCGTTATAGGTATATCTTGAGGTTTTGCCGTTATCGCTTAACACCATCAGGCGGTTGTCCTCATCCCAGTACATTTCTCTTGTAGTATTTGTACTGTCATTTGTTACGAGTATTGGGTTGCCGTTGGCATCATACGTGTAATGGTCGTGACCTATCTGTGTGGGAGCGGTGGGATGGCTATCATCCTCGTACTTGTAAGCAAAGTTATAGGATTTCGCTGTGAGGGAGGAGTCCACCTTCTGCACCTTTGTGAGCGGCTCACTCATCCGCCCGAAGGTCATTGCCATATCATAGGTTGCACTCTTCGCCTTGCCCGTGGCATGAATCAGGCGGTTCAGCTCGTCATACTGGTAGCTGTGCGTACTTGCCCCTCCCAACTTCGCCTTGTTGAGTTTTGTCAGTCCTTGCGGGTTGGCGGCATTGGTGATGCCGAGGATGTTGTCCACAGCATCATAGCGGTACTTGTTCTGCATCAGTGTGCTGCCGCTTCCCGTAAGTGTCATGTCCTGCAACCGCTCGCGCCGCTTGTCGTAAGTATAGGTGGTCTCCTTGCCAACCTTCTTCGTCAACATATCTACGAATGTATCCTAATAAAACACCAAACGCAAATAGAATTTTAGATCATAATTTATAGGCTTTCCTCTTACAGCGGGATGGAAATCTATATTGCGAATGATTTTTTTTACGTCCTCCCAAGCTAACATGTTATTTTTGAAACTTTTTCTATTTAGCAACTTGAGCCTTTTTGCTTGCCCCTTTTTGTTAATTTTCATTTGTATAAAGAAAAGGAAGGATGTACAGTCATATCTAATAATTGGTAATTTTTGTTCTATGTATTCACTCAATTCACGTTCAATGTAATGATCCGTGGCTGATGAATGCAGCACACATACATTCCCGTCTTTTACAAAGTAGGGTAAATACAACGAATCCTTGTGATTCATTGCATATATGTTGTTAAATTTGCAAATAAGCATTATAAAAATTAATGTTCTAATGATCGAAGTTGTAGTCTGTTTCATTTCCTATTCTTTGTAACCAGTTTTCTAATTTTTGATTATCAACTTTTCTATTACTACCATGAGCGGAGTCCCATCCTCTAAACATATATAAAATATGACCATAAAGCTCGTGGGCTACCGCCTTAGCTCCATTCTTGTGTGTCGCATTATTCTTATACATGGAACTATTAATCTGCACCTGGTAGTTCTCATTCGGGGAGAACTGTAATTCGTCTTCATTGAGGCGAGCCCTTTGCATGCTATCCCATTTTGTCCATTTATGACTCTTAGGAGCTAAGCTGATACTGGTTCCTCCTTGAGTAATCCACTCTGCAGGATTTCCTATATTATCTGCCTCAAAATATAGAGTAGGACCAAAAGTTATCATGTGTTTAGGCGTATTGCCGCTTGCATTTACAGCGTGTGGTTTATCAAGCAATGAAAATTCCACAGTCCTATCATCTGCAACAATTTCGAACAATGATTTGTAATTTAGACTTACGTCATCACCCATAGCGTTAAGACCCTCTTCCATTTTCTGTTTATCAATAAAACCATCATTAGCAGTAATATATTCTCTTAAACTATGGGGGAGTGTCTCACGTATAGCAGCTAAGTCTTCTTCATTATTTGTAAGTTTTACTTTTCTTCCATCTGAATCACCTAACTTGATAGGATTATTCAACGTATAAACATATCCACTCGTTGTTGCATACTTTTCCACCAGTGGATCCACCCCATACCATATACTTGCCACAGGATCCATATACCTTGCGCCGTAGTAGTACAGTCCAGTCTCCTCATCAAATTCCTTACCATTGAACTTATACGGCATCTCCTCGGATGAAGAGTGCTCGTCCACTAACAGCTCACCATAGGGAAGGTAAGCATCATACTGAGTGATGTTGCCCTTATCGTCCGTGATGTAAGAAGTGCTGCCCAAATGGTCGCTATGGAAGAAGAAAGTCTCCTCCGCTGTCGTGTCATTGGCTATATAGCCATAGCCAGCCTGTGGGTCATCCGGATTGCTCGGATCATTCCAGCTTATCGGAGTTCCCGGTGTGCTGCCATCTGTGGTGTTATGCTTAGGCGTCTGTACCCAGCCATCGGGCACGCTGTGGTCGCCAAGATTGGTGATAATCGTGTTATAGCCAACGCCAGTATTCTCCGGGTCACCGTAGGCACCTTTTTCTGTCGGTACGCCTGGGGCAATACCAAGCTCTTTATAATAGGCTTCCTTTTGACTTTCAATTTGGTTCATGCGTTCGGCATAGTCCTGCTGACCGGCGGTTACGTAGCTGCCATTCACGCCATAGACGTTGTTGAACGTACCGGTACCAATTCTACTTGC
>NZ_JAMXSP010000045.1:0-15235 GCF_025457485.1 Hallella absiana
TGGGGTAAGGGGCATTTATATGTCTTTATGGTGACATTCGATGCACTGTGCCCCCTTTTTACTAACGATGCAGATTATTTTCGCTTCTGTATCATATTAGGCGCGTAGTTGCGGATTTGAGGTATACCAATGTTTGACGCATTGTGCAGCAAAAATACCATAATGATGAAGAAGTTAGGCGTGTTTTAAGTCAAAATAATATTTTCTCGCTATGATGACATTCTTCAATCCGACTATCTCATTTGTCAGGCAGGAAAAATGTTCTTGAGATTTGTGCTATACCCCTGTATATTAGTAAGTGATTGGTTGACCACTTAAAATATTTTCTATATTACATTTATCGAATGCGATATATTTTAAAAACAAATCTTAATTTTATATATAAATACAGATAATTTGATTATATTTGCACCAATATATGGTTTATCAATGAAAAAGAAGTATCTGTATAGTCTTTTAGTGCTGTTTCTAATTCCTGTATTGTCCTTTGGACAGGATAAGATAGCAGTTGCTAACTTCTCGTTGGATCAGAAGGATCTGACTGCTATCCAACAAGGCACCATGCTTGAGGATCAGAATGGCGAGAAGTGTGCCATTATCAAAGTCAAAACAACAGAGAAAGGGCTTACCTTTGACATCGGTTCTTTGGCCGTCCAAAAAGTTGACTATAACCATACCGCTGAGATTTGGGTATATGTCCCTCATGGGGCAAAAAAAATAACCATTGCACATCCACAACTTGGTGAGGTGAGCTATGACTTTCCCATACCCATCGAGAAAGGAAAGACTTACATCATGAAACTTACAACCAACACGGTTGTGACGTCTGTCTTTGATGAGAAACATTCAGGGAGACTTATATTGAGCATCTCTCCCAAGAATGCAACCGTCGGTTTGGATGGCAGAGTAGAAAGCATCAGCAATGGTGTAATCGATGAAAATGTTTTCTATGGTACACATAGATATGTCATTTCCGCTGACCGTTACCATACGTTAGACGATACTGTAACCATAAGAAGTGAGAAGACTGTCCGAAATGTGCGCCTTAAACAAGCTTGGGGCTGGCTGAAGTTTGACAACAGTGCTGATTTGACGGATGCTCACCTTTTTGTAGATACGGTTTCCCGAGGATATATTAGCAGCGCCCCTGTTGAAATAGCAAGTGGCACACATGTCATACGAATTAATAAGCCACTCTATCGTACCTACGAACAAGAGATTATCATTAAAGACAGCACTGTCAATACAATTTGTCCGGCCTTGGAGTCAGACTATGGAGTCGTTAGCCTAAAAGTGCCTGATGACAAAGCTTCTATTTGGATAGATGACCAACTCGTCGGTACTGGATCATATGAAGGTAATCTGGGTACCGGACAGCATGTTGTAGAATGCAAACGTCCAAGCCACCGTCCAACAAAGAAGATGATTAATGTATTGAAAGATTCAAAGACATCCATTCAGTTGAACGCCCCTTCACCTATATACTCTCTTTTAAAAATTAACACCAATGGTGTACCCGTACTTATTGATATTGATAATCAAGAGACGGAAAAATCTGATGGCACATACAGTAATAATAAGATCTTGGTAGGAAATCATACTATCAACGTCCACCAAAAGGGATATAAGACCGTAACTTTCACGGCCGATTTAAAGGAGGGTATTCCATATGACAAAGTCATCAGAATGGAAGCTATTGTCTCTGTGGAATTCACTTCGAAACCTAAAGACGCTCAAGTTTTTATAGATGGTGAGTATGCTGGTAGAACGCCAATGAACAGAGTCTTGTCTTCTGGGAAACATACTGTGCAATACACACATGAAGGATACACGTCTAACAATTGGACAAAAGATTTCAAGACAGACAACGAGACTTTTAATAAGAGCTTGAATAGGATTTACTATAAAAATAATGAGGCCTATATGGAAGGAGGTGCACAAGCCGGAACTTTCTTGGCTTATTATGGCATCATTGGTTTCAATATTCATAATGTGAATTTCGAAGGTGTATATCGCGGCGGTATCGACAAGAGCGAAGATGTATATCTTAATTACTCAAATGGCTCTGCCCCGACAAGCTGTACTTTTAAGGTAAAGCAATATTGGGGCGGAAAGATTGGTTATGCCCTAAAGTTAGGCGGAAGATGGAGAATCACGCCGCAGATAGGTGGTGGAAGTAGTGAACTTTCATTAACAGCAAATGGAGGGAATATGTCCTATAACTATGGAGATTATTCCTCCACAAACTATATTTATGATGACGACAAGGCCACTTATGTCGTGACAGGATGTGCAGACTGCAAGATTGAATTTGCATTGACGCGAGGAGTGAGCGTGGTTGTCGTTCCAGAATATACAATGGCCCTGAAGAAAGGCGAGACATATGAAAAGTTAGAAGCTGTATCCTCTAAGATAAAAGGATGGGGAACCGGCTTTAACTGCGCTCTTGGCTTGCACTTCTATTTCTAAACTTTAATTAAGATGAAGAGACTTCCAATTTACATACCATTGCTTCTCATGCTTATCTGTGGCTGCACAGAAGACGTGAAATTCGATGACGATAACGTAAAGCTGTCCTTAGATGCACATTATCTTAGCATTTCTCCTAACCAGTTCGATCTTGGCTCACAGGAGCAGACTTTCAATGCTAACATCAAATCTGTATCGACATCATGGGCGTTCTCTGACATGGCAGATTGGATTACGGCTGATAAGACATCAGGTGACCAAGACGAATATGTTACTTTCAATGCCACTCAAAATCCATTTGGTGATAAAACCAGGACAGCCGTATTCTACTTGACTTCACAAAATCCATCTTACGGCATTCGCTCTGGTATTAGCGTCTCCCAAGAGGCTTCCTCTCCTTATTTGAATTGTGAGACTAAGAGTATCAGCTTCGATGGAAAAGGTGGAACGCAAAATGTAAAATACACAGCTAATGTCACGCCTACTATTGACATTAACTACGACTACAGTTCAGCCTACAATGGTTGGCTCAGTACCAAGGTAGGTGAAGACGGCAAAAGCATAGACATTACAGCCAAAGAGAATAACTCTGGGAGAAGCAGGACTGGCTATGTAAGGCTGAACTATCGATATAATGCTTATGTGACCATTGAGGTGAAGGAAGACATGCCCAATATCACTACTTCTGACAGCTATTTGAACTTTGAGAATACGGCTGGGACTTATAAGCTTACTCTCACTTCCGATGCTTCTTGGACTGCAACAACGGATGAAAGTTGGATTCAAGTTTCTCCAAACAAAGGAAACTCTGGTACCACAAAAATAGAAATTTCCGCTGCGCCTAATACCTCCACTTCGGATAGAACTGGACACGTTTATTTCAAAATCGGAGACTCTCAGGTACGTAGCATTCTTGTTACTCAACGCGGTATATACATAGATATACGTAAGAGTATCGAGATGTTCTCAAGTAAGGACTCTTATGACCTTACCGTCCAAAGCAACACCCAGTGGACAGCAACATCTGATGCAACCTGGTTATCAATCAACCCATCTTCCGGAAGTGGAAAACAGAATGTCACAGTATCTACCGATGACAACCCTTCCCTCTCAAACAGAGTGGGACATATATACTTTACGTCTGTTGCTGGAAACATTAAAGACACGCTTTCTGTCAACCAAGCTGGAAAGGACTTTTCCGTGAATGAGACATTGGTTAATTTCTCTGACAAAGCAGGAACTGCAAGCGTGAAGATTACTGCTGAAGGCACATGGACGGCAACTCCCCAAGATAACTACGATTGGCTGTCGTTCTCGCCTATGACAGCAGACGGAAATTCTGAGTTAAATATCATTGTCAAAGAAAACTTGTCAACTTCTGAACGAATAGGTTACATCAACATCACTATGCTTGACAAGACCTATCAGATTGCCGTGCACCAACAAAGCAAGTACTTTAATGTAACCTCGGATGCCCTAAAGTTCACTTCTCATGGTGGGACGTCATCGGTTGATGTTTCGACTAACGACAAATGGACGGCAGCGGTTGAAAACAACAAATCTTGGCTGGACATCAGCAAAACGAGTGGAGATGGAGATGCAAAGTTTGAAGTGAGTGTTGGAGACAACGCAACGACTTCTTCGAGAGCTGCTTTTGTAGATGTAGTAAGTACTAATGCTGGTACGGTGAGATTGAACTATGAACAGTATGGACGCTATCTTACTGTGGATCGTTCCGATTTCACTTTCTTTGCCGGTGGGGGCACATCTACTCTGACGACTATTAGCACCGACGGAAAATTCAAGATGTCACAGGAAGGCGGATGGTTCTCCATCAACAAGTTGGGGGATTATACTTTCACTGTAACAGCCTCAGAAAACAACACCAAAGGAGATAGAACTGGCAGCATCACTATTGAATTAACCGATTTGAAAGAAGGTGAAGCTAAAGTTGTACTTACTGTAAAGCAAGTGGCAAGCGGCGCTACTTTCACGATTGGTGGCTATACGACAGACCAAGACTGGAACCTCTTCAAAGGCCACAATGCGACATTGACGGTGAAGGGTTTCTCATCAGACAAGAACTGGAATGTGGAGAACACCTCAAAGGGAACGATTACTTTCACTAGCTATGGTACGGATAAGAGTTGGAATGACAATCATAAGTCCAACTCCAACCTTAATAAAAATAATTATGGAAGTGACCAAAATTGGAACGATAGTCATAACAGTGATTCCAACATAGGAAGAACGGACTATGGCAATGACAACAATTGGAATAACAACTAAAAAACAATGAATATGAGATTAGGCAAAATTTTGAGTGCAACGTTCTTGTTGGGCTGTTCACTCGCACTGATGACTTCCTGCTCGTCATCTGAAAGCGACCTGGTTTCTCCTCCTTCACTGAAGGAGGGGTTGAACACGGTCACGATGAAACTTGTAGGTGGCTGCCAAGGCTTTGATCAGAATTCTCAGGCTAAGGCAAAAGAAGGCACACGCGCATCTGGGACTAATGACTGGCCCAATGGCGCGCATCTGTATCTGCAATTTAAGACCGATAAAGGTATGGTGTCAGGAAGTGCCACCTACGACAAAGCCCAGAACGCTTGGACGGTCAACTATTACGGAACTATAGCAAGCGGAGTTGCTTCAACATGCGAGGCATACTATTTTGAAGATGCTGTCGCATCCAACAGCTCAACAGTGCAACTGAATGACCGCAGTGCCATCTATGAAGACAAGGACGGCTCTTATCTTTTGGACGGGAACACACTGACAGTAACTGCAAGTTTGAAGCCCAAGACAGGTCGGATTCGCTTCAAGGGTACAAAAGGCTTGCCGATTGTTGTGACGGGTATCACACATTATACCAGTTACGATGTGGCCTCCAACAACTTCTTCACGACAACAGCGGTTGTAAAAGATACGGTATCATCCTCAACGGGTGCAACGCCCTATCTTTATGGCTATTTCTCGGATAGTGAGGCTCCAACCATCGGATTGGTATCCAACTCCAGTGAGGCTTATACAATGGCTTGCTCCACGAGTATGTATAAGACAGGAGAGAGCGGTTATCTTGATATACCAACAGATGCTGAGCATAATGGCTGGGCAACTGGTTTGAATTTTACCGTTAAAGGAATGACTTTCAAAATGATTCCTGTAGATTGGGGATCCAAGTCGTTCCTTATTGGCGAGACGGAGGTGACGGAAGGGTTGTATTATGCAATCACTGATGGAACAACGACTACGCCCAACTTGCCAATATCTTCTAAGACATATAGCAATTTTCTTTCGTTCTTAACAAAATTAGGAGATATTACTTCAATAAATTTTAGACTTCCTACGAAAGAAGAATGGCAATATGCTGCAAAGGGCGGAAGCAAATCACTCTCCTTTACCTATAGCGGCAGTAACATACCTGGAGATGTAGCTTGGTATAGTGGAAATTCTAATGATACTAGACATGAGGTAAAACAAAAACAGCCTAATGAATTAGGGATATATGATATGAGTGGAAATGTATGGGAGTGGGTATATGATTCCTCATATTACCCAGATGAGTGTGGCGGTGGATTTGACAATAGTGCTTCAAGTATACAATGTACATCTACAAAAAGTGATCTAAATAATTATTCGAGTTCTCCAAGTGTTGGTATTCGACTTGCATTAACGTTAAAATAAATACAGTCTATGAAAAAGATTATCGTTGTCTTGATGGCCTTGGTGTTGGCTGCACCATTTGCCACCACAGCGTCTGCTCAATCGATGACAAAGACGCAGAAAGTGATCAACAAACAACTGCAGAAAGCTTTGAAGAAAGAGTACAAAGAGAAGATGAAGCAGTTCAAGAAAGAGGGTTGGAAGCTCTATGGCAGTACACGCTCTTTGGAAGTCGCTTTACTAAGCCACTACTCCAAACTTGAAGAGTTAGGAGAGAACGGCTACGAGGTGATGGGCGAAGCCTCTAAGTTCAAGAGCATGAACGTGGGCAAGCAGATGGCCGTTAACAATGCTTGCAACCAGTACGCCCGTCAGGCCGGTAGCCATGTAAAAGGTCGTATCGTAAGCGATATCGCCGGCAACGCTGATGACGTGTCGGCAGAGTTTGACCACTTCTATTCCGCCTATGAGACCTTGGTAGAGAAGGAAATCAAGGGCGAAATGCAAGAATCTTTCTCCGTGGTCAAAGACTTTAAGGATGGAACTCATGCCATGCAGACATATTTCATCATCAATGAAGATGCCGCTACGAAAGCCCGCATCCGTGCCATGGAGAATGCATTAAAAGAAAGTCAGGCTGCTCAGAAGTACGCTAAGAAGGTTAGCGAGTTCGTGCAGGAAGGCTTTGAAAAAGAACAAGACAATTCTAAAAAGAATTAAATAACTATCGGTTTTGGCACTGACTTAAGCAAGTTAGTGCCAAAACCAAGACTTGAGAGCATGAAGAAAATACAAGAGGATATTATCTGTTTGGTGTTGCTATGGATGTCAACGATTGCCATCCATGCACAAAGTTGGGATGCAGTGAAGTCTAGTTCGATTTACTTGTATGGTGAAGGCTATGGAGCTACTGTCCAGGAAGCTGACAAGCAAGCTTTGTCTGACTTGATTAGCAAGATAGCCGTCAATGTGTCATCTGTAACCAACCAGTCGGATAATGAAACGGTGTCAAATGGTTCGTTGACTGCCAATTCAGATTTCAAGTCAACCATTCATACGTACTCTCAAGCTACACTCACGAACACTGAGCGCATCATACTGAAGAATGAGCCAGACGCACATGTGGGCAGATGGATCAAGAAGTCAGAAATAGAGAAGATATTTGAGTCGAGAAAACTAAAGATAAGAAGCCTGATAGATTTAGGGAACAAGGCGGAAAAGAACCTAAAGATTGACGATGCACTTAGATGCTATTATTGGGCATACACCCTTTTAAGGTCTTTGCAGCACCCTAATGATATGACTGGAGAGGACAGCGACGGCAAGCAGCAGGTACTGTCCGTCTGGCTGCCCGAGAAGATTAATTCTGTGCTTGACAACATTCAAGCAAGTTACATCCACAAGAATGGCGACGATGCCGAGATTGCGTTTGCCTATAAGGGACAACCCGTTTCGTCTTTGGACTATACCTACTTCGACGGTACGGGATGGAGCAACATCTATAGTGCAAAGGACGGTGTCGGCATATTGGAGTTGCCTTCTTCTTCAACATTAAAGCAATATCAGATTAAATATGAGTTTGAGTACCGTGGTCAAGCCCATATCGACCCCGAGATAGAGAGTGTTATGAACACCATCAAGTCTGTTCCCTTCAAAGCCGCTTACACGAATGTCAAGGCAAAAGAAAGCAGCAAAAGAAACGAAGTACTACAGGCTCTTTCCAACTCAACCAATTCAAGCATTACCTTGCAGCAACCGACGGACGGTGGAGAAAAATATGCAAAGATGATGGCACAGGTTGCCGATGCGGTAAGGAATAGAAATTACGATGCAGCCGACAATCTGTTTACTCCTGAAGGGATGGAAATTTATAACAGATTGATTAAGTACGGCTCAGCAAAGGTCGTAGGAAATCCTGTCTATAAAGTATATCAAGATGGGAATGGAACTGTAGGTCGAGGACTGAACATGTGCTTCTCGTTCAAGAACGGTATCAGAAAAGCCTTTGTAGAGGATCTGGTGTTCACCTTCAATGACCAAGGAAAAATCTCAAACATCGCTTTCGGTCTCGGCAAGAAAGCAGAGAACGATGTGCTTGGCAAGGTAGTGTGGTCTGAGACAGCTCGTAAAGCCATCATGGACTTTTTGGAGAATTACAAGACTGCCTATGCTCTAAAACGCCTCGATTACATCAAGACAATATTCGATGACGATGCTGTCATTATCACCGGCCGCGTGGTTAAGCGGAATCCTGTGATGTATCAAAATCCCGAGACTGGTGCTACCATTAGAAACTATGACATCATCAAATACAACAGGCAGACCAAAGACGAGTATATCAGAAATCTTGCAAGGACTTTTGCAAGCAACGAGTTTGTCAATATTCGTTTTGCAAATAATGACATTATCAAGATGGGCAAAGGAGGTGAGATGTATGCCATACAAATAGCACAGGACTATTACTCAACGCACTACGGCGACAAGGGTTATCTCTTCCTGATGGTGGACATCAACGACCCGAAGCACCCTCTTATCAAAGTCCGCACATGGCAACCGGAGAAAGACCCCAAGTTCGGTCTGTATGGCCCCGGCGATTTTTAACGAATAAATTAAAACGGTATCATGAATAAAGGACTAATGACGCTTGTGTTGCTGGCCGCATCCTTTGGGAATGTGGCTGCACAGAATGATGAAACCTATCAGCAGTTTCGTCAGAAGATGCTGAGTGACTATTCTGATTATCGTGGTCAGATACTCCAGGACTACGTCAAGTTCCTCGATACTGTTTGGAAAGACTTCGACACGTTTTCTGCCAGAAGCCTTTATCCACATTCCAAACCGAAGACTGCTCCGAAGGCTCCAGTCGTCGACGGCACTCCCGTGGCTTCCATTCCACAGCCTGGAAAGCCTACTCCTCAGCCAGAGCCATCTGCACCTATACAGATAAAGCCAGAAGTGCCAAATCCACTACAAGCGAAAATCAGCTTCCGATTTTATACGGCAAACGTTCAAGCCCCAAAGTTGACCGTCAAACGGCTTGAATCTACAATGGCTAATGATGTAAGCAGACTTTGGAAGGAATACAAAAATGCTGACTTAGCGGATAAGGTACTGCCATCGCTGAACCAATTACGAATCGCATACCATCTGAATGACTGGCTGACATATGTGCTTGTTAGGAACTATAGCGACGCTGTCTATCCCAACGATATCAATTCCAGCATAGTTCTTAGCCATTATCTTTTGGTCAATATGGGCATGAATATCCGAATAGCTTGTGTCGGTGGCTCACGAATGGCCCATTTGATACCTATCAAGCAAACGGTTTATGGTCATCCATTCTTAAACATTGACGGCATCAGGTATTATGTGTTCCTGGGTGGAACAGGACGAGAAAACATTGGGAAAATTGGCTCCATCTCTACTTGTGAACTTCCACAGAATGCCAATTTGGGAAAGGCTTTCAGCCTTGTCTTGAACAACCCACAGATACCATCACAAGATGAGGACGCTTTTTCTAGAACCGATGGGCATATCACAATCACGGGAAGTGTGCCTTCAGCTGCAATTGTGATTGCAAGAGACTATGTGGAAACCGATGTTCCTGTTTATGCGTCTTCTTGCCTGTCACCTACATTCTGCAAAAACATACTCCAGCAAATAGCTCCACAATTAGCCGGGCTTTCCGAGTCAGAGGCTGTCAACAAGCTCTTGCACTTTATCCAATTTGCATTCAAATATGAGACCGATGGCGAACAGTTCGGCTATGAGAAACCGTATTTTGTCGAGGAGAACTTCTATTATCCAGCTAATGACTGTGAAGACAGAGCAGTGCTGCTGGCATTCCTTGTCCGCAACCTGTTGCACTTGGATGTTCATCTCCTCTATTATCCCAACCATGAGGCTACGGCGATTCGATTCTCTGACCAGAGCATAAAAGGCGACGGATACATCTATCAGGACAATAGCAAGTACCTTATTTGCGACTCAACCTATATCGGTGCGAAAGCAGGCCAATGCATGCCGCAATACGAGGGAGTGAAACCGACTGTTGAACTTTGGTAAATTATGAAGAATATGAAACGCACCATTATCATATTGCTCGTCAACTTGTTTTGCGTATTGCTACAAGCACAGACCATCAATGTCAAATCGTTTCGAATGTTGGACAACGACTTGACAGCTAATACCAATGGCACCTACGAACTGGACCAAAATGGTGAGAAGGCTGCACTTATTAAAGTAGTCACCAATCAAACCGGCTTTAGCTTTGACTGTGGCTCTTTGGGTGTTGTCAAGACCATGCAGAAGCCTTCTGAGATATGGGTATATGTACCAAGGGGCGTAAGACGTATAACCATTTCTCATCCCACTCTTGGTGTACTTAGGGACTATGACTTTCCTATCTCTATAGAAGGTGCTCGGACGTATGAAATGGTACTGACTACAGACCAGGTGGAAACCATTGTCAAACATGATGTTGGTGGCCAGTATCTTATTATGAATGTAACCCCGTCATCAGCAATTGTAAAGATAGATGGTGTGGAGGTACCTGTTGAGGATGGTGTCGTTACCAAGCTGATTACCTATGGTAAGCACAACTTTTCCGTCTCAGACCCATATTACAAAGAAGAACAGGGCGTCATCAATATGGGAAAGGAAAAGCAAACACTCAAAGTGTCTCTTACTCCCAATTATGTTCTTCTCTTCATATCGACCACTCCTGACCATGGTGCTTCGGTATATATCGACGATAACTTGTCACCAGCAGGGACAACTCCTTTTCAGACGAGAAAACTGCTGAAAGGCAACCACAATCTGAGAATAAAGCTCGCCCAATATGAGACAAAGGATACTACTATAAATGTCGAGGATGGCAAGTCCGACGTGGTCATTCCCATGTCTCCACTATATGGTACTGTCGAAGTCACAGTTCCGGGTGGATGCCATATCTATATCAATAATGAGGATAAGGGCTCCAGTTTATTCAAAGGAAGACTGACAGAAGGCCTCTATAAGATAGAGGCACGAAAAGAGTCATGCCGTCCTTATGAAACAAGCATACAAATCCACAAAGGGGAAACGAAATCTGTCAGTCTCTCTGCACCGATACCTATCTATGGCATCCTTAACGTCAATAGTCGCCCAGTCGGTGCCAACGTTTTTGTTGATGGCAAACTAAGGGGAACAACCCCTTTGATACTTAACGATGTGCTGATTGGAGAAAGAAAGGTAACAATCAGTAAAGATGGTTTTGAGACTATTATCAAATCGCCAAACGTGGTAGAAGACCAAAAGTCTGACATCATTGTAGCATTACAAAGCATTCGAAACAAATCAAAGGTCACGTTTTCCTGCAACGTCCATATAGACTCATTGAAGGTGGATGGGATACCGGCTAAATTGGATGGTGTCAATTATCTGACTTCTGGAACTCATAAAATTTCTTTTGTTATAGATGGACATGAAATCACCGATAACATTATTGTTCCTAAAGTTAGCAAACATTTTAACCTAATAATGTCAGGGGAAATTAATAATGGAACACACAACAAAAAAATATCATCATCTAGCTATTCTAAATATTTTAAGATCAAAGATCCAAAAGTTGAAAATAAAGTTTTTGAATCAGTAGAAGAAATGCCATCTTTTCCTGGTGGTATGAGCGCTCTCATGAAATATCTAGCAGATAATGTTAAATATCCTGTCGATGCACAAGAAAATGGTCTGCAAGGACGTGTCGTTGTATCTTTTGTGGTCGAACGTGATGGGTCCATTACAAATGTTCAATCAGTTCGCTCTGTGTATCCCTCTTTAGATAGTGAAGCGGTACGTGTCGTTGAGGCAATGCCACGTTGGAAACCAGGTAAACTAAACGGCTTGCCAGTGCGTGTGAAATACAATGTCCCTGTTACTTTCAGCTTTCAATAATATAAATATAAAATTATGAAACAACTTCTAATCTTTCTACTGGTACTAATATCCTTTATTCCAGTCAGTGCCCAAAATTACGGTGCTCTCAACTCTTTGTCACGACGTGCAATGGTCATTTGGCATAAAGGTAGTAATGGGTACTATTATCGTGACAGCGAACAAATGATAAACGGTGTCACAGGTATTGAGAAGCAATACGCTTTTGACAAGAAAGAGCGGATACTTTATGTATTGACTGCAATTGCTAATGTCGCAATAACATTGGATAAAGACAACGCTAAATCCATCAAGAAGGACAAGTCTATTCCCCAAATAAAGGGTGATGAGCTGAACAAAATGATAGCTGCATACTCCAAGCAATTGGACGGTAAGTTCACACGTTTGAATGAACAACGCAGAGTGTTCATACAGGATTCACTTGCAAAGGTGCGTGCAGATTCTATTGAACGTGTACGTAAGCATGAGCAGTATTTAGCACGACTAAAGAAAGAAGCCGATGAGTACAGAGATTCGCACGACTGGCGAAGAGTTCCTACTAATTATGTGTCGTTGAAGTGTACTATCTGCGATGAGTCATTCTCAGATGATACAACGAATTGTATTGGCATCAAAAACGATTCCATTTATTTCTATACGATTAAGAAAGAAGACTTAGGATTGAATCTATTGAGTACCCATCAAGCTAAAATACCAGAAGAATTAGCTTCTAATAAAGATTTCCAGTACCACTACAAGGTCTTCAAAGACAGACTTACTAATGATACTGTTGACTATAGCGATGTAGTCAATTATCTAGGCTGGGAATATTACTATAGATATATTTCAAAGATGAAACGTCTTGCCCCATTTGGATTTGTTGATGGCTGGGGTTGGAATGATGAATATTCGGTGATAACCTTTTATATAAATTATGTAAATACCAATCCTAAAACCATACGTTATATCACCGTTTACTTCAAGGTTACAAATGATGTTGGAGATGTTAGATGTACTGGACATTTCAAGGGAACAGGTCCTGTCAAACAATGGGATAAAGGTAGTTGGTCATGGGATGACTCCTCCTATTTTGTGGCCGGAGATGCAACTAATATGTATATTACAAAGATTGTGTTGACATGGATGAACGGAAAGACGCAAGTCGTCTCCGGTAGGTATTTACGATTTAATTCTTCTGACGACGATGACTCTGATGATAGCGATGAATAAATTTCAAAAAAGAGAAAGACTATGAAGCGTTTTACTTGTTAATAACATTACCGATATTTCCTTTCAGTATTATTACAAGGCTTCAAGCTTGTTTGTTTATCGATATGTGAGGATTGTACGTAGATGTTATCCTAAAAGTAAAGGGATGCATAAACCTTGCATCCCTTTACTTGATCCTTTCAATGAAACATTTTAATAATACGCTGCTGCGGTATCAACAGCTGTTGTATCAACAGCCACAGTGTCAGCGTCAGCTGATGTGTTGGGGAACAGTCCATTCAAGTAACCATATGAAACGTAAGAAGGATCGTCCTCTTCTGATACATCTTCATATTTACTTATATCAATATCTTTTATAGGCCTGATATTGCCCCAAGAAACAGAGACATGGTCTTTCTCCATCCAGATGACAGCACGCAACTTGTTTTTTAAGATGAATACAGCAGCTCCGTCATTTTGTTTAGCAATTGTTCCAAAAGTCTTGAATTTCGCAACCAGCGCTTTTAGTAAATTTCTCAGTTTTCCGTGCATTCTCCCGTCGTTTCCTATAGAAAGAGTGAAAGACTTGGGAGTAATCTTATTCCAAACATAACCTGTAGGAGTTTTTTCATCGTGATACCAATACCAGTCTTCAAAAGTATAATCAATTATTCTACGTGTGCGGTAAGTTTGCCTACTTAGATTATTTAGAAATGAAACTTCGATCGAACCATTTACTCCATTTACAGTTTTTGAGAAGGTTACTTTATTTGTCTCGTCATACCAATAAGGAGTACCAGATGGATGATTCTCATCTCCTATGGCATACCCACAAGCGACTTCTGCTTTTACTGCTTCTTTAGGAGATGAGCTAAAAGTAAGGCCAGCTATTCCATTTTGAGAAATACCAAAACCATCTACCATTTTCTTGATGTCTATATAGTCACTCTCAATATAGTTCTCGCCGACATAATTGCCAACATCGATAATGTCAGGAAGTCCTTCCAATTGCTTACAATTTTTGTCTATGATAGAATATATTTTATCATTTGGCTTGACAAGGGCATGTTGCCCGTCAAAAGAAGAAAAGGGTGTGGCAGTAACATATGTGTCTGAACCGATTTGGTTGTCCTCCTTGTCAATATACTTATATTCGTACGTATCACCATCTTTCTTCATGGCAATAAGAATGTTATCTTCGTCATAATACAGATACTCGTACTTAGCGCGAACTAATGTCTCGCCCTTGACGTTCATCAATCCCCATCCTTCTCCATTGTTGTATGTGAATTCATCGCCATGTATTGTGCCAATACTTTTTAACTTTGTTGTTGGTTTGACCACATAATTACCTGCGTCATCAATGATTCCACAAATTTCTTTGCCATCTTTCTTTACACTTACTGCAAGTTTACCATCTACATAAGCAAAACCTGTATTTTCATACTTGTTAGCAGAAAAATTTAAGACCTCTTTCCCTGATGTGTCAAGAACAGAAATCTTAACTTTGTCTTTCTTCCCCTGTATAACGTCTTTTCTATATTTGGCATTAACACCGATAAATTTACCATCACCATAATCGTTAAGCGAGTAATACTCTGGCTTAACCACACATTTTCCATTATCATCGATCACTCCCCATAGAGAGTCGGTTGTCATGAAAACAGCATACCCTGCTACGAAAGAACGTACTCCATCTATTTCCTTTCCTTCGATTTTGTCAAGTAACTTAATGGTCTTGCCCTGGGTGTCTATAATAGATACAGGCTTGCCTTTTTCCGCAACCAATGCTTTGCCATTCGAAAAGCCAGATGTATGAGCATAGTCGGCTCCTATCTTTTCTGGTTTTTCCTTAGCGTCGGGCCCAAGGGGGATTGTCCGTGGCGGACGGATGCCGCTGCCTAACCAAAGAACTTGATATGATAGCGTGCTAAAACTATTTTTTTTGCTTACCTTTGCGGTCATGGAACAAGAAAAGATA
>NZ_JAMXSP010000046.1:0-14161 GCF_025457485.1 Hallella absiana
CCCTTGCAGTCATGGACGAAAGAGTGAAGTGAAGCATTCTTAGGCTTGTGCGCAAGGCGTGTGGCGGAAGGGCATCGAAGCGCAGCCTTGATGCCACTGTAGCCACTTGCCTTGCGATACTGTTGGTAGTCCCATGCCTTGCGTAGCTTATACTCCCATGCCTTGCGTAGCGGATATTCCCAATCATTGCAAAGCACATTAAGAGCTTGACTTCGCCCTTGCAGTCCACGGACGAAAGATCGAAGTGAAGCCTTCAAAGGCTTGTGCGCAAAGCATGTGGCGGAAGAGCATCGAAGCGCAGCCTTGATGCTACTATAGCCACTTGCCTTGCGATACTGTTGGTACTCCCATGCCTTGCGTAGCTTAGACTTCCATGCCTTGCATAGCGGATATTCCCAATCATTGCGAAGCACTTCAAGAGCTTGACTTCGCTTTTGCAGTCCTCGGGCGAAAGAGTGAAGTGAAGCCTTCAAAGGCTTGTGCGCAAAGCATGTGGCGGAAGAGCATCGAAGCGCAGCCTTGATGCTACTGTAGCCACTTGCTTTGCGATACTGTTGGTACTCCTATGCATTGCATAGCTTATACTTCCAAGCCTTGCGTAGCGGTTACTCCCAATCATTGCGAAGCGCATCAAGAGCTTGACTTCGCTCTTGCAGTCATGGACGAAAGAGTGAAGTGGAGCCTTTAAAGGCTTGTGCGCAAAGCATGTGGCGGAAGAGCATCGAAGCGCAGCCTTGATGCTACTGTAGCCACTTGCCTTGCGATACTGTTGGCATTGCATAGCTTATACTTCCAAGCCTTGCGTAGCGGGTACTCCCAATCATTGCGAAGCACTTCAAAAGCTTGGCTTCGCCCTTGCAGTCATGGACGAAAGAGTGAAGTGAAGCATTCTTAGGCTTGTGCGCAAGGCGTGTGGCGGAAGGGCATCGAAGCGCAGCCTTGATGCCACTGTAGCCACTTGCCTTGCGATACTGATAATCACCCGATAAGGCTATGCCTCACCGAGCTCCGCTCCCATTTGCACTGCCAAAGAACGCGTGAGGCCATTGAGGTTCCAGTTCTTTCCTTCTGCCAGCGTGACTTCCTCGCCGCTGTCAAACTTGGCAACGACAGTGTTCCTGCCGAAGTCAAGACGCGCCTGTGTCAGCTCAAAATATCCCGGATGCGGATAGATGACCGGCCGTATCTTTCTCAGAAACCTCACTTGCTCATCGGCCATCTCCCCCATCATCCTCAGGTAGTCGATGAACTGCTGCAGTGACGCGATGCTGTCCTCTTCGAACGCCGTCGAGAGGATGTCGAACTCCCCAAAGTCCCGGATCTGAACGCTGTACCCACTCTGACGCAGTACATCCAGTCCGTAGCCGTTGATGAACATCCAGCTCACCGGTCCTGTCGTAGCCTCCACGTGTCCCGTCTGCCATCCGAAGACCTCGAAGAGCCGGTCGGCATCCTGTCCGATGGCCGCCCAGCGCTTGGCATTCGGCTTGCCACACGGGAAGGTGACGATATGCACGTCCTCCTCGCGCTGCGTCGCCTTGAGCAGAATGTCCACCAGCTCCCGGTTCCATTGCTCCGTCTCCGTCCACTTTTCCGGGTTGAAGCCCAGCTTCCATCTGATGAAGACAGACAAGATCTTGTCGTTGGCACTCTCGGCATAGTCGTCAAGAGCACCCAATAGATTACCTTTTTGTGTAATCCCCTCCACATCCGTGAACGACAGTCCGTAGTCTTTCAGCAGCTTGCGCCACTGCTTGAACTCCTCCACGCTCGTTACCGACAGCAACGTCTGATAAGCCTTCAGAAGCTCCTTGTCATCGAGCAACTGCTTGTTTCCGGCATAGAAGTCCAGGATGTCGAGGTACTGCTTTCTGAGCAGATTCACCCATGTCATGTTCAATGTTTCCATAGTAGATTCTTGATAGTTTGTTATGTCATTCATAATATAATTAAGGTGTTAAAAGTTACGGTATCGGCAGTTCAAAGGCTTTGTACACCTGCTTGCCCTCCTTGTCGATGAAGCACCACCGCTCGGAGCGGTACGGCAGTCCGGCGGCATCGACACAGGCATAGTCAATCTTCACCTTCCATCCACTGAACTCCCCCTTTCTGTCGCCTTTCATGATGAGCGACCGTATGTCCGCCATGCTCCTCATCTGCCGTTCGGCCAGACTGACGACATAGTGGTCGGACGGATTGAATCGGTTCATGTTATCCGTGCGCTTCATGATCGTGTCCGTGACCACCTGCATCGTCCTGAGCATCCCCTTCACCTCATCCTTCGTGAAGTAACCCATTCCAAATGCCGAGTCCGGCTCCGACACCGCCAGCACACGCAGCTGCTTGGGGTAGTCCACACTAAGCTCCAGGTTCTCCTTTGCCAGCCGCTTCATCTTCTCACCTGAGTTGCCGCACGAGACCATCAGTGCGGCACCCATCATTAGTAATAATGACTTCTTCATGTTCCAAAGGCTTTATCGTCCGTACTTCAATGTGTAGTTGATCACGTTACCGAAGGCCTTGAACTTCACCTTCTTCATCGGCGGCGCAATGAACTTCTCCCCCGTCTGCGGATTACGGCATACACGCTCACCGCGCCGGTAGACGTAGAACTTCCCGAAGTCCGGGATGATGACCTCCCCGTCCTCACGGAGAATATCCGACACCGCGCAGAGGAAGGCATCCACTGCCTTCTCCACATCCTTGACAGAAAGTCCCGACTCAAAAGCCGCCTTTCTCAACAGTTTCTTCTTGTTCACAGTACTCATGGTTAAAGGTTTGAATGGTTGATAATCAATAGAATAGTAAAAAGTAGAAAACGTTTAGTTTAACTTTTTATAGTATGCTCACTTATTATAATCCGCCACGATCCGTTTCCGGTCATCCGACAGTCGCAGGTATGCCTTCGACAGCGATCCCTTGTCGTCAATTAGTGTCACCTCATTCTTGGTTACGCCATACTCCAACAGCTCCTTCAGCTCGTCAAGCGTCACCTCATGCCCACGGATATGTCGCCATAAAGTAAGGTGGTACGGCTCCCCGAGCTTCTCATGACAGGAACAGTTGAACGCCACCGGACTCACCAGCACGTCCTCATCGCAGACAGGGCACTTGCCCACCACCGAGCTCAGCGACATGCCATAAACCTCACTCTCCACCAGAACGGCCGAGAAGATCCGTCCCTGCGAGTTGAAACAACCGTCGAGCACTGTAGGATGTCCGTCAAGAAACGCCTCAATCTCATGCGGGAGGATGAAGCGGTGCGAGAGGATACCGTTGCAGTGCCATTTGCAAGCATCACCTTTGTCAAAGTAATGCTCACAGAAGTACCCCTTTGAGGTAATCTTGATACGCCCACCACAGTGCGGACAGCGGTGCTCCAGGTATCTGCCTTCCGGCACCACTGCCAGCTTGTCACTTCCCACCTCAATATGAGCGAGGTACTGTTTTCCCTTCTTGTCCTTGAATGTCAGCACACGGCTTGTGCCCGTGTCCTCCAGTTCCTTGATGACAGCGTCCGTGATCTGTACGCCACGGATAGATTTCTTGATTTCCATAGTTGATAAAGTTAATAGTTGATGATTAATAATGATTCGTAGTTATTGATTAATGAAAGTTTGTTTATAGTTGATAGTTAATAAGTTAATTAGTTGCCGAAAGCGTTTAAAGTATCTTGCGGCTACAGATACTTCCAGTCCATTATGAGTCCGTCCACGACCGCCTTGCCCGACATCACCGTCGCCCATCCGTCCGGGTCGAGTCCGAACCACAGGTCATTCCACGACAGCGTACGGATCTGCCAGGCCAGCAGCCACAAGTCCGTGTTGATGCTCTCCAGCCGCGTGACAATCTCATTGGCCACATAGTACCGCTCCGCCGAGTTCAGCAGGTTGACCTTGTGTTTCTCCGTCTTGCCGTCCGCATTCGTAACGTTGTACGACCCACTTGTCACCAGCTGCTTCATGAACGGATAGAGCGATAGCATCTGTGCCGAGGCATCAACAAGCTCTTCCGAGACCATCACGGCAATGGCAGTCCCTTTGAGATTACCCGGCAACGACTTGCGGAGCAACGCCATGTTTTTCGGTATCTCCATACTCACGAGTTCCGCGGCACGCTTGATCTGATAGATATTCTGCATGGCACCCTGCGCGTTCTGCAGATAGCCCAACATCTTATCCTCCAAATGGTGCATCCTCTCCATGGCCAGCGTGACCCCCGCTTCCGTTGCGATGATCGCCTCCTGCGTCTTCTCACGCTTCTTGAAGAGCTTCTTCAGCATTTCCGTCTGTGTGGTCACCGCCCCCGTCAGGAGCGGGTCTGTCTGCTGTGCGAAGCCGCAGACGGAACAGGACATGGCCAGCAACAGACAAAAGAATTTTCTTTTCATGGTTTTCTGGTTGTTATGGCCACGGACACCACTGACGGTACGGACTTGAAAAGTCGGTGCCGGAAGTGATGCGCCGTGACCTCGTTTATAATAATAAGCCATAGAACTTTTGAGAAGTCAAAGTCTCCTATCCCATTGGCCTTTACATCTTAAACCCGCTTTTGCACTCGTTTCGCTCCCTGAGCTCCGTCCTTATCCTCGCGAGATTCTCGTCCCGTTGGAACTTTGTCTTGAGCTGCAACGCTTCCAAAGGCATGCCGCGTACAACATCGTTCCAGTCCTTGTAGTTCACCGGTGGTTTCATCACCTCTATTCGGTCAGAGAGTTTTACGTGTCTCCCAAGCTCTTCCACAGAGGCCTTCCCCACCGGCATGTCGAAGGTCTTCCCGTCCATCTCCAGCCTGAGGTTGTCCCCCATCTGAAAGACGCTGAGTCGTTTTCCGTCGAGCAGCGCCGCCATGCGCATGCCATAGATCCGCCCCGGCAGGTCATTGTCGAAACAGTCCACTGCCTTGGCCATGCAGTAGTGCTTCATCAGTTCCGACACCTGTCCGTTGGACAGCGCGCCGCCCACAGATACGAATGCCGAGTGTGGAAGGTCCATCTTCACCTGGTTCGCCTGATAGGACGACATGGCATCGTAAGCCGACTCACAGAAATAGACATGCCTGACCATCTGCGGATTGTTCAGTGCCGAGTGGATGCCCGCCGTCCACATCGCCGTCGTCGAGTTCGTCCCTGCCGCCTTGCCCTTGAACCCACGGTCGCCCCGCAGCTCATAGCCGGCCAAGTCCGCACAGAAGTCCGGCTCACGGTACGGGAAGCCTATCATCGGCAGACCGTTCCGGTTCTTCTGGTCCGTGACGATGGCGATATGCCGCTCAAAGAGTGACACCGTCTCACGGCTGATCCCCCTGTCCTCAAAGATTCCCATGGCATAGTCCATGTTCCTTGCCAGCGGCTGTGCCGTGTAACGTTTGGGGTTGAACACCGGGTTCAGACTCCCCAGCCCACCACTATATCCACGGTCGTGATTGTCCACTACCGGCATGTTGGCGAAGTCCGCCAGCACCTTACCGATGACCTCCCACTGGTTGCGTCCGAACTTGTTGAAGCGACTGAGGTTCTCACCGATGAAGTCCACCACGTCGCCCCGCTTGCCCGAATTACGGTGGAAATACCGCTGCCGGTCCTTCTCCTGAGGATGCGAGATGATGATGGTGTCGAGCTTCTCACCCCTGCCGTCGGGCAGGATCAGCTCGATGTACCGTCCCACGCCCGCCTGTCTGTTGAGCTTATAGCCGAGCGAGAAGGCAACATCGTCGATGCCTACCCTCGGCTTCATTTCCTGAAAAGATACGTAAGACATAGGCTTGTAGTTTGATGTTTGTTATAGGTTTGATAGTTAAGCAGCCCACAAATGAAGTTTAATATATGGACTTAATCCTCATAATTTCAAGCCTTTATTTTCCTTATTTTCCTGCTTCTGTTCCCGTATCTCACGCACTTCCCCAACGAACTTCCTCGCTACCGTGTCGTGCAGCATCTGATCCTTCAGCGCCCCCACCGGCATCATCTCATATCTGATACCCGTAATCTTACTGATGGGCTTCATGCCGAGGTCCTGCCCCTCGAAGGTCGCACGCACCGCATAGCCTCCGTCCATGCGCTTGAAGATGGACGCACTATCGAACTTCGCTGATAGCGCGATGTCATGCGGCTGCTGCCACTCCTTCTTGGCAGCTTCAACCCCCTTGTCAAGTCCCACCTTACGCTGGTTCTCTGTAAGGATGGGCGTCTCACCGAGAGCAATCTTCTGCTCGTCAATCTTCTCAAGGATCATCTTCGAGGCCTTGTTCACGTCCGCCATGACCGATACGATGAACTTCGGCTCTTCACGCAGCGCGTTGATCCATCCGTCCATGTAGGCAGCGTTGTTGTTGAGGATACGCTTGTCAAAGCCCAGGGCATTGCCCACCATGGCAGCCGTGAGCTCCGCCACCAGCTCCTCCTTGGCGTACTTCTCGTCCCCGAACTTCGCCCCCTTGTCACGGTTCAGCCGGTTGGGGGTGCCCGTGGAGTGCGTCATCTCATGAAGTGCGGAAGAATAGTACTCCATGCCGTCCTTGAAAATCTCCTCCGCGTTCTTGCCTATGTTGAACTGCTCCTTCTTCGGAACGATGACAATGTCACGTGCCGGTGAGTAGAACGCCCCGTCCACAATCCTGTCCGTCTGCACACGGCATATCCATTCCTGCCGCTCGAACATACGGTCGAGGGCCCGGTTCTCGTACATACCCTGCGTGTCACGCAACTGCGGACCTTTGAAACGATCCACGATGGCATCGTACTTCTCCTTGTTCACCTCTTCTAAGTTGGTCTGATCCACGTTGAACACGGAGAAAGCACGTAGGAACGGCCTGACCTCGCACTTCGACTGCTCGCCGCGGCTCATCTGCCTGTAGTCCGACTCGGCGACCCGCTTGCCCCGTTCATCCTTGATATTAAGGTCCCAGTATATGACCGGCATCGACTGCGCGCCCTTCTTGATGCGGAGATTCTCCTTCTGTGCCTGCATGAAAGTCATGTATACCGGCGTGCGGTAAGCGTTCATCGCCGTGTCCATCTGGAGGAAGAACGAGTTCGTGCCCGAGTAGTTGCGTCCACTGAGGTTCTGCGGCATGCCGAGCATCGTACCCTTTCCGTTCGTCCATCCCTGCCGCCAGTCCGACGCCTTCATCGCCTTCATGCGGTCGATCATGAGCGAGCAGAACCTGTCTATGGCCTTGTCGCCGCTGCTCTTGTAGTCCTGTCCTTTCTTTGACTTGGAATCCTTGTTTTCCATAGTGTCAGTATTGGTTAAGTTAGGTTAGTAGTCCCTCAGTACGATGATATAGCCTTCGGACTGTGGAAACCATAAGTTTTTGTATATTAAGGTAATACTACGGATTCTCTACACGATGGCTTCAGCGAAAGCGTCCGCGAACTCGTTGCCGTCGTCATAGATACGGCTCTCGGTCTCTTCGAGGTAGAGCTCAGCATTGTTGTCGTCAGGCTCTATGCCGTGGTCGTCGCACCACTGGAGATAGGCTTTCCCGTGGTCACTGCGCAGTGCGAGCTCGCACCATCCTATCTTGCCGTCCTGTTTGAGTTGAATGAGTTCTTCGATTGTATTGTTCTGCATAGTTGTGATGTGTTAATGGTTGATGATTGGAATAGTTGATTGCTAAGATGTAAGCTGTGATGGATGACAGGCAACTCATACGGTTTGTGTCTTGACAACTCATATTTATAATAGAGCTTAGTCCTGGCACTATCGTTTGAACGCCTGCTTCGCGCTGACCTTCTCCGACTGCATCTCCTTGATTTCCGTGTTGAGATAGCGGGCAGCCAATTGCTCCTTGGTAGCCGTCTTGTGCGTGAAGAGCGCCTGCTTGTCGTGCCATGAGAGCACTGCCTTGCCGGTCATCCTGTCGTCATCGAGCTTCGCCGATACCGTCCAGTCGCCCTGCTGGCTCTTGGCGATGCGCACCTCCTTGACACCCTCCTCCAGCTTGAACTGGTTGTAGAAGGAGGCAAGGTGCAGCTGCTCCCCGAAGTTCTTCTCCACGAGCTTAGAAGGCGTTGTCACACGGTCGAAGTAAGCGTTCAGATCCTCCTTCGACATCGTGCGAGACATCTTCTGCTCGCCCACCTGTGTGTAGAGCTTGTACTTGCCCACGTCCTGCCGCTGCTCGTCATGCTCCTTGTAGACCACCATCTTGTCGATGATGCGCCCGTCAGAGAGCTTGTTGTCAGCCTTGTACTCCTCCGGCGTAACCTTCTTGGCCAGCTTTGAGGGATAATAAGTCTGCATCAATGCTTCTACACCTACCTCACGTTTCTGATAGGCAGCGGCATCCTCTGGCTTCATGAGCTGCGGACGGAGCTGCTGTCCGTCGATACGGGCGGTAAAATACCACTTGTTCGGGTCCTGGTTACTTTGGAAGGCATGGCCGTGGGTCACCTTCTCACCGTTGACCGTCACCATCTGCGGCTCGCGCGGCTTGTGAACCTTGGCGTCTGCGGACTGACCTTCTGTTCTCTCTGTAGAGTTGCTGACAGCTTTCTCTTTACTTTTTGAAGCGTCAGCCTTCACCTCAGTCTTGTCAACCTTGGCTTCCTTAGTCTTGGTTTTCTTCTTTTCTGTTTTCTTTTCCATAGTATCGGTTTGAGTTTGGTTTTTGGTTTGATTGGTGGTTTGCTTTTTGCTCGGCTCCTGCATGTCAGCGATCGCCACACGATTGCCCGCCCGGATAAGCCTTGGCAGGTAGGTGTCGAGCGTATGATGCGGAAACTCCGCGATCAGCTCCCCGTCCTTCTTGAATTTCGGCTTCTGTGCCGGTATACGCAGCGTGTCCGACAGTTTTTGAGCATCCTCATTCAGTGAGCGGTAGAAGTCACCGTTTCGCATGAGAATCAGCGCGTCGGGGTGCTTGCTCTTGAGCCGCTGGTACACTGCCAACGGCGTGTCGGTCTTGTTCTTTACTTGCTTCTTGTCAGAATGCTGTTCTTGCATCTTCTTTTCCATGTTAGTAGGAATTAGGTTAAACTGGAAGTTTTTGTTTGTCAGATGGTTCTTCGTATGTCCGAGGACGGCGAGCATCGTATTCGGATGCCCCACAGCCTTGATGGCGGCACCTGCAGTATAGCCGGTGTCCAGCACATTGTCTATGACGATGGGCGTGAACTGATCCGGCACTTGTCGGTACAGATTGAGTTTCAGGTATATGCCCTCCGGCTTGAGGTCATTCTTCTTGGCATAGTGCAGCGGCATGTGCGGTCGGCAGGAAAGAATGTCCCATGTGGGGATGCCTGTCCTCCGGGAAATCTCATTGGCAAGCGTCTTGGTGTATATTGCCCTCCCATGATGGTTCGGGACAGGCACCAGTACACAGTTGCGTCCTGCCGCCATCTCCCTTATTCCGTCCGCCATCATATCCGCAGCCTTGCAGATACTCGCGTAGTCACCATCCTTCAGTCCGTGCGCCAACTGACGCACTTTAGGGTATGGAGCACAGGAGGTGAACGTACATTCTTGTTTGTTTGACATGGTAAAAGATTAAGTCTCATAGGTTTGTAGATGGATGAAACGAAGAAAGTAAGCTAAGGCTATGAACTAAGGACTAAAGAGACAGTCCTCTCTTCTTGTTCTCTTTCCTTTCTGCCTTTTCCCTCTCGGTCAGCCGGATGCTCTCCTCGTGGCGAAGCCTGTCCACCACCTGCTTGTACTCCCACCGGTTCTCGTCGGTCTGCACGTACCCCATGTAGCCCTCGTGCGCGTCGTCATAACGGATGGCCTGTTGTTTTTTCCATTCTTCTAAGTCACCTTGCATGACCTTGAAGCCTACCGGCTCACGGAGGGCCACGCCCACGGTTACCTTCTGGTCACCGACCTCAAGCTCCACCGGCTTGCCCGAAGCGAGAGCCTCCTTTTGCCCAATTCCGAGTCCGATGTCCTTGATTCTGTCCACTTCCCGAAGTTTTTCCTCAAAATTAACAGTCGCCACATCACGGTACATCAGCGCGTTGGTCTCCTTGTCCAACTGTACGTACCGCATCTTGCGGTTGTCACCCTCCTTGAACTCCTTCTGTATGACATCGCCCTTGCGCACACGCTCCAGCTCTGTGTCATTCAACTTCAAGTTGTTGTCCAGCTCACGATGTATCTGATACGTAAGCAGTTGCAGCTGTCCGTCCTTGTCGTGTACGAGTTGGATTTTCATAGGGATGGACACCGCCGAGTTGTCACCCACGGGCACGTTGAGACGCATGAGCGGCGAGAGTTCACCACTCAAGATAGAGTCGCGCAAGTCCTTGGGCATGCGCATGAGATCCTTGGGATAGATGCCGATTTTGGCAAATTTGTCGAATGGTACTGGTTCTGTTTTCATAGTTGATGTTTTGGTTATTCTGTTGGTTTATACTAATTTTGTGGTGAAAACATATCAAACTTAACACACTACTACCATGAAACACACACTAAAGTGCGCTGTGGTCCTTATGTTCTCGATGAATGTATTGGAATCACCGGCACAGTTTTACACTGTTGAGAAAGTCGGTCCGGCTGCCGACACGTTATCCATTTCCACGGACCCTTACGTCCGTGACGTACTCCACGAAACAAAGCCAACGTCCAAGGTCGAGACTGAGACCAAGAAAAAGTCCGTCTTCGGTTTGCCTTTGCCTTCGTTTCTGACCGCAAAGTTAGGAAACAAACCGCCAACCTCCAACAATGCTCAGGGAAAAGTGCTGGAAAAAGGCGAAAAAAGTTTGAGAAAATCTATCCCAAAAGTTATGAAACCACTCGTTTTACCCTTCCTCAGTGCCTCAGACAGCCTTCTTTTGAGCCTTCTTGAAAAGCGCCTAAACATCTGTATGCCATTGGATTACATAACGATCACCTCACACTACGGCTACCGCCAAGACCCCTTTACCAAGTGCCAGCGGTTCCATGACGGCATAGATCTGCGATGCGGAAACGGTTTGGTCTATAGTATGCTCCCGGGCAGGGTGGCCGCCGTGCACCACGGCGACACCGGCTACGGTAACTACGTCATTCTCGATCACGGCAGCCTCCGTTGCCTTTATGGTCACCTCAGTGAAATCTATGCCAGGGAAGGCAGCGAAGTGCCGGCAGGTGCTGTCGTCGGACTTGTCGGCTCCACTGGCCGCTCCACCGGCCCGCATCTCCACATCCAGCTACAACGTCTGTCAGCATCCAACAGCTGGACCAGCGTCGATCCCCTGCCGTTCATCCAAGCCCTCAACCAACAAGTAAAGACATTCAACGACCGACTGGCAGAGATAGCCGGCAAAGACTCTCCTATATATAATAATGAGAAAGCAAAGCCTACAGAGCTGACGATAGAGAACCTCTATGCTGCTCTGAAGAAGCACGGCATCAAATATCCGAAGATCGTCCTTGCCCAGGCTATCCTTGAAACCGGCCGTTTCCGCTCCCGTGTCTGCAATGAGAACAACAATCTCTTCGGTCTCCGGCACTCGACCGGCTACTACGTCTTTGACCATTGGGAAGAGAGCGTCATCGCCTACAAGAACAAAGTGCAGTACAAGCACCGCGACAACGAGAACTACTATGCCTTCCTAAAGCGCATCGGCTACTCAACCTCGAAAGACTACACCAGAAGAGTCCGTGAGATCGTCAGCCAGCTGTAATCATCACTCAAAGAGAGATGTGTTTGCAGTCAATAAGCCCGCTGAGACATTGCTATTACCCAAACCGTTTCCGCAAGTCGGGGCTTTTTTGAAGAAAATCGACTTTTTTCATCAAATTTGTCGATATATCAGCACTTTACAGTAGGCCACTGTTGCCATTATGCGGAATAGTTACTATCTTTGCAACAGAAAATCACAACGCAAGGTTTACTAACCATTGCAGGGCCAAGCTCCCTTGGAATACCGGCCTAAAGAAAAGGAGCGCGTCTTTTACCGTCACACGGAACTATCTTATGCCGCCACGAGGCGGACATAACAGGGGTGACCAAAACTCCATGACACGAGTTACCAATAACCAACCTTATGAACATACCATTTTTCAACATCGGGAAGACCACCCCGAAGAAGCGCAACAAGATTATCGTAGCCGCTAACCAGAAAGGCGGATGCGGCAAAACCACCATCAGTGTACTGCTCGCCGACCAGCTTGTCCTCAAACACCACTGCCGTCTCGTCACGCTCGACGGTGACCCTCAGCGCAGCATCGTCAAGAAACACGAGCAGGACCGTGAGCGCTGGCCCCAGCTCCAGCCCCTCTATCAGGTCGTGCCCTGTACCCAGCTCAGCAGTGAGCGGGAGACCTTAAACCTTATCCGCGCCATGCGCAACGAGGACTTTGACTTTGTCATTGACACACCGGGCAGCCTTACCCTTCAAGGCCTGCTTCCACTTGTCTTCGAGGCTGATGCCGTCATCGTCCCCATTCAGTTGGAAAAGACCAGCATCAATTCCACCACCTCCTTTATTGAAATGTGCGCCATGGTCGCCAAGGAAAACGGTGGTAACAAGCTGCCAGATTTCTATTTCCTGCCAAATCAATTTAATAAGAACTGGGGCCGTAAGGCCGAGCTGACCGAGCAGCAGACGTTCCTCGACAACTTCGCCAAGTTGGGCACCGTATTGCCGAAGATACCCAACTGCGCCGAGATCCAGCGCTACAGTACGCTCTTCCTCACCGACAAGCAACATGAGATTGTCGACAAAAGCTTCGATACGCTCTACGACTGCGTCTATAACGATAAATCCGTATGACTGACGGCACTTCTCGACCAATGGTTTTCGGGGATATCCACGATCTTCTCCGGAAAGTTAACGGTGAGAGCGAGCCAGCCTACATGTGGCAGAGTGACAGGCAGGGGGAAAAGGTAAGGACGGAGGAGCCACCGGCTGTACAAGAAGAACAGGCCAGGGAGCCGGACGAGAAACCCGATAAGGAATCTCGTCAGGAAACCAGTGAGGAAGCTTCTGCCATTGCCAAACCGGAAAAAGTGCCAAAGGCCAAGGATAAAGTGCATCCTCAGAAGGAAAAGACCAAGTCACCTCCCCCAAAGGCGGTAAAGGCGTCGGAAGAACAACAGGCAAAAAAAGTCCGGGACACACCAGTGACAAAAGCTTATGCTTCACCTTCCGTGTCCGACATCCAGTCGCAGATAGACACATTCTCTTATGCCGCAGAGATCGGCCACCGTCGCTGGGTATTCATCCCCGATGAGGTGTATGCCACTTTCGAGACCGTCTATGGCTGTTACCGTCTCTCTGCCATCCTCACCGCCCTTGCAAGGTCATTCATCGATGCCAACAAGGAGGAACTCCGACGGCTCGTCACCCACCGCAGCGGACTGTTTGAATAGGACAGCCAAAGAAGTAAAAGACTAAGTATATAAAAAGTAACCACAAACTAAAAAACGAACTGAATACTATGCATACAGCAATCCATACAACCACCAAAAGAACCTTATGGACACCAGACCACGATGACATCCTCAAGGAGCGCTTCCATACCGACTGCCTCCACGACATAGCCACACATATCGGCTGCACATGCAGCACCGTGAGCAGTCACGCACGCCGACTCGGACTAAGAAAGATATCCCCGTCGGGACGCAACTGCGACGCACGCTCCTTTGTCCTGATTGAATACCCCAACCTTAGCTACCAGGAAATGGCAGAGCGCACAGGTCTGCACAGAGAAACCATCCGGATCATCGCCCGTGAGCTCGGACTGGAGCGCACGCAAAAGCAGCTCCGTGAAATCCGCAGCCGCCGTCGCAAGGAACTCATCCAGAAGGAGCGCCGCCGCATCATCTTCGGTCTCGACCAGAAAACGAATATAAAGGTAGTGAGCAACCATCAGAAGATCCGTCTTCGTGGGTCGCTAAAGCGCCTCGGTTACATCCTCGGAACCGACGGCCACACCTTCTACTATTATCCCGGTCTCCGCCGCCACCCCATCAAGGAGTCCAACGGCAGAGCACTCGGCTTCACCTTTTTGCCATTGCCGACAGCGTGCACGGAGGAAACGATTCATGATTCAGCATCTCCGGCCATGTCGGTAAATGGACAGACCATCAACTAATCCAGACATATAATCAGGGCCCAAGGGGGATTGTCCGTGGCGGGCAGATGCCGCTGCCTAACCAAAGACAGTAACACATCTATAGAAAAAGAAGGGTATATCCCTTATTCCCTTCAGGCATGACCTGAAGGCTTTCA
>NZ_JAMXSP010000047.1:0-13355 GCF_025457485.1 Hallella absiana
GAGAATTATAGAAACCTATTGCCAGACCGTTGGCAACCTTCCACAAAAGACTAACAAAACTGGGCAAGCCTCCTCTCTTGATCAGTTTTTTGTGGCAATACGTGAATACCGATACGCTTACGGTATATTGATAGCTTATATTGCTTCAAAATGCTAATATTCAGTGTGTTAAACAATTATTTTATTCTTGTTCAGCCCCTTTATTATTGCTAATTTAGCAACAAATAATGATAGACAATATGAGCAAGCAACAAGAAAATATTGCCAAGTTCTAATGCTTCTATCTCCTGCCATTCATAGAGGCTATTATATGCCATACATCCGATAAGAATGGAGATAAGTATATATCCCAACCGTATTGCCTTATAGAAATTTCCTGACCGCTCCATTATTTTGATGACATTGTTTTTTGAAACATGAATAAAAGTTTATCGTTTTCGTTCATGCGGATATTATCAGAATAACCGCCTTTTGTTATTTGATACCCGCATGGCTTAACCATAAAAATGCCTAAGCCCTTAGTGTATGAACTTACTTCTGAGGCGTAGTCTTTACTTGTATTTAATGGAACTTTCCCTTTAATATGACACCACTCATTATTGCAACTGATGTCTTCAATCTCAGACATCATTTTTTGCAAATCTGTAATAGCTTTGGAACTTGCCGCTTGGGGTATCTGCAACTCAAAATAGAGCATCGGTTCGAGAATGTCCACACCTGACTGTTGCAAGGCCAGCCTGAAGACATAAGGGGTCAGCTGTCTGAAATCAGCAGGTGTACTTACCGGGCTATAATACTCGGCTTGAGTAAAAGTTACTTTCAGATCTGTCACTTCCCATCCATGTAAACCAGATTGGCAAGACATACGAATCCCTTCAAAAACGGCATTTTGAAAAGAATGGTTCAGATAACCATAGGAGATGTCACTTTCGATTTGCAACCCTGACCCTAACGGTAAGGGTTCAAGAGTCAGCCCTATTGTGGCCCAGTAAGGGTTGGGTGGTACTTCGATCTGAATAATCTTATTGACCTTTTTTTTAGGTCGTTCTTTGTAGATAGTCTTGATCTCATCAAAATGGACCTTTACGGAAAATCGTTCTTCCAGCAATGTCTGTATGATTTCCTTTTGGGTCAAACCATATAACGAGATTTCCAATTCATCACTATATGAGTTTATGGAAAAGGACAAAGACGGGTCTTCAATCCACAATGTATTCAGAGCGGATATCACCTTGCTTCTCTCTTCGGGCTTGTCTGGTCGGACGGAGCATTTGAGAGCGGGATGCTGATGAGATAATCCTTGAATCAAACAAGGTTTAGCACCTAAATAATCTCCGATTCGAAAATCTTCTATATCTTCTACAATCGCGATATCATTGGCACCCACTTCATCAACATTTATCTCTCTGCCCTGATAAATAGTCTTTAGATTTTTAATCTTGATGAATTTTTCCGAATCGTTGATTCTTACAACGTCTCGAAGTCTCAGACTTCCGTCAATTATTTTAAGAAAACTTCTTTTATGCCCTTTGGGGTCATGCTCTATCTTATAGAGATAAGCTGAAAGTCTGTTTGAGTTTGAGACTGATGCCGGAGGAAGTATAAAAGAAGTAATGGCGTCCAACAACTCATTGATACCGATATTGAACATTGCTGATCCATGTAGCACCGGATAGACTTTGGCTTTTGCCACAAGAGCGATTATCGTATTCCAATAATCAGCCGGTGAAATTTCGCTATCCGCCAAATATCGTTCTAATATATCGTCGTCATGGTTGCATACAAATTCTTTGTATTCTTCCTTTATATATGTTTGGGAGCAAACCGGATAAACCGATCCATCGACAACAGTTTGCATAAACAGGACATCTTGCGACAGATTTGTTTTTATATCCATATACAAACGCTCCAAATTCACACCGGCACGGTCAATCTTATTGATAAATATAATTGTCGGGATTTGCAGCTTTTGTAAAGTACTGAACAGCAACTTTGTCTGCGCTTGTATGCCTTCCTTTGCGGATAAGATGAGGACTGCTCCATCAAGCATTTTGAATGTCCGCTCCACTTCCGCAATAAAATCCATGTGTCCCGGAGTGTCAATGATATTGCATTTCACTCCATTCCAGATAATAGATGTCGTAGAAGCCCGGACAGTAATTCCTCTACGTTTCTCTATATCCATAGAGTCCGTTATGGTGTCACCATTATCCACACGGCCGCACTTTTCCGTTGCTCCACTGGCAAACAGCAGATTCTCGGTTACGGAAGTTTTTCCTGCATCAATGTGAGCAAGAATTCCTAAATTTATAATATTCATTTGGATTAAGCATTAATATACTACAGTAGATGCATTGTCGAAACGCACCTTTTAATACCTCCTCGTAGCATATGAGAACTACAGGATTACTAACTCGTATTAATATGTATATTATTACTGCCGCATAACGATTACAAAATTACACAAAAAAATATATCTAACAAAAGTGGGAGGATTTTTTAAGGATTTTTTAACTTTTTACCATAGACATTTTATTAGGGAAGCGTAGGTTCAACTGGCAAGTACAAATAAGTAGAAATGTTTGAACAACACCGTTTTAGGAAGTTGAAAAATCAAGTTTCTCTCTCGGTATAGCGTTTATTTTGGCCAATATCTTCTTTAGTTTAGCATTTGTGTATTTCCCATTCGTGTTCTATTTAGCTCCTTATTATGAGTATGTAGCAAGTTACTTATCAAATTCAGCCTCTTTGAGGGTCAAATATGGTTTTGCAAATGGTGACTGACAAGACATAAACAAGGTCAGCAGGAATTTTTTACATAAATGGACATGAATGTATATAACCTAAAATAAGAATAAATTTTAATAAGGGCTGCCCAAAAAGAAAAAAATGCAGTTGCCATCCTATAGATACTTGCAGAAAGGATAAAATTTACTTTTAGACCTTTTGGGATAGCCCTTATTAATACTTCAGATAAAATTCCTTAGGTTATATTTTCAATCCTTTGGACCGGGTTTCCTCCTTGGCATACAGTCCCGGACGCCCGATTATGACATGGTTGGCAACGATACTATCCGCCGGACTGCGTATCTGCGGCGGTGCATTTTCGGGATATTGCGCCTGCCTGTTCCTCACATCTTCCGCTTCCGGCTTGAGCTGTTGCCCTTCATTCTCCTTTTCTGCGACTTCGAGCGTGGGTGGCGCAAGCTCCAGCTGAATTTTTCGGTCAAGGGCGGCAAGTTCGGACTTCAACTGCTTCAGCTCGTCCTCCTTCTTCCACACCTTACCCGCTATCTCCTGTAACTGCGGTATCTCCATCTCCAGCACCTCGTTCTTCGCCTTGTACTGGTCGATGATGGAGGGTATCCTCTCCATCGCGTTGAGGAAGTTGCGGGCGGCGGCCAACGGGTCAGCCATCGCCAGATGCCCGTTGTTGTAGGTGTACTTGTAGTTCCCCTCGACCACGAAGCGGTTGTCGGTGAACTCCAATCCCTCTTTGAGTATCCTTTCGCTCACCACCTTTATCGGAAAACCGTAAAGTTCACCGACCTGCGTGTACAACCCTCCGGTCGTGGCATTCTTGGCTATCTCCTGCAAACGCTTTCCGATGACCTTCTCATCGGCGGAATCCACTCCGTCCACCTTTATTATATTAAGGCGGTTGCCCTCCTTGTCGGTCTGCACCACCGACAGGAAGCGGTTCCAGTCCTCCGTCATGGCATCTATGAAAGCCGTGTTGTTGCGCAACTCGCCGGTCTTTGACTCCAGCTTGAACTCCGAATCACGCTTGCCCTTGTTGAACGACTTGCGTTCCCCTTCGAGCGATGCGATCCGCTTTTCCAGTTTCGCCTTGTCCAACAGGTCGGTATTGCCGGAGAGCAACGCCATGTATTCCGAGAAATTCATGCCCGATTTTTCGTCCATTGCCACCCTAAGAGTGCCGAACGTAGTGAGGCACCTGCTCTTTAATGGAACATTAGCGGCTTTTGCATTACCTAAATTAGTATTTGCCATAGATTATAATGTTCAAAGCTGTTAGGGATTTTTTCAGTATAGTTCAGAGTGGCTTCCTAGACGAAGCAGCTTGATGACAGGCTTTGTCTTGTCGAACCATATTAGCAAAAAGTCACTTTTCACGTGGCATTCCATGCAATCTTTGTAATTACCAATAAGAGGATGGGGATTGTGTTCTTTAGAAACAACCCCATTCCTTTGTAGTTCTTTGAGAACCTTCTCCAGTTCTTCAAGCAGATCTGTAGCGTGTTTGTACTTCTTGAGGTCTTTCTTGAACTGACCTGTCAACTTCAGTGTCATCATAGAGAGGCTACAAAGTCTTTGAAGTGGTCAACATCCAGTTCCTCCAGATCCATATCCGACCGGGCTTCCTCGATGGCTGCACGTGTCGTCGCATTAGGCTCCTGTCGTTTGTGCTTCACAAACTCTGTGAGGATCATACGGATGTAGTTGCTCACACTGCGATGCTCTTCCTTAGCCTGGCTTTTTAAGATGCCCATTACATCATTCGGCAGGCGTACTGATGTTGAATTGCTTAATGTTGCCATAGTCTTTCATTTTTATCGTATGCAAATGTAGTCATTTGAAATCGCACTGCCAAATGTTTTACGTCAAAAGTGAGGAAAATATAATATTGATAATATACGCCACCCTAAGAGTGCCGAACGAAGTGAGGCGCCTGCTCTTTAAAATTATCTCCAAACTTTGTTGCTTGATACGATTTTTATGCTTATCTTTGCATCGTGACAAGTGGGGAAAAAAACATATTGATAATATACGCCACCCTAAGAGTGCCGAACGAAGTGAGGCACCTGCTCTTTAATGGTACAGCATACGAAGGAAGGTTGAGTTGGGTGTTGCGGTAGCTTCTCTTTGTGTGAATTCTCTTTTCTTAGTATGTTGGCTTAACTCAGAAAGGATTATATATGGGAGTGAATGTTACTGATGAGACATTGTGTAGGTTAAGTAACCTTACAAGTGTTAAATGGTATTGCGGAAGCGAAATGTTAACGTAATTAATTGATTTGTTAACTTTTGTAAAATATGACACAAACGGAAGACTATATTAAGGCGTTCAATGAGAAGAATGAATTTCTTCTTGGGCCAGAGAGTTCTTTTGATTTTCAAGAAATCTATCTTGCTGATTTCTTGAAGTACGTCTTTGCACGTGATACTCACGATACAGATCCTTTTGAGGAGACTCTTAGCCCTGAATATCTTGCTTGGAGGAAGAAAAAGGATGAATGGGTCGCTCGTATGCATGATTGGCGCAAGACACATGATAAATCTGAGCCATTTGAAGAGAAGATTAACTATGATGACCTTCCGTTTTTCAGATACAACCCAATCGCAATAGAGTTTACTGACAGACGGCGGAAAGACGGAAGTAGAATCCAGGTTCACACTATTATCACTAAAGACGATCAAAACTGTCTTGACAGGATTGAAGGGAAGAACTTTGTGGTATCTTCTCCCATTACATATGTTGGTAGAAACCGTACTGGTAAGAATGCAAGATACCTTTATGCGTTTACAGTAGATCTTGATGGGGTCGGCATGAAACAAATACAAGATGTAATCTGGCAAATGTTGCCTCATGAACTTAAAAATGGACAGGTCATGCAACACTCTCCTGTTGCCAATATTATAGTGAACAGTGGCCATGGGCTGCATTTGTATTATTTGTTGAAGAAGCCAGTGCCGCTTTTCGCAACCAATATGGAGCTGCTGAATAAGCTGAAAAGAAGTCTTACTAATATAGCATGGAATACCTACACTTCTTCCTTGAAGGAGAGGCAGTATCAAGGTGTTCTTCAAGGATTCAGATTACCTGGCACCAAAACAAAGTTCGGAGAAACAATTCGGGCCTTTTATAATGAGGACAGCGAGCTTTATACTTTGGCTCAACTGAATGAATTTACAAAGCATGAGACCACAAAGATAGGAGCATTGACTGATAACGAAGTTTTGGAACTTGAGAAGGGAAGATATAACCCTAATGGAGTTACACTGAAAGAGGCGGAAAGAAGATGGCCTGAGTGGTATGAAAGGGTTGTTGTGAATGGTAATACGACTCCAAGGAAATGGCACATCAAAAGGGATTTATACGATTGGTGGTTGCGTAGGTTACGAGACGATAGTGAGAAAATTATGCAGGGACATCGCTATTTCTGTATGATGGCTCTCGCTGCTTATGCTGTGAAGTGTGATATTACAGAGGAAGAGTTGAAGAGTGATGCTTTTTCCCTCGTCGATAGGATGGACAGACTTACTAAGGATGAGGACAACCACTTCTCAAAGGAAGACGTACAGGATGCTTTGCAAGCCTACAAAATAGGTTACTGTACTTTTCCTAAAAACAGCATAGAATATCTTACGGGATTGAGTATGCCGGAAGGAAACAGAAGGAATTGGAGAAAGCAGGCGGAACATTTGGAGGAGGCTCGACTTTTGAGGGATTTTAGAAGGAAAAGAGCAAAGAAGGGTGCTTGGGATGAAAATAATGGACGCAAAAAAGAAACTTATGCCAATAGTAAAAAGGCATGGATTGTGGCTGCTTGGAGATACGAGCATCCGACTTCCTCGAATAAGTCGGAATGTGCAAGGGAACTAATGCTGGATAGAAAAACTGTAAGGAAGTGGTGGGACGGTGTCGATGAGCTTCATAAAATATCAGGTGGAGCACACTTTCATTTCCCGTTTGGTGTCACCGAAGAAGCTGTGGCCAATATCTTCAAGGAGTTCTTGTCGAATGTTCCCTCAGACGATACAACCAGGGGGAAGAGTTAGAAAGCGAGATTAGGGGAAGAAGTCCTTTTCTTAATGTTACGCATTTGTGTAATACAATATTTAACGATTACGCATTTGTGTATTAACTTTGTTTATTACGCAAATATGTAATGATTAGATTTTTCTTCGTATCTTTGCATTGTTAACTTAAAGAGTAAAGTATGGCACAGGCAACTTACAAGAACATTAAGAGTGATTACGACAACTTTCCGCTGATGAGCTCGGTGGGCATCGCTTTCTCTGCATGGAGAGAGAAATTCGGAGCGAATGAATACGGAGAGTTTGACGATGAACATAAGCAGCTCACTGTCGGAGCAGTGGCAAAGGCCATCGGTGAGCGGTACGAATCCGTTTACCGCATCGAGCATGGCGGTGGTACTTCAACAACACTTGTGAAGTACCTCCTTTTCATACGCAGCAAAGACCCAAAGTTTGACTTCTTGAAAAGGGTGCTGGAGATAAGGGGCAGCAAAGTAGGCATGCAAGACATGTTCGATCCTAACCCCAAGCCCATGAAGAAAATTCCATTTAAGGATTGATTACATATATGAGTAATATGATCGATTAAATAAAATGTAAATATATTTCGTAATAGTAAAGCCGATAAAAAGTAGGTATCGACATTTTTTACGTGTGCATCTTCCTGTTCCGCCTAATCTGTTTTCCCTTATTGTTTATCTTTCAGACAAACTATGATGCGAAAACAGACCAGGAACCCGGAACCGGACGATTGCTCACGAACAAGCCACTCCTTCCGTCCGCCTGTCCATCACGCAAAATATCCGTCCTGTGTCACATGTGCTGCAGCCGATGGCAGCACAAGAGACACGTCCGGCTCTGAGCGTGCATGTCCCGGCGAACTCCCTCCGTGGCATGGTAATTTGCGAGATCTCCCCACTTACTCAGTCCGTTACTTTCCGTTCCCTACAAAAAAATCTGTCGATTTATTTTGTAGTTTCACTCCAATCCACTACCTTTGCAAGTGCGGAGATACGCAAATTAGGCAAGATGTCTCTTTTGACGTCAGTTAATCCCCAGTGGGGATTAACTACCGCCAACGAGCATCTTGGTCAGGGGAGGCCCCCGACACCCCCATGGGTAGGGTTTGCAACCCTCCCCGCTATCGCTCCCCACCCGCTTCGGCAGACAAGCTGCCGACGGCTCATTCATTAACAAGTTAAAGAATTCGCCTATGCTCGCTACCGTATCACAGACACGTTCGCTCGTTGGAAGCTATATCTATGACCGTGCCCTTAACCAACGTGAGAAAGGCGGTCAAGTTATAGCTTCGAATGGCATTCCCCAATACTCGTCAGCCAAGACGCAGCTTGCCTATATGAAGGCATACTGTTCTGACAAGTATGAGGTGAAAGCCATTAATATTGTCCTGTCGCACAGCTCCAAGGACAAAAAACTTCTTGAAGACAATCCGGACAAAAAAGACAAATATGTAACGGATTTTCTTCAAGAATGTCAAGCCCGAGGAATCGACCTTGAAAACACTCCGTGGATAATCACGGAGCATATCAACACCGACTGTGACCACTACCATATGATATTACTCACAACGAAGTTTGACGGTACCAGACTTGACACTGGCTTTATCGGAGCAAAGATGTCCCAGTCTGCATGGGCTGCAAGCAAGAAGAACGGTCTTCACTTCGCTCCCGGCCTTGACAGGCGTAACGAAGAATGGCTTAAGTTCGTCCAAGACCAGCTTGGAGAAGAAAAGGCTATGGCGGTCAGATCTGGCGAGGAACTGTCCGATGAAGACATCGAGAAGTTGAAGGAAGCTTCCTCCAAACACAGGGCAGAAACTGCAAAAGCTAAGAAGGATAGAAGGGAGAGGTCCAAGGCTCAACTTGACGAATGGAAGAAGAAGCTAAAGGAAGTCGTTGAAGGTGTGGCAAACTACTTCATCAAGAAAGACCTTCTGATGAAAGACTTTGTTTCCCTTCTGAAGGAAAACGGAATTTTCATTGGGAAGGATGGAAAGGGACGATACAACATCACTGCCGGGCATCACGGGAGGAACCTGACATATAAGGCTACACGTCTCGGCATCGACACGTCTCTCTTTGAGACCATCAAAGGACACAAGGAGATGGAGGAATACTTGCGCAAGGTTGATAAATTACGCAAGGAAGAGGAAGCAAAGGCGGACAAGAACAAAATCGATGAAACGGTCGAGGTACAACCAAAAGACCAACAGACGGTAAAGGATAATCCGTCCGGAGAAGATATGCCTATGGATGTCAAGACCATAATTGGACTTACTGAAGAAGAACTCGCTGAAATAAAGAATGTAACATCGCAGAATACGGCCACCGCCACCAGAGCTAAGAGAGCCAAGTCAAGGGCTGAAGCCAATGAAAGGAAAGCTAAGCTTAAAGGCATCATTGAGGATACAGCAGGCCGTTGTATCAAAGAGCATCTTTCTATGAAAGACTTCATCCTTCTTCTTGAAGACAGTGACATTCATTTCGGCAAGGACGATAATGACAACTACACAGTTACTGCCAACAACGGCAAAAAGGATGTCACTCACAGAGTGGCCAGTCTCGGCGTGGATTTGAGATTGTTTGACACTATTAAGAGACAGGAGGAAGAGGACGAAAGGCAGCGTATAGCGGAGCAGCAACGCAAGGAGAAAGAAGCCAAAGAGGAACAGGAGAAAGCCCGGAAGGCCGAGGAAACGAAGAAAGAACAGCAGCAGAGAGTCCAGACGGTGCAGCGTGAGAACAAACCTAAGTGGCATCCAAGAAGATAATCAATTAATTGATTATATAAATCAATTACTCGATTAATCAATTATTAATGTAATTGTATGTCAGACAGTAAATTAATAGAGAAGAAAAGATGGTTCATGCAAGCAAAGAAACGCGACCCGAATAACAAACGGAATAAGCGAATCCAAGTAAGTATGTCCTTAAACGACAAGCAAAAGCTAAAGGCAAAGGCCGATGAAGTGGAACTGCCATTGGCTGAATACATGTATTGGGTCTTGATGAACAAGACCCTCCATGTGCAGAATATAGAGTTTACAGATGCACTGCGAAAAATAGCCAACGAATCTGACAATCTCAATCAATTGGCTTACAGGTTCAATCTAACAGGCGCACTTCCGCCTGAGGATCTCCAGCAGCTCATGAGCATAATAAAGCAGCTCGATATGTTAGTAGAAAAAGAAGTCGAACATCTAAACAATCAATGATTATGGCAATGCCAGGAACAATGCAAGACCCATTAAAGCCCATCAAAGACAAACTCGATGATATTGAAAAGAAGGTGGATGGACTTTCGGCGAAAGGGAACAACAGCAGTGAGCTTGATACAGAAATCAAGTCCATCAAGTCTGATATGTCGTCAATCTCCAAATCAATGAAGGTGATGGCGGATGCCATGAGGACGGAAACAAAGGAAGTCCGGGAACAGAAACAAAAGGACATGGTAAAGGATATTACCGATGGAGTCAATACGCATTTGAGTAATGTTTCTGAATCCATCAATACGTTCAACAACGGACTTGGCGAGAGACTTGAAGGGCTCCACTTTTCTGCATCCCTTCCAAGAGAGGATGCGGAACTGTTGCGCCAGACGAACCGTATTCTCACGACATCAAACACGAACGGTCTACTTGCAGAACTAAAGGACGAACTTCACAGAACTGCGGAAGCGGAAAAGGCAAGCATTCGCCGAGAGGGTAGCGGAACCGAGGAAGTGGTCAAGAAAGCCAAAGAGGAAATGGACTCGACCGCACGGCAAAGCATCAAAAATATCAATAATGCAAGCTATGAAGGACGTGAAAGAGTCCGGACTGCAGCAAAGTGGGTGGAAGACTTCTTCAAGAGAAGATGGGTCTGGATAACCTTTGCCGTTTGCATCAGTATTTGTTGTGTCGTTGGTGGGCTGGTCATGATGCACAATGCTCATGCCAGACAAACAGCTGCGGAACAGGCTCTGAAGAATGCCAATGATGTTATAGAGCGAATGCCGGACTACCGCTATTGGATAATCTATAAAGCAAGAAACCCAAAGACAGCAGCTGCCTTCCAAAAGGAGATGGATGCCCAGTACGGCAAAAGGCTCTACAAGGAATCCATTAATTACGATGAAAATAACAACTAATCGAATAATCAATTAATTGATTAAGCCAATCAATTAATTGATTATTTAGTTAAAGTCTACTAAAGCTGATTTATACAAGGATTTTATTCGTATATTTGCATCCGATATAAAATCAATTAATCAATTCATTCAATCAATTAATCAATTGAATATGGCCAAGAACAGAATTATTGTTTTCGCCAACCAAAAAGGAGGTACGGGAAAGTCGACCCTTTGTGTCATGATGGCTCATTGGCTGGCCGAGCAAGGCAAGAAAGTCATAGTGTACGATGCTGACATACAACAGACACTTTATGACAGGAGACAGGATGATCTTAAAGCCAATCCTACCGCAAAGCCATCATGGGAAGTAAAGCGAATAAATGCAATGAGCTTTGAGCAGACAACCAAGGCTCTTGATGAAGCAGCTCAATATGATGGATATGTCCTCATTGACGCTCCGGGCGCAATGGCTTTCCCCGGGCTGGCTCCAATTCTCCAGACAGCAGATGCGGTCGCCATTCCATTTGGTTATGACTACAATGTTTTCAAGTCAACATTGAAGTTCATACAAATTCTCATGTCAGAGGAGATAGGACAAGAGAAAGAAAGACTTTTCTTCATTCCCAACCGTGTCGAGGAACATATCGGTACGAAGGAGGAAAAGGAACAGGCAGAAGAAGCTAACAAGCAGCTAAGCAAACTCGGACGGGTGACATACCGTGTAAAGAAAGGTGTGGCAGTGCAGCGTTACAACACCTTATCTACCACCAAATACCAGATGCTTGCAACGCAAGCACCATGGACTACCATCACGAATAAATTAAACAGACTTAAGTAATTACTCAAATGTGTAACTGATATGTCAAGAGGATATAACAATGCGTCCACCAAGGACACAATGGCCGAGACACTGGCCGGGGTGAATTCCAAGAAGATTAACGAGTGGAAAAGATTTCTGGAGATAGCAGAGGAACAGAAAGCAACGAGGAACGGTGACAAAGGTGAGCAAATCTACCTTGACACTAACGTGAAGAAAACCTTGGAGAAGCTGAAACTTTCGGGTATGAAATACCCTGTAAGATACTTGTTGAATGCGGCTGTAAGGGTATTCCTTGAAGCCAATGCGGACAAGATTGACGAGCAGCTTTCCAAACTTTAATAAAATCAATTAATTGATTGAATGAATTGATTAATTGATTTTCAATCATGGATATTAAGTTCGTTGAACACATATGGAATAAACCGGCTCCACCACACGACATCTACCGAGATCCGTGCAGTGGACTGTTTGGAGAGTGCTTCAAAGTGGATGGAGAATTGATGTTTTCAGACATTCCTTTGTACGAGTGCCTGTCGGCACTTCACAACATCATCGCCGAATATGACAATTGGCTGATAGACTACCAAAACTCAAACCATGAAACAGAGACATACATAGGAATGTCAAATCATAAAGCACGAAGCTATTGGAGGACGTACACACGATATAGTCGCAATTTGGGCGCGACAGGGTTGTCGTTAACTAAAAAATATGTACCTTTGCAAGCATGGAAGATGACAAGCAGATAGCAAATGTTGAGAGCCGTATTATTACGCTTCGTAATAGACAGGTTATCATAGACCGTGATGTAGCGGAACTCTATGGAGTCGAGACTAAGGCGGTCAATCAGGCAGTGAAAAGGAATGCAGACAAGTTCCCTCCAGACTATATGTTCCAACTTGGAGAAGACGAAAAGCAAGAGGTGGTAACAAATTGTGACCACCTCGGTAACTTGCGCTTTTCCAGAACGTTACCTTATGCTTTTACAGAACAAGGACTATATATGCTTGCAACTATCCTCAAATCTCCAATGGCCAAGGACGTGACATTTGCAATCATAAACACCTTCACTAAATTAAGAGTGCTTGCCAGAGGATTACAGCATATAAACGACACAATAGCCAATGGCGGTGTACCTACAGAAAAAGAACAAGGCACAGTGAAAGGGCTTATGAATACGATATTTCAAGACCCTCTCCCTATTAAGGTGCAGAAGTTTACCTTTGGACTTAACCTTGGTTTTGTGAAGTTCTCCATGGAGACAACGCTTGAGAAGAAGTAAGGACAACTTCTTTATGATGCTTTATTTGGATTAGAAAGGCGGAAGTTCGCCATCCGTTTTGTCCTCGTGGGGATTGTAATAATCCTTGTCGTAAAAATGTGCCGTCAGGCTTTCATCGTTCCAACTTATGCCATAGTCAATGATTTCCTTGTCTACAAGTTAGGGTGTCAAGTTTGTGTATAACTTCATAGCCACTTTAAGGGGCTAATTTATAGTCTTTTACGCATTATAATATATTACCAATAAGTAAATATATATTAACTTTATTTCTTTGTTTATCTTGCTGAAAATCAGTACCTTTATAGTGTAATTAAGATATATAACTGTAAAGATATGACT
>NZ_JAMXSP010000048.1:0-12948 GCF_025457485.1 Hallella absiana
TTTTCTTGTTCCATGACCGCAAAGGTAAGCAAAAAAAATAGTTTTAGCACGCTATCATATCAAGTTCTTTGGTTAGGCAGCGGCATCCGTCCGCCACGGACAATCCCCCTTGGGCCTGTTTTCCTTTCGAAATATCAACAGGGTATGTATATCCCTATTTGAATCAAGAACTTACAACTGGCGACTAACGCAGTTAATATCCTTGATTTTATACGCCGTGCCGGCCACAACATCATTGACGTGAGCGTTGGAGAAGACAGTGGAACCCCATTCCGGCAGATTTCAAAGACTTTCCTGACTTCGTCACTTTTCCTGTTTTCGTCATTTTTTTACTACGAAATAGTTAATATCCTATAAATCAGTATGTAATCAACTAAGAGTTTACAATTTTGGGTGTCCACTGATAACTTGATGCTGCCAGCCTCGTAGAGGCTGGCAAAACTATTGACCTATTTTCAATTGGTTGTGACATTTTTTGTCCAAGTACATTTGCCTCTCCACGGTCTCTCTTCACTCTTAATTCCTCTCTCCTCTTACCTTTCGACCAGCATTTGCTGAATAGTTACCTTGAATAGTAACTACTCAGCGGTTTCTATCGTTGGGCGGGGTTTATCCCCGCCCTGTTGTGTCATCCGTTGGATTTCCGTACATCCATGATTTTTGATTTCATTTAAGGGGATAGGACGGGGATAAACCCGTCCCTACGGTCTCGTCCTATACCTTGTGGAGTGTCAGAACTCCTGAAACAGGGTGCCATTCTGCCCATTTGCATCATTGCGTAAAAAACACTTCAAACGGTAAAAATCGGTCGTTCACTGCGTACAATTGTACTGCTTGCTGCCTTGATGTGAAGTAAAAAATATAAATTTGTGAACCACAATAACCCGATAACCCTTTACAAACCATAATAATTATGAAAGCATCTTACTTTCTCTTTGCAATGGGCTTACTCTTATTGACAGGTTCTCCGCCAGTCAACGCCCTGACTTTTGAAAGCCTTTTCATGCAGAACGGCTACAATAGTGGCGTGCCACAGTTTCTGGCCGATGTGAACGAAGACGGCAAGTTAGAATATCTTTATCCTGGACATGCCCAATACTACCAGGACGATAAGCTCGTGCCTGCCATGCCCTGTCAGTGGCGCACCATCGACAGCAACACCGCCGTGGTGATAAGCGACCAGGAAGCTGTTGTCCCGTGGTCGTGGCAGATGCGGTGGCTCAATGCCGATGTGATGCCTGGCTTTGCCACTTACTTCAGGGCTTACCAGTCGAGCCCCGGTAAGATGTTCATTCCCATCAATGGCAGCTATCAGTACATCACCACCAATATGGATGACGCCACCGGCGTTACCTGGGCCGACGTGAATCTCGACGGTCGTCTCGACATGCTCTACTGGCAACAGATTGACGGCACCTACCGCCCCTTGTTCAAGTTGCAGCAGGCCGACGGGTCGTTCCTGGCGCAACCCGTAAACCTGGTAACCGATGAGGCCGAACTACAAAACGCCCAGTATGCCAGCGGCGGCAATGGTGCCTTCTCGGTGAATCTGAGCTCGAGCTTCTCGGGCTTCTCGGGTGCCGACAAATACTACAGCAAGAACCCGCTTACGGTGGTTGACCTGAACATGGACGGCTATCCCGACTTTCTTGACAGCAAGGGCGGTATGTCGATGCTCTCACTTGGTTACGGTCGCTACTACATGGCCGACCTTTCGGGTAAGGTGCTCAGTGCCGATGTGAATGGCGACGGGCTCACCGACCTGCTGGTTTACACCGCAGGCGCACTCACGCTGAAGCTTAACAACGGCAACGGCTTCACCGACACCCAGCTGCTTACGAACAACGCCCTGAACGGCTTGTATGTGCTTGACTGTGATGGCGACTCTCAGCCCGACATTCTTGCCACACTCGCCACCGATGATGCCAGCTACCTGGCTTTCTTCCGTAACCAGGGCAACGGCAAGTTCAAAAAAAACATCAGGAGCGTGAAGGGCTACGTTAACTGGAGTCCACCTTATTATATTAACAATAACGGCAGGCCTACGCTGTTCTCGAATACCAGATCCAACTATGGCGACCCCGAGGATTACTGGACCAACACGGCCCATACCAATGGCGAGCAGCAGGTAACCCAGTGGGATTGGGATGCCGACTTCAAAATCGACACGCTCACGGTGAACCCCGACAGTGACATGTTGCTGTTCTTTCCGCCTTACGATGTCGATGGCGATGGCAAGGCTGAACTGATGGCCTTCCGCAACGAGCAGTGGGCCGACGGCACCAAACTGCGCGAAAAGCAGTGGGGCGTGTGGCATCTGCCTGTTACAAAAGCCAACACCGCTCCCCGACAGATGGCAGCGCCCAATTTGATTCTCGACAAATCGACCGCCCTGCTGCGTGCTGAATGGCTGGCAGGCAGTGATGCCGAGAATGCACCGGCCGACCTCACCTACGAACTCGAGATAAGTGCTGCCGGCAAGAAGCTTTTGCGCCGCTTTACCAAAGAGCGCTTCGCACTGGCAGCGGCAGGTCTTTGGCATGAATCGACTGTAGAGGCACGCGTGCGTGCCATTGATGCCAGCGGCATGAAGGGAGCGTGGAGCGAGAAAGCTACGGTGAGCGGCATACCACAGACAGCCGACTTTACCGTGAGCACCCGCACATGCAGCACGGCCGACACCGTGTGGGTAGAGGCACTCAATGGCATGCAGGTGCAGTTGCGAGGGCTGCCCGACGGCGAGGTGGTGAAAACTGCCAACAACCGCCAGGGCATCGTGTTCAGTACCCATGGCACAAAGCAAATCGAGGTCACATGCAACGGCTCTATTTCAACGTTGCAGCAGGTAGAGGTGCTGCCACTGCTTATTACCGATAGCAGCAAGGATATGACCGATCCGTTCGGCTCGCCTATGGCTATCAATGGCCAGCTATTCGATTACCTGCAGCAAGGCACCATGCAGGTGATGAACCATCAAGGCTTCTTTGCCTACACCAACGGGCACTACGAGAAGCAGCCGGTGTTCGGACTCTCTGACGGAGCCTCGAAGGGACGTTTCGTGTTCGATGCCAACATGGACGGTTTGCCCGATGTTTACTGCGACCACTACGACCAGTCGGGCAACGGCTCTTATCAGAGCATTGTGAACCAGGGCGATGGCGAATTCGAGAAAAACGCTACCATGTACACCTTCGATGGCGTGCAGGGCAACAGCATAAGCATGGTGATGCAGCCTGTTGACATTAACAACGACGGGCTCCTGGATATGTACACAGGCGAAAAGGTGTACATCAATCAGGGCGACGGTACTTTTAAGAGCATACAAATCAAACTTGGTGAGTACTCTCTGAACTGGCTGGCAGATAACCTTGCGGCCGATTACGATCGTGACGGACGTGTCGACCTGGTGGCACAGCTGAAGAAACCGAATGGAAAGAAGGTTTACGCCGTACTGTTCAACGAGGGCAACGACCAGTTCACCGTGGTGCCTCTGCCCGATAACTTCAGAGAAACCAATATGGCGTTCGATACAGATGGCGACGGTTACTTGGACTTAGTAAGCAATGACAATAAATTCATCGTACGCAATCTGGGAAAACGAACCTTTGCCCAGGTTGAGGCGCTGGGTAAATACGTTATTCCCATCGACCTCGACCTTGACGGCAAGGCCGATTACCAGAGTATAAAGGCCGATGAACTCACGTTCAGCAACTACGGGCAGCAGGTTACCTTCAGCAACGAAAGCAAGGTGGGCATCTGGGGCCAGTCGAGCAGCTGGACGCCTGCAGCCTTTGCTGATGCCAATGCCGACGGAGTGCCCGACTACGAAAATCTGGGCCTCTATTTGCTTAAGCGTAACAATCCCAATACCGCACCCACGGCACCCACCACAGTGATGGTGAACCAGAAAGGTGGCGAGGTGGTGATTAACTGGGACGGCGCATCCGATCGTGAGAGTGCCACGCCCTTGCTGAGCTATAACATCAGCATTCGTGAGAAGGGAGCCTCGGGCGATAACAGCTACATCTGGTCGCCGCTCAATGCCACCAGCAATAAGGCAAAAATGGCTCAAACCCGTGTGTCCACCGCCTTCCGGCAGTCCACCACATTGCCTATGCCCGCAAGCCGCTTCAAGTACGGCAGCACCTACGAGATAAGCGTGCAAACCATCGACCCGTGGCTCGCTGCGTCGGCCTTCTCGACCCCCGTAAGTTTTACGCCGCAGGCGGTAACGCTCATCAGTTTACCGGCCAAGGCTGGTGTGGGTCAGCCGGTGCGCTACAAAGTTGAGTCGACGCTTACCTCGGGTGTGGCGTTGCGCACTGATGGCGGCACACAGAATGCCGACGGCACCATTACCTGGGATACGCCCGGACTGAAGCAGGTTACGGCCATTGTAAACGATGGCGAACCCGTGGTTAGCAAGGCATCGATTCTAATAGTTGATAAGCCCGACCTGAGCGTGAAGCTGCCCGCCACGATGCTTGCCGGACAAACCATCACGTTTGCCCTGCCTGAGTGTGCTCGCAACAACGGCGCCCAGTTGCAGCTCACGGCCAACGGCGAACTGCAAACCAACCTCAATGCAGGCACCGCTACGCTAACCCTGCCCGACGATGCCACTTCATGCAAGCTCAACATAAGCTACACCGACGAGGTGTGGACCGATAAGCTCACAACCAACACAACCATTCATGTAGTGGGCCAGCAGTGGCAACCGCAGATTGATAAGGTAACCTCTGTCAATAACCACAACGTAATTACGTGGAATGCCGGTCAGGCTCTGCCCGATGCCAGCTTGTTTACCGGCAAGGTAAAGATATACCGTGAGGGCAGCGTTACCGATGAGTATGAGTGCATTGGCGAGGCCAGCCTGAGCGATGGCTCGTTTACCGATACCGGCAGCAGTTCCGATGTGAAGAGCAGTCGTTACCTCATCACTCTGCCCACTGTTTATGGCATCGAGAGTGCGCCCAGCCAGGTGCATGCCTCAGTGCACCTTATGGTGAACCGTGGACTAGGCAATGACATAAACCTGCGGTGGAGCGGCTACGAAGGTGCCCGCGTGAGCCAGTACATTGTGTATGCCGGTTCATCGCCCGATAATCTGAGCGAAGTAGATCGCCTGTCGGGCAATGCCTGCAGCTACGTGCATCACCGCACATCGACCGGTGTAACCTATTATGCCATTGGCTTCAATGTAACGGCCTCATCGCCGAAGCGTGTACAGCGTGCCAGCAGGGTGGCTATGCCGGCATCCAACGTGATAAGTAGTGCCGAGGCTTACGGCGTTATACCGGTAACAGCACTCGAAATTGCCACCACTGAAGCCGATGCCACCTTCTCGGAAACGCAAACCACCCTGCACCTCAAAGCACTGGTTACACCTGTATGGGCCACTATCAGTACGGTGGAGTGGAGCATCGTGGATGGCGAAACGCTTGCCACCGTTGATAGCAGAGGAGAACTGCAAGTGCTGAGCGGCACCACGGGCGGCGCTGTTACCGTGCAGGCCAAGGCAACCGACGGTTCGGACATAGTGGCAACCCGCAGCTTTGAAGTGCCGGTGAAAACTGGCATAGATAAGCAGCAACAATCTGCCCCTGCCATTCGTCTGGCAAACGGAAAGATGATGATCACGGGAATACATTCGCCCACGTCACTGCTCGTAACCACTATTGACGGCAAGGTGCTGCAATCGGCCAAAATCACGGCCAACCGCACCCTGAATCTGGCACCCGGAATCTACATTATCCGACTGGGTGCGATGGTGAAGAAGTTTTCTGTTTTCTGAATTCTGAGGGCGACATGCCCGCATGAACCGTAAAGTAGCGGCGAAAGCTGCTCAGTGAATTAAAGCCCGAGCGACTGGCTATCTCATCAATTGTAAAATTAGATATGAGTAGCAGTTGCTCGGCGTGTTTTATGCGCCAGTGGTTCACATACTCGTAAAAGGTGGTGTGCAACTGCTGATTAAGAAAGTTGGAAATATAGGTGCGGTTGGTGTTCAGCACCCGTGCAAGGTCGTAAAGGTTGAGTGTGGGATTCAGGTAAATTTGCTGTTGGACGAAAGCAGCCTCCAGATTCACTGTGAAATCGTGCTCGCAGTGCAGGGTGTCGGCGTCGGCCGACTGTTTAACGGGCTCACGGTTTTCTTCCATCGTAAGTGCCGAGGCTTCCAGCTCTTCGAGCATATCCTCCTGGCGGTATACAAAATAACAGAACAATCCCAGTATCACAGTCATGCTAAGGTTGTAGGCTATAATCTCGTACTGGTCGGGAAACACGGTGGCGGTGGTCCAGATAAGCAGTATCAGCACATACAGGTACAACACGTATTTGAGCCAGTAGAGTGACAGTGACTCGTTAGAGAAATTCTCGAGCAGTATGCGGTTGTACCGGCGGGTGGACAATAGCTGTATATAAGTATACTGAGTGAGTAAACAATACTCAGGTCAAGGGCAAAATGGTAAATGTGCTCGTTGGCTGTTATGGCATAGCTTACGAAGAATGCTCCGTACACCACGGCGTTAATGATGATGAGCCATTTCTGCCGGGCCTGGGGCCGGGTGAGCCGGGTAATGATGAAAAGGGCACAAGGCACCACCGACATTTCGAACATGTCGGTTAGACATGAGCTAAGAGTCGACTTCTCAGCTTGTGCGAAATAGAAGAATACCATCTCGGAGGCGCTTATTAACGTTAAGAAGAGCATGAAGCCAAACATCATGCGCTGCAGACGGTGCGCCTTGCCTTTTTTATATAAGACTACCGTCATGATGAGTTGCGACATGAAGAGAATTCCAAACGAAAAGTCGCCGAGCCGAATGCCAATGTCAGTGATCGTCATAGAGGTTGAGAATTGTGTAGATCTGCAAATTTACGAAAAAAACTTCAATTGGCGAAAAATTTTGTGGGCTTAATGGGCAATGTGGCGCTTAATGGGCACTTTAGGGACTATTTCTAAGTAAAGTTAACCTTACACAGTTGTTATGACGAAAATAGAAAATCCTCTGAATGACGTTAAAGGTTCTCATAAGTGGAAATAATGGTATGGACCAAAAGAAAAAGGATAGAGAATAAGTTTAGGTTTACATGTCTATATACATGGAAGTGCTTAAAATTAAACTTTCTTTTCGTCCACCACCGAAATCCATTCATCACTAAATCTTGAAAAAGCACTTGGATTCTTTTTTAAGCTCAAGACAAAATAAATGTGTGTTCTACTTGCGGAATCAGACAAAAGTACGTATATTTGCAGAGACGAAAAAGCAATACGCTATGATGTCCAGGGAAGAAACATACCAACTGAAATATACGATCGCCTTAATTGCCGAGTTTGCCAAGAAATTCCATCTTGGTAAGAAGCAAGCGTACAATTATCTGAAGAGGTTCAATGGACTGGGCTACCTCAAGAGTTATTACGACGTTCTGCATACGCTTTCTTTTGAGGAAGCCATTCGTGATATATCAATTATCTGCTTCCGTAACGGAGGCAAGCTACAATATCAAGACTTATGATACTTTATCACGGTTCAAACGTAGACATAGAGACTATAGACCTGTCGAAATCAAAGCCATATAAAGATTTCGGAAAGGGATTCTATTTGTCAGCGGACAAAACGCAAGCATTCCGAATGGCCGAGCAACGGACATCCATCCAACTAATCGGAAAGCCTATCGTAAACAGTTTCTATTTTGACGAGTCAGCTTTAACAGATGGCAGTTTGAAGTTTCTCTCTTTCGACGATTATTCTGTAGAATGGGCAATGTTTGTGTTGAAAAACCGTGATAGCAATGCAAAAATACCAAGTCACAATTACGATGTGGTTTATGGGCCAATTGCTGATGATGGCGTTACCTTCCAACTAAGGCGTTACCAAGCTGGCGTTATCACCATTGACCGGCTTGTAGAGGAATTGAAGTACAGTAAAGGCATCACATTTCAGTATTTTTTTGGAACGGAATTAGCAATATCCAAATTGAAAAAGCTATGAAATTAGCAGAAGGACAAATAGAAATAATGAAGGAAGATATGAGCGAGGAGCTGATAAAGATGCTCATGACCAATTGGCATTATTCTATGGATGATGCCATGGACGTGCTCTATAATTCAGATACGTTCTCGCGTCTGGAGGATGATAACACAGGACTGTATTATCAAAGCCCAGGGTATGTATATTCTTATTTGAATCAAGAACTTACAACTGGCGACTACCGCAGTTAAAATGCAGAAATAATGAACAAGACACAAAAGATAAGCGTCTCGTAATGTTCAACCGGCGAAGAGATTTTTTTTTCGCCAAAACATTACAAACTATGGGTAAAAGCAGAAAGAAGGTGGCTGGGAAAATAAGAGTTAACTGACCTGTCAACTAACTGAAATAGTAATTTTAGGAATAGAAAAATCCCTATTTGTGCTTTTTCTGTTCAAATAATTACTATATTTCCTATGAGAATAAAAATACTCACAAATCCTATACATTCCGCTCGATTTAAGAAAAAATAATATAACTTTGAACCAAATTTCCCATCTAAATGAAGATATCATCCATATTAAAACAGAAGCGGACATGGAGCATCATGCTTTTCTATGTTCTGGCGGTATTAATAAGAGTCGTCTCAACCCGCTTTGAGACCATAGACCCATCCCACGTCAAATTGTGGGATTTCGTAGGTGGCTTGAGTCCACTCATAGGCGCGATTGTCGTTATCTTGGCGCTTCGAAGAAAAATGAAGACATCTCTTTTTGGTACATCGGTCACCAAGAGCATCCTCACATTGGCGGTGCCTTTTGGTCTGTTTGGCATTGTTGATTACAAAGAGATTGGACTCTGTTTGTGGTTATTGTTTGTATATCTGCTCTATGCCTTCTTCGAAGAGGTGGGCTGGCGTGGATACCTTTATAGCGAACTAATTGGCTGCAAAATCATTCACCGACTGCTGCTCACCACTTTGCTTTGGTTCTTTTGGCATTGCAGAGCATGGCAAATAGGGGATGTGGGCTTCTTTGCCTTGTTGTTCCTTGCTTCTTTTGGTCTTGACAAGCTTATCCGTGATACGCATTCTCTTATGCTGGTGGCCTGCTTCCATGGTCTGTTCAATTTTTATTTCAAATGCCTCTCCGACCCAAGCCATTGGTCGTCAATCGTTTGTCTCGTCATCACCATCATGCTGTGGCTCTACATTTGGTATGGGCCAAAAGTCAAGATTTGCTGGAGATAATGTAATGCTTGGGACAAAAATACAAAAAGAAAGGAATACTTTATGAGGTACTATCGATCATTGAATGTATTGTTAATATATCTGGAATGGATCAAACTCTATTATTTCGACTTCGATTTGAGGAACATCCTGCTCCGATACATAAGCCGGATCGAAGTAAACTTTAGAACATCTGTTGTCTATTTAACTTCAAACGAATACAAAGACAATCCATGCTGGTATGTAGACCCAACTATTATCAAAAAAGAAATTTTGGAAAGTGAGGAATACAACCATGCTTTAAAAGAAATGTGCAAAGAGCCTTTGATATGTTATGACAAGAAAACTCACGGCAATAGACAATATCCTCCAGCTTGGAAGGCTTTAGAGTTTATGACTTTTGGAACCATCATAAAGCTTTATGAAGGAATTAAGAATCCGCACCTTCGTTGTGATATACCCAACCTTTACGGAATGAGTCATCCGACACAGTTTGCAAATTATATTAATACTGTACGGAAGTTAAGAAATAATTGTGCTCATGAAAAAGTTCTTTTTGATATGACTTTGCCACAGACCATAGGAGATGGTCCATGTGGGAATTTAGGCAACAGGAGAACTATGCTATTTGGCGCATACAAAGTGTTCAAATACTTATTGGGTAGAATATCAGAAAATAGAGTTAAAGAAATGCAGGCCGAGCTTGTCGATGCGTTCGATAGGGTTTCATATTCAACTGTTAAGAATGTAATTTTCAACAATAGTGGGTTTAGAATGAACGAAATTTAATAATAATGCTTAAAGAATTTGGAAGATTAAGAACAAATCACTAAATTTGCAGTCGGTTAAACCAGTGCACCTGTTAATTGCGATTTTCAGACTGCACTATAAAAGGAACTGATAGGGATTGCCTAAGCGACAATCCCTTTTTTCGTTATACAAAGTCTAGGAGAAAGATACTTTCCGTTTTGAAAGTCAAATTGCACTATTGAGTATATCCCCAAACTGCGGATGCCTCTCATACCAGACGGAAGCGAATGAGCAGACAGGCAGGACGCGGAGCCCCCTGTTGATGGCATAGTCGTTGGCGGCACTGACAAGCAGACTCCCCACACCCATCCCTTCCTTGTAGGCATACGTGTGGTCAATGCTCAATACATTTTCCTTGAAGGAAAAATCCAGTCGGCCAACAAGTTCGTCACCATCATAGGCAAGCACCTTGCCGCCAGTATTCGTTGTCTCAATCTTTGTCTCCATATCGGGCACAAAGGTACTTTCCATATCCGACGCTATTTTCCGATGCAGTCTACTGATGTACATGATAACCAACACTTTAACCTTCAAAAGATTGTCATGTGGTACTGGAAATAAAGGATAGTAAATCTTAACCTAAACTTTAACGTTTTTAACTTTATTTATTACGACCAACTTCGATAAACTCGAACAAATTTGAAGTATCAACCGCGAAATGGGGTTTCCCCGTCGAAAATGAAAACTTCTCTGAATGACAGAGAAGGGTCTCATAAGTTGCAATAGTGGTATGGACCAAAAGAGAAAGCAAAGTGAACAGGTTTAAGTTTACATGTCTATATACATGGGTTCGCTTAAACTTAAACTTGTTCGGTCCTCATGGCATTTTGTATGCCTCAGGCATCTTTTTCTTTTCGTCCCTCAGAGGAATCTGCCTGTCTGTTGCATCCAGATAGAAGACCTTAGAGCTTCTATTTCCTTGTTTTTGACGTTCGGTATAGATTACACCGCATGAGATTTCTCATAGAATCTTTAGTTCTTTCGCATGCAAATGTGAAGTTGCATGGAACCATTTTTAGCTCTTGATAAAATAAAAGTTCCTTCTCCTTGCAGAATAAGACAAAAGTGCGTATATTTGCAAAAACAATAATACGATAAGCTATGTTGTCAAGAGAAGAGACTTACCAACTGAAATATACGATAGCCTTGATAGCAGAGTTTGCCAAGAAGTTCCATCTTGGCAAGAAACAGGCGTACAATTATATCAAAAGGTTCAATGGATTCGACTACCTCAAGAGTTTCTATGATGTTCTGCACACACTTTCTTTTGAGGAAGCCGTTCGAGATATATCAATTATTTGCGCACGCAATGGTGGCAAGCTCAAATACCAAGACTTATGATACTTTATCACGGATCGAACGTAGACATAGAAACAATAGACCTTTCGAAATCAAAGCCATATAAAGATTTCGGAAGAGGCTTTTACTTGTCGGCGGATAGAAAGCAAGCTATCCGCATGGCTGAGCAACGGACATCTATTGAACTTGTAGGAAAGCCTACAGTCAATTGTTTCTATTTCGACGAGTCTGCTTTAGAAGATGGAAGCCTTAGGTGCCTTTCTTTTGACGATTATTCTGTAGAATGGGCAGAGTTTGTTTTGAAAAACCGTGATAGCAATGTAATGTCACCATGCCATAACTATGATGTGGTATATGGCCCAATTGCAGATGACGGCGTAACCTTCCAGCTAAGACGTTTTAAAGCTGGTGCCATAACCATAGAACGACTTGTGGAGGAATTGAAATACAGCAAAGGCATAACATTTCAATACTTTTTTGGAACAGAATTGGCAATATCCAAATTAAGAAAACTATGAAGTTGACGGATGAGCAGAAAGAGATAATGAAGGAAGACATGACCGAGGAGTTGATAACGATGCTCATGGCCAGTAGGCATTATTCTATGAATGAGGCCATGGATGTGCTTTATAATTCAGATACATTCTCACGCTTAGAGGATGACAACACAGGCCTGTATTACCAAAGCCCTGGATATGTATATTCCTATTTGAATCAAGAACTTACAACTGGTGACTACCGCAGCTAAAATGAATATGACACAAAAAGCAAGAGTCTCGTAATGTTCAACTGGTGGAAGAATTTTTCTTTCACCAAAACATTACGGACTATGGGAAAAAGCAGACGAAAGGTGGCTGGCGGCACTTGGTGTTGCTGCAAGTCACAAAAGAAAGGCAAACAGATCAGTAGCCGGAGATTTCGGCATCATTCCAATCAGTTGGTAAGAACTTGCCAATTCGATGGTCTTCCTTTTCGCTCTTATGAACTGACCAACCCCTGGGATTTGGGCGGAGACGGAAAATGGGCAATCTTTAGAATAAAGGTTGATTGGGATGAGGATTATCTCAGATGGCTGAGGAAATGAGGTTGGTTGGGCAGGTGTCTATCCTGTCCAACCGATTTGTTTCTGCTATACCCCGAGGAGGAATGAAGCTACAAATGGAAAAATGTGATATGAAAGCCTAAAACATTTGGAAAAATGTGATAGAGCCACTATTTTTGAAAGGAAAAATGTGATATAGACCTAAAATCCGCAAGCAATCTCAATGGCAATCTCAATTGCAGTAAAGAGCTTGAACACTATGCATCATGATAGTATGAGCGTGAATTTTGTCCGATTTGTGCATACCTTCCCCTTACCCCACAATGCGACTTGAGGCAATACGCAGATTAAAACCATAAGGAACGGACTTTATCCGAATCCAGTTTTGAAAGGTCTTGCATAAGCCCGGTTTTCAGTATAGATATTCAGCACGTATTGCCTTGCTGTCATGATCCACTTGGCAGGTACGGAGATGAAGCTGAAGACAAAAGCCTTTATGCGACTCGTTTCCTTGAGCCCGAAAGCCTTGGTGTCAAGCTTGCTAATGATGGTCTTATAGAAATTGTGTATCAATGCCGTAAGCAGAAGGAATA
>NZ_JAMXSP010000049.1:0-12937 GCF_025457485.1 Hallella absiana
GGGTCAGTTGCAAAAGTCCGTGGATGCCTTAGGGGGAGGGCTAACCAAAATATATTGCCAAGTGGTATACGAAGAAAGGAATAAAGTTTGTACCTTTGCCACATGACAAAGACAAATAGCTTCGACACCAAGACACTCCTCAAGTATGTATTCCCCAAAGACATGCTTGAATACTTCGATATAACCGACGTTAAAGAAGAGTTCACCGGAAAACTGGATGAGACAGGATCAGAGATAGTACTCCTCCACATTTATTTGGATGAGCAGGACAATCGTGACAAAGGCTGGCATGACCTTACTCCGAATGGCTTTACCGAATATCGTCAGATAAACGACTTTCCGCTGCGTGACCACAAGGTGGTTCTCCATGTCAGGCGAAGGAGATGGATGAATGATGAAGGACAGAATGTCGTGTTTAACCTGTACAAATTGGTTGCCGACGGTACCAGCTACTCGCAAGAGTTTGCTGCTTTTTTAAAAGAGGTGGTTGGATACTTGCCCAGTGACGGCCCGCTCAGTGGGGCGTTTCTACAAGGTTGACGGCAACCGTCTTGAGCGTGCTTACAAGGATCATCTGAGCAATTTCAAAGATTGGGCTCAAAAAGATCATGCTGATAAATGGGTACTGTTGTCGCAAAACTTAGGGAAACATCTCAGCATAGACGAGACCATGCTGTGCAAGGACCTGTTTACATTCCTGACAAACAAGGACGGGCACGGCCGCAGAGGGTCCCTGATAGCGGTAGTCAAGGGAACTACGTCGGAAGAAGTGGTAAAGCACCTTATGAAGTTATCGGAGGACAAGCGCCTCGCAGTAGAGGAAGTGACCATGGATTTCTCTTACAGCATGTTCTCCATTGTCAGTCAGGCATTTCCCAATGCCACGATAGTTATCGATTGCTTCCATGTAATGATGAGACTTGGGGAGGCTCTCGAAGAAATGAGGATGAAAATGAAACGCCAAGCCCAGTCGGAGCTGAAGAGGGAAAAGCGGCTGCATAAGAAGAAATGCGAGAAACGCAGAAAGGCACGGCTCTACTACCGTAAGCACCATCCTAAAAAACGTGGAGAGAAACGCGGCCGTCCGAGAAAGAAGCGTGCTAACGAGAAGTTCGTACCTGCAAAACTTGCCAACAACGAGACCAAGATAGACCTGCTAACGCGCGTTAGGTATCCTTTGCTCAAGAGTATGAACGACTGGACAGACAAGCAGAAAGAGAGGATGACAATCCTATATGAGCTTAATTCAAAGATGAGGACCGCCTACTTGCTTGCAAACAAGTTCCGTAATATAATGAAGAAAAAACAAACGAGGGAGAAGGCCAAGGTAGAATTGCACGAGTGGTACAAGGAAGTCGGGAAAAGCCTCATCCGAGAGCTTATTGCCGCCAGAGATACCATAAAGTCCAGAGAGGAGTATGTGCTCAACTACTTTATTAATCGCTCCACTAATGCTGCGGCCGAGTCCATCAACTCAAAAATCAAAGGGTTCAGATCACAGATGAGAGGAGTGGCGGATCTTCCTTTCTTCGTATACCGCTTGCGCAATATATTTGGTTAGTCCTCCCCCTAAGGCATCCACGGACTTTTGCAACTGACCCAAAAAATGACTAACTTTGCTATATCATTAAAGCAACTAAAACTATATTCTATGTCTAAGACAATTGATTTGCAAGTAGAAAAAAGTACACGTCTTATCAACGCTCTGAAGGCCCAGATTGATGAGGTGCACGATAAGGGAATATCCCTTGAGGAATTGGATGCTATGTCTAATCAACTCAATGAGTTACATAAGAATTCCGAGGATACAGAGGTACTTCGCAAGCATCTCTCCGAACAGGTTAAGCATACCAACCGTATTCTTGCTCAGTGCAAGGAAATGTACATTAGAACGAAAAATGTGGTTCGTAATAATTATCCACAAGAAGAGTGGATTAAGTATGGAGTCATCGATAAGCGCTAAGGTCTTGTTCGGAACGATTTAGTTACATTTTTTAACGAGCACTAACAAATAAACGGGCGACATTCACTTGCGAATGCCGCCCGTTTTGTTATTGTTTTAAGTTGTCATTACATTGGGTGTTGTGGAGTCGGTCATATAGTGACAGCCCACCCCGCAACTCCTATCTGTTCATCATGCTCTTCTTCCCCGCCAACTGAGCTGAAGCGTCCACGGCGAAGGTGCCGTTGGTGACGATCGTCTCACCTTCAGCCAAACCGTCGGTTACCACATAAGCATCGGGAAGGCTGGGGCCGAGCGTCACCTCACGCATCTGGAACGCAGGCATCGATACGCTCTCATCCTTTACATAGACCACCGAGCGCTTGCCCGTCCACAGCACGGCAGACTTAGGCACGACGATGTCGTCCTCATAGCCTTTCATACTTGCTATGGCATAGCCGGAGATGATCATCTGTGGTTTGAAGATGCCGCCGGGGTTGCTCATCACCACACGTACCCCTGCCGTGCGGCTTTTGTCGTCAAGCACAGGGTCTACGAAACTCACCCTGCCCGTGAAGGAACGGCCGGGCATGCTCTCGGTCGTGAAGCGTATCGTGGATCCCACCTTGACAAAGGGCAGATCACTCTCATAAGCCTGGAACATGGCCCAGACCGTGCTGAGGTTCGCGATCTTCAACATCGGCTGCCCTTGCTTGACGTAGTCGCCGGGTTCCACCTGCTTGTCCACAACAGTTCCGCTTGTATTTGCTTTCAGTGAGACATAAGGCGATGCTTTCTTCGTGCGTATGACGCGGTTTATCTGCGCACGGTCAATCTGCAGCAATTCGAGCTTCTCCACGGCTGCTTCTACAAGCGCTTTGCGTTGGGCAGCCATGGGGTAGGCGAGAGCCTCGACGAGCTCTTGTTCTGCGGCGTAGAGGGCAGGCGAATAGATGACGGCCAACGTCTGTCCTTTGCCTACGCGGTCGCCGACAGCATTGATGAAGAGCTTCTCTACACGACCGTCGACATAAGCGCTCTGTACCTGCTCCAAACGTTCGTCGGGCTGAATCTTTCCAAAGAGGCGGATCTCCTTGGCTGTGGCTCCGGTGCTCACGGTTTCTGTCTGCACATTGGCCAAGGCCATGGCCTCGTCGCTGAGCATGATGTCGTTGGGATCCATTTCCATACCCGACTCAGATGATTTACTGTCATCGGTCAGCGGAATGAGATCCATGCCGCAGATCGGGCATTTGCCTGGATGATCCTGACGTACTTGTGGATGCATGGTGCAGGTCCAGATGGTCTTTTTATTCTCAGACGAGGCGGTTGCCCCGCTGCCACCTTTGTGGAATGCCACATAACCGATGCCGATGCCTAATGCCAGGCCGAAGAGGACGACTAAGGTCATCTTGTGGCGTATGATGAAATCTTTTATCTTGTTCATGATATTGTCCTTTTGTTATTTCTTTCGCGGATTCTCAGCACGTGTGGCATAATCGTATCGACTTGCCATCTTCTCATATTCCGCTACGAGTGTGTTGTAGTCAGCATAAACCTCTGCCTTCTTCAGCGCGTAGTCGATATACTGACGGTTGGTCTCAAGAATATCGGTAAGTGAGGTTGATCCTGTGGCATATTCCGTATTCATCAGGCTCAGCGTGCGGTCGAGGATCTCTACTTCCTTGTCGTAGAGCTCTACCTTTCGCTTCACGTCCTCGGCGCGTTGCCCAATGCTCAGGTATTCGCTTTTCAACGCATCCTGACGGTTCTGGTAAGCGTAGTCGGTGCTGATCTTGTTGAGCTTGGCCGCTTCCTTGCTCATGTAGATCTTTCTCCGATAGATAGGCACGGAGACTGTTACCATCGGCATGACCATATCCATGCCGTTCATGTTCTCCATCTTCGGATTCATCACTTTGCCGTTGAGCATGTACTGCAGTCCTACGCTGAACGTCGGCTTACCCATGTTCGTAGCGAGCCGCTCTTGTGCCTCGAAAGCCTTGCCGTCTGCCACTGACTTTTGCAGCAGCGGGTCTTGAGCCTCGATGTCGTTCCAAGAGAAGGAAGGCATCTCGCGAAGCGCAATGGTGTCGGGAACGACGAGTGGTGCATTGGCATCGCGGTGCATCACGATGTTGAACTGCTGACGCTGTAGCGCCAGTTTTGCCTCGAGACTCGCTATCTGTTCCTCGAGGTTCTGCTCTTCGGCTTCTAATCTCAGCTGATCGCTCATCTTTGCGTTGCGCATGCGGCTCTGCGTCTTGTAAGTGAGCAGCGCGAGCTTCTTGATGTCTTCGAGCAGGCTGATCTTACCCTTGACAGCTTTGATCTTCTCTTGTGTGGCGAGCATGGCGTACCATTGTTTCTGCACGTCATAAGCCAGGGCTATGCCGTCGGCACGAAACTTTTGATAGGCACTCTCGGCCTTGTACTCCATGTTCTCACGCTCGGCCTTCAGTGTGCCGAACCAAGGGAACATCTGCATGATGGTGAACGTCGCTATCTGCTTGCCGTTGACATGCTGCATGCTCTTCGGAAAGACACCCACCTGTATAGTGGGGTCGTTGAGTGATCCCGCGCCACACGCGCTCATCACCTGTGCCTTATAAGCGTTGTATCCGCCTATCACCGCGGGATTGTTGCGGATAGCGGCAGCGATGTAGGTTGCAAGGCTGTCGGAGGACTGGGCCTGGGCACCTATTGTGATAACGAAGAACATCAACAGCAACAGCCGGCAGCGTGTATATATAGTTTTATCTGTTCTCATATTTTATGATGGTTGTATGCGATTGTTTTCCCTGTTTTTGCGGAGAGCTCCCTCTCTCCACCAGCATTGCATCACCGGCACGACAAACATTGTCATGGTCTGGATAAGCATACCGCCAAATGTCGGGATGCTCATCGGCACCATGATGTCGGAGCCTTTACCCGTAGACGAGAGCACGGGGAGGAGGGCGATCAGCGTTGTTGCCGTCGTCATGCAGGCGGCACGCACACGTTTCTTTCCTGCTTCGACAACCGCCTCACGAATGCCTTCCTTCGTCTGCGGATGACGTTTTTGGAATGTCTGATGGATATAGGTACCCATGAGCACACCATCGTCGGTGGCTACACCGAAGAGTGCGATGAAGCCCACCCACACGGCGACGGAGAGGTTGATCTGACCCATGCCAAACATGTCGCGAAGATTGATGCCGGCGACGGAGAAGTTGAGGAACCAAGGCTGACCATAGAGCCACATGAGGATGAAACCACCTGCAAAAGCGACGAAGACACCCGAGAAATGGATGAGCGAGGCTGTGATACTCTTGAACTGAAAATAGAGGATGAGCAAGATGAGCAGCAGAGCTATCGGGATGACGATGCTCAGTCGCTTGGCGGCATGTACCTGCTGTTCATAACTTCCGGCGAAGCGGTAGCTCACGCCTTTAGGAAGATTGATCTTGTGCGCAGCCACGAGCTCGTCGATATGCTTCTTTGCCGCGTTGACCACGTCGACCTCTGCCTCCTTGGAGTCACTCTTGTCGAAGGTGATGTAACCTACGAGGAACGTGTTCTCCGAGGAGATCATGGAAGCACCCGGCGTGAATCTGATTGAGGCCACCTGTCCCAACGGGATCTGCGTGCCGTCGGCCGCGGGTACGAGGATTGACGAAAGTGCATCGGGATTGTCGCGGAGTTCACGTGCATAGCGCACACGGATAGGGAAGCGCTCACGGCCTTCCACCGTCGTGCCTTCGCTCATGCCGCCAACCGCTGTCTCTATGACGCTCTGAACGTCGCCGAGCTGGATGCCGTAGCGCCCGAGCTTCTCACGGTCTGGCGTGATCTCTATATAAGGCGCGCCCTCGGCACGATCATAGTAGACCGAGGAGCGGTTGATCTGCGGAAGGTCTTTCAGAGCTTTCTCCATCTGCAGGCCGACTTTCTCGATACTCTCCAAGTCGGGCCCATAAACCTTCAGTCCCATGGCTGCTTTCATACCCGTTGAGAGCATCACCTGGCGCGTGGCGATAGGCTGGAGCTTGGGCGAGCCCGTCAGTCCGGGAAGGTTACTGGCTTTCTCTATCTCATTCCAGATGTCGTCCTCTGTATGGATATTGTCGCGCCACTGGCGCAGGTATTCGCCGTGAGAGGAGGGTATGAGCGAGTCGCGCGGTATGATGCGGAACTCCTTCGCCGGGTCGTAGGTCTTGCCGCCTTTGAGCAGGAACCGTCCGTGAATGTCCGTCTTGAAGCGTGCGCGCTGACCGTCGTCGTCGAGCATATACTCCGGACGATAGTTGACCGTGACCTCATACATTTGTATCGGAGCGGGGTCGAGCGCCGACTCTGTGCGTCCCCATTTGCCCACCGCGCTCTCTACTTCGGGGATGGCACTCACACGCATGTCGAGCTGACGACAGAGGTCGAGATTCTCTTCCACACCGGAGTGGGGCATGCTTGTCGGCATGAGCATGAACGTGCCTTCATCGAGTGTCGGCATGAACTCAGAGCCTGTATGCTTCCAGATCATGGCACCGGCAACGAGGGTCAGCATCGGGATGAGCATGAACTTCCAACGGTTGTCGAGGCACCAGCGGAGGATGCGCTCATAATAGATGACCATGAGCCACAGCAGCGCCAGGACCACACCGATGATGGCAAGCACGAAGAACATGTTGAGCATCATGCCGTTCTTCGGGCCTAAGGGCATCCAGTGACCGGTAAGAATGTAGGTAGCGAAAAGCACGATGACAGCTACGGTGAGATAGTTGGTCTTGAACTGCCATCGTCCTATCTTGACGGTCTTCGGTGCGGGCTTGCCACGGAAGAGGCGCATCGCCCATTGCCGCGGCATCCGCAGCGAGAAGATCCAATAGGCGAGGGTGGGAAGGATGACCAGTCCGAGAATGAGTGCAGAGAGCAGGGCAAAGGTCTTCGTGAAGGCCAACGGATGGAACATCTTGCCTTCCTGGGCCTGCATGGCAAACACCGGGAGGAAGGAGATGACGGTTGTCGCCATACCTGTCATTACCGCGGAGCTCACTTCGCTCACGGCGGAGAGAATCGTGTCTTCCAATGCTTTGCCGCGTGGCCATACCACCTCGCCTGTCACAGTGTCGCGGTCGTCACTCTGTACATGACGCACGACATTCTCCATGAAGACGACACCTACGTCGACCATCACACCGATGGCGATGGCGATACCCGACAGGGCGACGATGTTCGCCTCCACGCCACATAGCTTCATCACGATGAACGTACAGAGCACAGCCAAGGGAAGCATGGTGGCGATGACGACAGAGGCCCGGAGGTTAAGCACCAGAATAAGCACCACGATGATACAGATAAGCACCTCGTGGGTCAGCGAACTCTCCAGCGTGCCGATAGTCTCCTTGATGAGCTGGGTACGGTCGTAGAAAGGTACGACGGTGACCTTAGAGTGGGTACCGTCGGGCAGCACTTTCTCTGGCAGTCCGCTCTCCATCTCCTTGATCTTGTCCTTGACGTTGTTGATGACCTGCATCGGGTTGCTGCCGTTGCGTGCCACGACAACGCCACCCACGGCCTCCTGGCCTTCTTTGTCAAGACCTCCGCGGCGGTCGGCTGGCCCAAAACTGACCTTGGCTACATCCTTGATGCGCACGGGCACACCGTTGCTTGAGGTGATAGGCGCGTTCTCCAGGTCGGAGAGCTTCTTTACGTATCCTAATCCACGGATGAGATATTCGGCCCGGTTGACCTCCATGGTGCCGGCTCCTACATCGATGTTGGAGTTCTTCACCGCTTTCATGATCTGAATGAGATTCAGACCATAAGCGCGCATGGCATCGGGATCGAGGTCTACCTGATATTCCTTGACGAAGCCGCCTACAGAGGCGACCTCCGACACGCCCTCAGCCGACGAAAGGCTGTAACGCACGTAGTAGTCCTGTATCGTACGGAGCTCCTGCGGATCCCATCCGCCGGTGGGCTTGCCCGTCTTGGGGTCGCGGCCTTCAAGCGTGTACCAATAAATCTGTCCGAGGGCCGTGGCATCGGGACCGAGCGTGGGGCGCACGCCGTCGGGAAGAAGGCCTGCGGGGAGGGAGTTGAGTTTCTCAAGGATGCGCGAGCGGCTCCAGTAGAACTCAACGTTGTCATTAAAAATAATGTATATGAATGACATGCCGAACATCGACGATGAGCGTATCGTCTTGACGCCCGGTATGCCGAGCAGAGCTGTTGTGAGCGGATAGGTGATCTGCTCCTGAATATCCATCGGAGAGTGCCCCATCCAGTCGGTGGAGACAATCTGCTGGTTGTCTCCGATATCGGGAATGGCATCCACCGCCACCGGATCACGCGGGATGATGTCGTCCGTACCCCAGTCGAAAGGCATGGTAGCCAAGCCGCCAAAGATGACGGCGAGGAGCACGAACAGCGAGATGATGCGGTTGCGTAGGAAATAGCCTATAATTTTGTTTACCATAAATTATTGATTTGCGTAAAAAAGTGAGGTTTCGCTTTAGGGAGCCTCCTGTGGCCGCCCCTGTAATGCGTGTTGTCAACCTCTCGGAGGCGCGCGCAAACCATGAGGCTCCACAAAAAGTCCAGGTGGAGCCGGAGGTATATAATAATGTGAGGACGATTCCGTCTCACAGGTCAGAGCGCTCCATGAGAGCGGCTGCCACAAGGCGGGCAGATCGCCATGGAACCAATTGGCATCGTAAAGACTTGGGGTGAGGTCTATGGTCTGACCGCGGGCGAAATGAGATTTTACTTGTACGAAGTGAGCCTTGTCATGACAGCCGCTGCATTTATCATTGCCCCCGTGGCAACAGTCGTCAGCGGCATCGGCAAAACTGTGAACGTTGATGCCGTTCAGCACCATGAACATCTGTTCATCACCACAGTAATGAACATTGATCTGCAATCCTGATACCGCGATCAGAAAGAGCAGAATCGTGAGATATGCACTGATACGTCTTGCCATAGGCTGTAACGAAGATATGTTCTCTATGAAGCTTATACAATCTTACAATTTGCAAAATTAGCAAAATTTATTGGGAATATTGTTGGGTCTCATCGTTTTTTTTGTAATTTTGCCGAAAAAGTAAGGATAACCTCTTTTTATCTGACTTAATTATCAAGTAATAATCAATTTAGAAAGGAAAAATTATGAAGAAGACAGTATTGATGTTTGTTGCCGCCTTGGCAATGGTTGCTTCTGCTCAGGCCAAGACCGTGAAGAAGACCTTCAAGGCTCAGGGTAAGTGTGAGAAGTGCCAGGCTCGTATCCAGAAAGCAGCCAAGGCTGTTCCCGGCGTACTCACCGCAGCCTGGAACAAAGACACGAAGGTTTGCAGCGTAGTCTTCGATGACAGCAAGACAAATCTTAACAAGATAGAGAAGGCTGTAGCTGCCGCTGGTCACGACACTGACAAAGCCAAGGCTTCTGCCGCTACTTACAACAAGCTCCCAGGCTGCTGCAAGTACAGAAAATAAGAGAGAACATCTGAAAACGATTCAAGCGCGTTGCGACAGAAATGTTGCAACGCGCTTGCTGTTTATGTACTGTTTTGCCGATATGCTGACCTAAACAAATGGAGCCCGACCTTCTCCAGGCCAGGCTCCAAGAACAGAGAGAAATTATACCAGTCCCCCAAGGACTGGTTTTTTCTTTATGAAGTCCGGAAGTCCGGACTTCTTCGGATATACCTTCGTATTATTGCTTCCGCTGTGCGGCGTTGTCTTTCACATCCCACCACACACGGGTGTCGGTGTTGTCGGCACCTTGCTCCTTGTCAGCCGCCTCGTAAGCCGCCGTGCTCTCACTGCGGTCGTTGTTATCGTAGGTGCAACGATACGGGATGTGCTCCAGCAAGCTGCTCGGACCGATCGTCAGGTCAGGTGCGTCCAAGCGGCGCCAGTCGGACCAGGCCTCAATGCCATCCTCGAAGTAACCGTTGATATAGCGCTGGGTAGCGATGAGGCTCAGCTTCTCAGCATCGGTGCCCGTGAAGGCCACACCGCTCTGGGCCAAGTAAGCGCTGATCTCGCTCTCCGACGGTGCCGTGCCACTCACGAGGTCAAACTTCGCTGCTATAGACAGACGGACACCCTCCTCATACAGCGTTTTGGCATCAGCGTCGATCCAGCCGCGCAGGGCAGCCTCAGCCTCAACGAGGCGTGTGCGGGCAGCTGAGAAGATGATGAACGGAGCACCCTGCTTATACATGTTGGGATTGAAGTCGGAGTTGTCCTTGTTGTAGTTGGTCACGTCCGAAGAAGTGATGCCCAAGGGAATACCTTTGTAGATGCCATCGGCATTCTTCGTGAAGTAAGCGGCGCGGCGAGGATCATTGTACTTGTTCATGATGTCCACGATGTCCGTTGACGGACAGAAGTCCTTACGGCCCTCTGTGACGATGTTCGTGTACAACGGGTTCTCGTTGTCGGCGTTGCCATAGAAGGTGTAGACGAAGTTGTCGTCGTTGCTCTCGATGCCTCCGTCCTTGTAGGCCTGCTGGAACCACGCCTTTCCTGTGGCAGGATCAACGTCAGCGAGTTTGATGGCGAGCATCATGCGTATGGTGGCGTTGAGCTTCTTCCATTTGCTGATGTCACCCTTGTACATATAGTCGTAGGTGGCGTTGAGCGAGCCCGAGGCATCAAACTTGGCATAGGCAGCCACGAGGTCGGCCTCCAAGCCGTTGTAGATGTCCTTCTGCGCGTCGAGCTTCGGCGTATAGTTGCCGCTGTCACCCTTGAGTGCCTCAGAATAAGGAATCATGCCGAGGGCATCGGTCAGGCCCATGAAGTAGAAGTCCTTCAGGGTGCTGGCAGCGGCAATCTGATTTGCGTTGGAACCGAATGCCTCAACATTGGAGGTGTTCTTCTCGCTGCCCTCGTTCATGTTGATGATTGTCTGAAGATCCTTCAACGTGTAACGATAGAAGTTCTTTGTGGAGAACTGCGTGTCGTTGTAACGGCCGTACTGCACGTTCTGGCGCTCAGCGATATAGCGGGGGAAGAGCAAAAACTCCGGGTTGTAACTGCGCTGCATGACGAAGTAAGGGACATAGCGCAGGGAGAAAGCAAACAATGCTTCCGTAGTGGCCTGGGAGGGGTTGTTCGGGTCGGTGTTGATGTCACCAAAGTCACCACAGCTACCCATCAGGAACACACCTGCCACGAGGACAGCTGCCTTATATAATATCTTTTTCATATTATGCAATATTATGGATGCAGAATTAATTAATGATGCAGTGATTAGAATGTTAAGTTAACCGAGAAACCGAAGGAGCGGGTGGACACGGCCTGGCCACGCTCAATGGCTCCGTAGTCAAACTCTGAGGATGTGCCGACCTCTGAGGGGTCGATGTTAGGCACGCCGCTGTAGAGGAGGAACGGGTCATTGGCGATGAGCGGATTTTGTGCGATGGCTGTTGGGCATTTTGTAGTTCAGTTGGTACATAGTTTTGGTCAGCCGTCCTGCCTGGTATAGTGTTATATCTGAGTTGGCATCCTTCAGCTCTCGTTCAAGTTCCAACATAATTGTGTAGGCCGTAAAGCATATACAGATGTGTGCTTCTATGCGATTGTGCAACCGATGATAAATTGGACGTGCACGGAGGTCTCCTTTATTCATACGGAAGGCTCTCTCGATAAACCATAGGTTGGAGTAATTGGATATGACTTCCGCATCCGAGAGTTTCGTGTTCGTGACATATCCCTTGATTCCGTCCCATGCGGCATCAGCGTTGAACTTGTCCATGTCAATCGTAACACTCACATCACCATCCATCTTCAGATACTTGTTGTAGCCGCGGTTGTTTACGTTTGCTTTTGTCAACTTGCCGGTTTGAAAGCGCTTTTCGAGTCTCTGAAGTCCTTTCTTTCTCATTGCCTCATCCTTTGCAGCCCGTTTGTCACTCATGGAAACAATGAGCCTGACGCCATTCGCCTTGTCTATGCACCTCACATCGCCATTTTCTAGATTCATTCCAAGTATTGCTTCCTTTACCTCTGCAGTCTCGCTCTTAACCCTCGCACCAAGTATGTACTCGTATTTCTCAGCCTCCAAGTCTTCTATATTTTTCTTGGAAAGCAGACCTGCATCGGCTATAACTACGGGATGGTCGAATCCGTGTCGCCCGGCCAGGTCCTTTATCATCGGTACAAGCGTCTTGCCCTCGTGTATATTCCCTTCGTAAATTCCGTAGCCTATTGGATTGCCGCCCGTGGTGACAAGCAGGCCAAGGAAAATCTGAGGACACGAATGCTTGCCGTCCTTAGAGAAACCGGTCTTGCGGAGGTCGTCTTCCTGCGCAGCCTCGAAGTAAAGAGTAGTCATATCATAGAACACTACGCTTATTTCGCCGCCACATATTTTCTTTGTGTAGGCATAGGATATGCGTTCCACATCGTGCTTTATATCATTACCAACAGGCTTGATAACTTTGCCGGAAGCGTCCTTCTTGCAGTCCTTGTCTTTTCGGAAGCAAAGGTTGTCAAGGAACTTGTATATGGCATCCACGTCGTAGTCTTTGTTCAGATATTGGCGGAGATACTCCACCGTGCGGAGTTTGCTGCCCGGATTGAATAGACGACAAATTACCAAATGACGGAACATCTCATTGTCTATCCCTCCATATCCTATCTTGTCGTAAAGCCGTCCATAGATAAGTTCGGGACCAATCACTTGAATCTGCGTGTTGGAAATACCAGAGAGGAAGCTCTCAAGATCGTCTTCGAAAGGATAATGATAGTCCATCGGAATAGGCTGGCCAAGCTGCGAGTCTATAAACTCACGAGCCTTGCGTTCCAAGGCAAGCAATTCTTGCGCATTGGAACTTGTCCCCATAATCTTTACAGTAACATTCTTGCGGGAGTACCTGTCCTTTCGTAACCATTCAATTTAGGCCGTCCTGTAATCAAACAAAAAATCCCGAGGTTATTCCCGGGATTTTTTGTATTGGTATGGCAGAAGTTGTATGATCTCATCTTCATCCATATTGTCTCTTA